>JAFVZY010000036.1 GCA_017507885.1 Candidatus Methanomethylophilaceae archaeon | reverse complement strand
GGGTGTACCCGTCAACGTCATCGTAGACGAGTCGTCCAACTACGACGTCATCGTCATGGGAACCCTCGGCAGGACCGGGGTCTCCAAGTTCCTCATGGGAAGCGTCGCAGAGAAGGTCGTGCGTGCATCCAGGTGTCCCGTCATGGTGGTAAAGGCGAAGGAGGTATCGAACTGACGATCCAAGATATGACAGTTTCAGACATAATGACACAGCCCCCGATAGTGGTGGAGGTTCCCGGAAGCCGCAACGACGTCATCAACATGATGGTCAGGAACGGTCTCACCGGTCTCCCCGTCGTGCGTTCCTCCGACGGGATGCTCATGGGCGTCGTCTCCAGAAGGGACATCTTCCGCAACTTCGAGGAGGATCAGCTGTCCCTGATAATGAAGAAGGGGTGCATCACCGCCGATTCCGACGCGTCCATCGCGGATGTCGCACGCGTCTTCTGCGAGAGGAGGATCCACAGGATCCCCGTCGTCTCCGATGGTTCCCTCGTGGGTATCGTGACCCCTACCGATCTTCTCCGCATAGTCAAGGACATGAAGACCCCCATGACCGCGGAGGATGTCATCAGCACGGTGTGCGTCACCGCATACGAGGACGAACCCCTCACCTACACAATCCCCGCGATGAGGATCAGCGACGTGGCCGCGGTGCCCGTCCTCGACGCCAACGGCAAGATGGTGGGAATCCTCACGGACCGTGACCTGTTCAGCGACCAGATGAAGGATCCCGAGGCCCTCCAGGCGCTCGGAATCTCCGCCGACGAGAACCTCGCCGGATACAGGAACGTCCTTCCCCTGTTCTACTCCGCAACCGATGCCCACAGGGGCAGCGACAAGAAGGTCAGGGACTTCATGGTCAAGAACCCCGTTTCCGTCTTCAAGAAGACCAACCTCGCCGAGGTCGCCAAGACCATGGTGTCCAAGGACTTCGGTCAGATCCCCGTTCACGGAACCAGGGACGAGCTTGTCGGCATGATCTACGACGTGGACGTTCTCCGCGCCCTCCTGGGTTGATTCCACATGGCGGAGAACAACAGCGATCTTATGTCCATCTGCAAACGCAGGGGATTCATCTGGCCCTCCTTCGAGCTTTACGGCGGGGTCGCCGGAATGTACGACTACGGTCCCCTCGGATGCGCCCTCAGGAACAACATCGTCGAGGTTTGGAGGTCCATCTACAAGGGACGCGAGGGTTTCGTGGAGATCGATTCCGAGACCGTCGGTCCCAGGGAGGCGTTCAAGGCCTCCGGTCACGTGGACGAGTTCTCGGACTACATCACGTACTGCAAGGGATGCCAGGCGCCCTTCCGTGCCGACCACATGGTCAAGGAGTTCTACGAGAATCCCGACGTCCTCGGCCCCAGGGAGCTGGAGGAGGCGTTCGTGAAGCACGGTGTCACGTGTCCCGAATGCGGTGGCGAGCTCGGACCCGTCGAGGAGTTCAACCTCATGTTCAAGACCAACATCGGACCCGGTTCCGCACGTGTAGGATACCTCAGGCCCGAGACCGCACAGGGTATCTTCGTCAACTTCCCCAACCTCTACAGGTACAACAGGGAGAAGCTGCCCCTCGGAGTCATCCAGACAGGTAGGAGCTACAGGAACGAGATCGCACCCCGTCAGGGGATGATCCGTATGAGGGAGTTCAACCAGATGGAGGTCGAGCTCTTCGTGGATCCGGAGGACAAGGATTGGGCCAGGTTCCATGAGATCGAGAACGAGGTCATCGAACTCGTCCCCAACACCGGCGAGGAGACCATCTCCATCACCGTCGGTGAGGCCGTCGAGAAGGGGATCATCGCCAACAGGGTCCTCGCCTATTTCGTCTACACCACCAAACAGCTCCTCGTGAAGCTCGGTGTGGACCCCGCCAGGCTCAGGTTCAGGCAGCATCTCGAGGACGAGATGGCCCACTACGCAGCGGACTGCTGGGATGCGGAGGCCCTTCTGAGCTTCGGATGGACCGAGATCACCGGTATCGCGGACAGGGGATGCTGGGACCTCACCCGTCATGCGCAGTTCTCCGGAACCGAGCTCACCCATTTCAAGAAGTTCGACGAGCCCCGCGAGGTCGAGATGGAGAAGGTCAAGGCCAAGCACAAGGCCCTCGGACCCGCGTTCAAGGGTAAGGCCAAGGCC
This sequence comes from Candidatus Methanomethylophilaceae archaeon, assembly GCA_017507885.1. Classification (GTDB taxonomy): domain Archaea; phylum Thermoplasmatota; class Thermoplasmata; order Methanomassiliicoccales; family Methanomethylophilaceae; genus Methanoprimaticola. The sequence continues at coordinate 10,368 of JAFVZY010000036.1, read as the reverse complement.
ATCGCCACCGCCATGGAATCCATGAGCCCCTCCGATGTCAAGGACGGAAAGCTCGTCATCGACGTCGACGGCGAGCGGATCGAGCTCACCGAGGAGTTCTTCGAGGTCGCCATGGTCAAGGAGAAGATCACCGGCGAGAGGGTCGTCCCCCACGTCATCGAGCCCTCCCACGGACTCGACAGGATATTCTACACCGTCCTCGAGCATTCCTTCGACTACGATGCCGAGAAGGACTACGCCGTCCTCAGACTGAAGCCCCAGGTGGCACCCGTCAAGGTCGGTGTCTTCCCCCTGATGGAGAAGGACGGACTCGACGACATGGCCCGCAGCATCTACGACAGGGTCCACAGCCACAGGATGGAGGCCTACTACGACGGATCCGGAACCATCGGAAAGAGATACGCCCGCATGGACGAGGTCGGAACCCCCTGGTGCATCACCGTGGATTACGACTCCCTCGAGGATGGAACCGTCACCCTCAGGGACAGGGACACCAGCGAACAGGTCCGCATCCCCTCCGAGAAGGCATCCGAGATCCTCGGAAAACTTCTGGACGGAATGGCCTTTTCCGAGATCGGTATATAATACCTTTCCTGAAATTCGTAGATAAACGATAACCTAAACTTCTTTCAAACCCTTTAAATTACGATTTTCGTATTTTTTCTGAGAAAATCGCAAATCATATATCCAACTCTGAAAAGCCTTATATCCTCAACCCGTCGATGTTTGAAACGAGGTGTAAGATAATAGGTGTAAAGGACCTAGAAGATCTGAAGAAGCTTTCCATGCTCAGGTCACAGATCGACGGCATCTCCGTCGACTCGATTGTTTCCACCGAATTCCCGACCGTCACTTCCGACGACCGCATCGCCGATGTCCTCGCCGTGATGAAGGCGTCCGGATACCAGGATGTGCCCGTCGTCGAGAACGGCGATTACATCGGAATGGTGAGTTACTCCTCCATCCTGAGGAAGAAGAGTGTTTCTTTGGATGCAAAGGTCAAGAACCTCGTGAAGACCTCCCCTTCGATAAGCAAGGGAATGGGAATCACGGAGATCGCAGAGATGATGGTCTCCAACAACTGCAGGCAGCTCCCCATGGTCAACGGCAAGAAGGTCGTGGCCGTCATGGAGAGGAACAGGCTCATAGAGGTCGTCAGGGACATCCGTGCCCTGAAGGAGATCAAGGTCTGGGAGGTCATGAGCAATCCCGTGGAGTCCGTCCATGTCAACGATCTCATGGACGATGCACTCGATCTCATGATCCACGAGGATTACAGGACGATCCCGGTCGTCGACAACGAGAACTCCGTCATAGGCATAGTGGGAATGAGGGAGATCATCGACAACAACTGGAAGAAGGAGAACAAGACCATCGGCGATCTGGAGAAGAGCTCCCGTTCGCAGATCACGGTGGAATCCATCGCGACGACCTCCGCGGTCACCATCGCATGGGATTCGGACATCTCCGAGGCCGTGGATCTGATGGTCGACAACAAGTTCTCCACCCTCCCCGTGGTCGAAGGCAGGAACCTGGTCGGAATCATGACCGAGTACGACGTCCTGGAACTCATCTCCGCATGCAGGGAGAGGGACATGCTCTTCGTCCAGATAAGCGGACTGGAGGACGACGAGAAGATGGCCGTGGAACCCATATACGCGGACATCGAGAACATGGTCGCCAAGATATCCAAGATCTACAAGCCCGAATCCCTGACCATGCACGTATCCCATTACAACGAGGCGGGGGATACATGCAAGTACAGCATCAGCGCGAGGCTGTTCATCGACGGGACCGCCATCATCGCGAAGGAGGTCGGCTGGGATCTCGTTCAGACCTGTTCCGATCTCATCACGAAGCTGGAGGACATGGTCATCAACATGAAGGATTCCAAGGTCACCTTCCGCAAGCGCAAGAAGTGATTTTCAAAACAGGGGGCCGATCCCCCTTTTCTCAAACCGTTTCCCCGTTTTTCTTTTCATCATCCATGCGACGGAGGACTTCCTCTGTCATTTTCAGGAGTTCCTCCAGATCGGGTTCCTCGAAGTCGTCGAACGAATCCGATTCCGCGAAGAAACACGGTCCGAACAGGGGGTAGTTCTCTATCCCGTTCTCGTCCATGAACACGTTTCCGTCGGATATCCTGATGGCCCTGTCCACCGAGCGTTCCTTGACAAGCGTGTTCAGGGATTTCGCACGCTTATCACGTCCTGATTTGACTTCGATCACGACGACCTTTCCGCCCATGTTTATAGTGAAATCGACTTCGAGGGAACTGTCCTTCCTCTCGTAGAAGTGGATGTCGTATCCGTTGGCCACAAGGGCGCATGCCACCGCGTTCTCCATCACGGCCCCGTTGTTCGCGAACGGATCCTTGTACACTATGTTCTCCACGGAACCATCCTCCATCAGTGTCATCATCAGTCCCGTATCGGACATGAAGATCTTGAACGACTCGGGGCGTATTCTTGGCGACAATGGTGCGACCGGCTGTTCCAGGTTGTAGCAATATTCGATCAGGCCTGCCCTGAGCAACCATAGGAGGTATGACCCATAGAAGCGGGAACCCCCTTTTCTTTTGCTGATCCGTGCATATTTGAATTTCTTGTTCTCCATCGCCAGCTGGAAGGGGATGGATTTCAGGCAGTATTCGGCGATGATCCTTTCCTTTCCGTTGGAATATTTTTCAAAATCATCACCGACGACCTTCACAATGTCCTTGAGTACTTTTTTGGAATTGGCGTATATGTGGGAATCGACGAATTCCTTCACCGATTGGGGCATCCCCCCAACGACTATGTACTTGCGATACAGGTCGTTGTATTTCATGCAGATTCCCTTGTCGATCGGCTTCAGGTTCTGGATGCATCCCCGCAGATATCCGATGTGTTCCTCTGGTATTTTCATGGCCCATAGGAATTCTTCGAAATCCATCGGGAGTATTCTGAGATATTCCACATATCCCATGGGGGTTCTCCGTTGGAGGTCTTCTATTTTGACGCCAAGAAGGGAACCCGAGGCGATTACATCGTAATCCTCCTGATCGGATAGGTTCCTCAGTGCTGAATAGGCCGGGATGCATGCTTGGATCTCATCCAGTAGAATCACGGTTTCTCCAGGAACGAGTTTGAAATTCGTAAGGAATGCCAGTCTTTCTATGATTTCCACAGCTGAAAGATTGGAGTTTTCAAAGATGTCGTGCAGATTTCTCTGCTCTTCCAAGTCACAGTAAAGGTGGTGCTTGTAGTTCTCCTTGGCGAATTTCTTCATGAGGTAGGTTTTTCCGGTTTGTCTGCACCCGGTCAGAAGAAGTGCTCTTCTGTCAGATTTGTTTTTCCATCTGACCATGTCATCATATGCCTTCCGCCTCATTATTGGAGAATTGATTTTTTGTTATTTATATTGTATCAGTAATGGATAATTTTAACCCCCGTTTACACAGAATCCGTACGAACTTTTAATGCTTAATGCAAAGAATCCGTACGAACTTTTTCAATGAAAATATAACTAGTTGATAATGGTTGAGAAAACAATAAATATAAAATTCCCCGACGGACGAATCCGTCGGGTTTTCGGGTTTCGATAATCAGTTGAGGACGTCGGCCATCTCGTAGACGACTCCCTTCTTCTGGGAGACGACCCACTTGGCTGCGAGGACGGCTCCGCCGACGAAGATCTCCCTGGAGTGGGCCTGGTGGCGGATCTCGATGCGCTCGGAGTTTCCGATGAACATGACGGTGTGGTCCCCGACGATGTCCCCTCCCCTGATGGCGTGGACTCCGATCTCCTTTCCACGGGGGCAGACTCCGTCGCGTCCGGACTTGATGTCCTTTCCGCCCATGGCCTCGCTGATGATCTCGGCCGCGGTCATGGCGGTTCCGCTGGGTGCATCCTTCTTCTGGTTGTGGTGGGCCTCGATGATCTCGACGTCGTAGTCGTCGCCGAGGTAGATCGCGGCCTGCCTGATGAGCTTGTTGAAGACCCCGACTCCGATGGAGTAGTTGGTGGAGATCACTGCTGCGACGTTGTTCTTGATGACGGCTTCGGTGATGTTGGTCTTCTGTTCGGCGGAGAGTCCGGTGGTTCCGATGATCAGGTTGACTCCCGCGGCCGCGGCGACGGGTGCGTTGGCGGCGGTGGCGGGGGCCACGGTGAAGTCCAGGAGGACGTCGGTGTTGCTCTCCTTGAGGACGGCGGCTAGGTCCTTGGAATCGGAGACGGGGACGTTGAGGGGTCCGACTCCGACGACCTCTCCTATGTCCTTTCCGATGTTGACGAGGTCGAATGCGGCGGAGATCTCCATTCCCTCGGTGGCGAGGACACGGCGGACGATGAGGGAACCCATCCTTCCGCAGGCTCCGACGAGTCCCACTCTGACGTTGGCCATCAGAAGGCCTCCTTCGAATCGATGTATGAAATCATGGTCATGGGTTCGGCCATGCGGTTTTCCAATGTTAAGTTAACGGTATCCCCGTCACGGGCATGCGGCGATTCCCCGCCGGTCGGGGGAATGGACGGGGTGATCGCACCCTCCGTCGACATCGGTCCCATTTAAGGTTATATATGTTTTATATCTACACTGCCCCCGTTAGCCATGGCACAATACGACTCCGCATCCATCGAGAAACGTTGGCAGGACATGTGGAGGGACGACGCGGTCTACCGCTTCGACCCCCAGTCCGAAAAGCCCGTGTACAGCATCGACAACCCCCCGAGGTACACCTCCGGTCCTCTCCATCTCGGACACGCCACCGGATACTCCCTCATCGATTTCGCCGCCCGCTTCAGGAGGATGAACGGTTACAACGTGTTCTTCCCCCTCTGTTTCGACGTCAACGGTACCCCCATCGAGGTCAAGGTCGAGAAGAAGCACAAGATCACCAAGCTCGACACCGACAGGAAGGAGTACAGGAGGCTCTGCGAGGAGTACGCCAACGGTTTCATCGCACAGATGACCAAGGACTTCGAGATGCTCGGAGAGTCCATGGACCCCAGTATCTACTACCAGACCGACGCCCCCTACTACAGGAGGATCACCCAGCTGTCCTTCGTGAACCTGTTCAACAGGGGACTCGTCTACAAGGCGAACTTCCCCGTCAACTGGTGTCCCGGATGCATGACCGCCCTCGCCGACGCCGAGGTCGAGTATAGGGACAACGTCAACAAGCTCAACTACATCAAATTCCAGATCGACGGCGAGGACGGTCACGTCATGATCGCCACCACCAGGCCCGAGCTCCTCTGCACCTGCAAGGCCGTCGCGGTCCACCCCGACGACAAGGAGAAGGCCCATCTGGTCGGAAAGGACCTCATCACCCCCCTCTACGGAAGGAAGGTCAAGGTCATCGCCGACCCCAAGGTCCAGCTGGACTACGGAACCGGCACCGTCATGATCTGCACCATCGGTGACAAGGACGATCTCGAGTGGGTGATGAAGTACCACTTCGAGATGGAGAAGGGAATCGACGAGATGGGAAGGATGACCGAGCTTTCCGGAAAGTATGCCGGAATGCCCGTCCTCGAGGCCAGGGAGGCCGCCATCGAAGACCTCCGTGCCGCCGGAATCCTCGTCAAACAGGAGGACAACCCCCAGCAGGTCTCCATCTGTTGGAGGTGTCACACCCCCATCGAGTTCCTGCAGGTCCCCCAGTGGTTCCTCAAGACCACCGACTTCAAGGAGCAGATCCTCAAGAGGGCCGACGAGATCAACTGGTTCCCCGAGTTCATGAAGGTCAGGCTCCAGGATTGGACCAACTCCCTCGAGTGGGACTGGGTTCTGAGCAGGCAGAGGGTCTTCGCCACCCCAATCCCCGTTTGGGAGTGCGAGGAGTGCGGAAAGGCCGTCTGCGCCACCGCCGAGCAGTGCTACGTCGATCCCGTGTACGACGCACCCCCCGTGGAGAAATGCCCCTGCTGCGGTGGAAGGCTGATCGGATGTCCCGACGTGTTCGACACCTGGATGGACTCCTCCGGATCCTCCCTCTACAACACCTACTGGGGAAGGGACGAGGAGATGCACAAGAAGCTGTTCCCCATGAGCATGAGGCCCCAGTCCCACGACATCATCAGGACCTGGGCGTTCTACTCCATCCTCAGGGCCGAACAGATCGACGAGTCCATCCCCTGGAAGGACATCATGATCCACGGATTCATCATGGCTCCCGACGGAACCCCCATGCACTCGTCCATCGGAAACGTCATCGACCCCATACCGATCCTCCAGAACTACGGTGCGGATGCACTCAGGTACTATGCCGCATCCTGTTCCCTGGGAATCGACCATGCATTCAGGGAGAAGGACGTCATCCGCGGAAGGAAGCTCTGCAACAAGGTGTTCAACCTCGGACAGTTCGTCAGCAGGTTCTTCAAGGACGTCCCCGCACAGTGTGACGACTTGAGGGTCTCCGACAGGTGGATCATCAGCAGATTCACCAGGACTCTCGAGACCGTCTCCGAGTCCTTCATGCAGTATCAGTTCGACAAGGCCATGAAGGAGGTCGAGTCCTTCATCTGGCACGACTTCGCCGACAACTACGTCGAGATGGTCAAGGCAAGAAGCGACGATGCAGTCAGGTACACCTTGTACAACGTCTTCCTCGGAGCCATCAAGATGCTCGCACCCTTCATGCCCCACGTCACCGAGGACGTGTTCCAGGAGCACTTCAAGGCCATCGACGGAACCAGGAGCATCCACCTGACCGCATGGCCCGCACCCATGTTCGTCGACGAGGAGGCCGAGAGGTCCGGAGAGGTCCTCAGGGACGTCCTCGCCGAGATCCGTGCATGGAAGGGCGAGAAGAAGATCCCCCTCAACGCCGAGCTCGCCATGATCGAGCTGGTCGGTGCCGACGCCGCGATCCTGGAGTCCGCCAAGGCCGACATCCAGGAGACCACCAAGGCGAGGGAGATCGCGATCGAACCCGAGGCCACCCTCACCGAGGAGATCGTCGGAATCAAACCCGTTCACGCGAAGCTCGGACCCGCTTTCAAGGCACAGGCCAAGGCAATCGTGGCTGCGGTCGCCGCAATGGATCCCTCCGAGGCATCCGCCGCACTGGCGAACGGTGCCATCGAGATCGACGTCGACGGAGAGAAGGTTTCCGTCGGAGCCGAGTTCTTCGAGCAGGAGAAGCGCCTCATGCTCGATGGAAAGGCGGTCGAGACGATCCAGATTGGAAACATCCTCGTCCTCATCGAACAGTGAGGGCGGAAACCCGTCCCTTCATGGGACGGGGACATCCGATAAACCATGTGACCGGGAATGCGGGGTTCGGCTGTACCGTCCTCCGCGTCCCATCAAACCGTTTCCCCTGTTTTCATGAATCACCGATTCCTTCCAGTGTGTCGAACGGGTCTTTCGATCGCGGTTCGTCGGGGGCATGCGGGAACAGAAATGGGTGGAGGGGGTTCGATGCCCCCTCCGTATCGGACCTCACTGGGGTCCGGAAAGGTATTTCCTGATGAATTCGTCCACGAGGCGTCTGTTGGCAACCGCCGCTTTCCCGTTGGGTGTGAACCTTTCGGGTGTGACGAACCCGTTCCTCATGTCGTCCACCAGGTCGTGATACGCCTCCTTGCCCTTCCACTTGGATGCGATCTCGGCGAGTTTGGTGTCGCTGTTCGATGAGACGACGTCCATCAACGCGTCCGTGAGGTGTGCGGTGCAGTCTATCATGGTCTCCACGGAGGGCATGAGTTCCGCATCCTCCTCGTCGGAGGGGTCCATGCTCTCCTTGACTTTCCTGAGCGTCTCGAGGGCCCTGGTGGAACCCGCGAGATATCCGTTCACGAGGGGGCTGGTGTGCATCATGGCGCTCAGGACGCCGTTTGCGGCCACGTATGCGACGAATCTGTTGTCGGACGAGTCCAGGGGCGCATCGTCACGGAGTGCGTCCAGGATGCGTGTACCCACACCGATGCCGTCGACGATCTTCCCATCGAGAAGGTTCACGACCCCCATGATGCTGTGGATCTCCAATGCGGTCTTCATGTCCTGGGAACCGGAAATCGCCCTGGAGAAGGAATCCGCGACGATGTCCCTGAACCTCTCCTCATCGCCGGCACCCACGGAGTAGAAGGCGTTCTCGAACGCCCATGCGGCGGAGGTCATCTCGTTGCGGGACGAATCCGCCACCCCGGCCAAGGTCCATCCGAACCAGTCCATGTCATCGAGTTCGACCATGGCGGCGGCTATGTCGTTTATCAGGGGACGGTCGTTCTCGGCCAGGGCCTTCTCACCCATGTTCCTGAGGGAACCGATGTCGGATGGAAGCTCCACGTCGGTCATGCGCTCGAAGAGTTCCCCGGATTCATCGTCGTGATCTTCGAAATCGGAGTCATACACATCATCGGAATCCATGGGTTCCGCATCCATTCCTCTTGCAAGGACGTCCCCGTACCTCTCCACGGCCGCACCCATCTTCTTGCCCATGCCCTTGTTGCGACCTCCGGACTCGGAGTATCTCAGGCAGCAGACCAGGGCGTCTCCCGCGGCGTCCACCAGGTCGTCGGTATCGTTGCCGCACCAGTACATGGAGATGTTCTCGGCACCCTTCTCCCCGACCTCGTTCATGATCGCACTCTCCCTGGCATGGAGCATGGATATGCATTCCATGAGGACGGCCGAACGTGCGGCTATGTCCTTCCAGGCCTGCCCCTCCATCTCCTTGGCGTAGTTGCCGACGGATTCCACGGAGGAGGACATGGATTCGAAGGCTTCCAGGTGGTCAGGTATGTAGACGTTCTCGGTGACGAATCCGAACATGTAGTAGATCATGAGGGTCAGCAGGCGTGCGAAGGCCTTGGGGCCCCTGATCTCGTCCACCAGCATCCCGATCCTGATGAACAGGTCCTGGGGGAATCCGATGTCCATGATCTCGTAGAACCTCTCCTCTATCGTGCTGGACAGGTTCATGAGGTCCGACAGGGGAATGGAGAAGTCCCTCTCCTCGTTGCAGTCGGCTACGAAGGTGTCGAGCACGGCGTCCATGACCATGTCGTAGAACTCGTCGAAGCTCTCCTCGTCCAGGAACTCGGTGGCCAATCCGAACGCGTCCATGGCCTGGTCCCCCTTGCCCTGACGGGCATCGCAGACCCCTGCCACGGTCCATATGTACCATGAGGACACGCCCTCCCTGCCGATCTCCTCGCAGAGGCTGGTCACGGTTTCGAAATCGTTGTCGTTGAAGGCCTGTTGGATCGGTCCGAGGTATCTCTCCGAGAGTCCGTCCCTGCGGGATTCCGCGGCATCGATCTCCTCGCGGGTGAATCTGCTCCTCTTCTTGCAGAGGATGCATTCCCCCGTCTCGTCCTCCGTGTCCAACATCATGAAGTTCTCCCCGCAGTGGGGGCATGGTGTCAGTAGAAGTGTCATGGGGCGATAATGACGCGGGATGGATAAATAGGATGGGTGGGGGACGGGGTTTTTCCCTTGCGTTCTTTGAAAAAGTCACGGTGTCCATCCGGTTCTCGGGGACGTCCTTTTCGCTGACGTGGTATCCGTATGCATCCAAGTGTGACAAGCGAATACCATGAAAACAGGGAATCAGAACAATGGAATGAATAAGAATAATGGTGCGGTCGCCGGGAATCGAACCCGAGGTCTAACCTTGGCAAGGTTAAGTGTTAACCCCTACACCACGACCGCGTTGTTCCCGACATTACAGGAGTCCAATATAAACATTTCTACGATTGTATCGATGGTTGGATTCATCCGTTATTCAGAATCCTTCCACACATCCGTTCCCCGGGGTGGTCACCCTTTTGCAGCATGCAAATCGCCGATGATTTCGGGCGGGGATCCATTTGTACGGCCCATGGTCCGCATCATTGGATATACAATCCAACAATTCCTATGTTCATGTCGGTTTTATTGTATTTTTGTGATAATGTTTTTTATACATTACGCAATGGGGGGAAAACGTGTAAACACATTCGTGTATGGATTTGTACATCGATACCCATACGGTTTGTGTAACATTCGTGTTCGGGATCGCATCCCGTTCGCAGGATGTGATTGCATGGATATAGTAACGACATTGACTGACATCTTCAATCCCCTTAACACGTACATCTGGTACATCGCCTTCGTGTTCCTCGTGGGATTGGGAATATACTTCACGATAAAGTTGAAGGGACTCCAGATCCTTAAAATTAAGGAGACCTGCAAACTTTCGTTATCGGGTGTAAAGGAGGGTAACTCTCAGAAGACGGTTTCCTCCTTCGAGGCATTCTGTATCGGTCTCGGTGCCCGTGTGGGTGTGGGTAACATCGCGGGAGTGGCTAGTGCCATCGTCCTCGGTGGACCCGGCACAAATCTGCTCAAGGGTGAAGTGCATGCCCGTGTGGAGAGCGGCTTTCCCGAGCGGG
>JAFVZY010000035.1 GCA_017507885.1 Candidatus Methanomethylophilaceae archaeon | reverse complement strand
ATCATCCAATTTTGGACGATAATATTATACCACATTCTCGTTACAAATGTTTATCCTTTTTTTTACACACGTAGATGGGTATGTAGACGACCAGCAGAATCAACATTGCGAGATACGAGGCCTCCATCTTATCGACGGATGATTGCCCTCATCCTATAAAGGAATGTCACAGATTGGAAGGGGACGTCAGAACGGTTCCGGCCGGGTTCATGTCATGGATGATGCGACGCGCCCACGCCAGCTTCTTTCTCTTGAGTTCCGGATCGGAACCCCCCTTGGGCATCGGATGGTCGTAGTCGAAACCCAGCAGGAGCATCCTGCTGCAACCCGCCTCCCTCGCGATGCAGACCGCACGGTCGCCATCGGTGAATCCGCCGAAATCGTATACTATCCCCTGGGGTGCGGCCTGTGTGGAGAGCACCACTGGACCACGGAATAGCCCGGCATGCATCCTTATCAGGTCCTGGTTGTCCCCATGGGCGTGGATCACCGTCACTGCACCACGGGAACTCGCATCCAATTGGGGCCCGATGTCACCGTCAAGGTCGGTGACGACCACGTCGGGGGTGAGACCCGCGGCGACGAGTCTTCCCACGGAGGAACCGGACGCCACGATGGTTCCGCACGGAGTGTTCGACGACAGGTCCGATTCCAGACAGGGGGCGTTCCCGATGACGGTGCACCTGTCGGAGAAACGGGACAACAGATCCTCGTCATCGATCAGATCGCTGTTGAGTGTGACCGATTTCAACATCCTCACGGAGGATTCGTCGTCGTAACGGGACCAGCCGAAATCACGGAGGATCTCCTCATACACGGGCTCCCATTCCTCAAACCGCATCGGCCCTCACCTGATCCTTGGATATCCTGGATTTCAGGACGTTTGCCATGATGGACAGGACGACACCCGCGACGATCTCGAAGACACCGTTCTGAACGAACAGGTAGTTGCTGACACTGACCTGCAACATGTCCAGGATTCCCAGCCCCACCATCCCCAGAGCCACCAGGTTTAGACACACCAGAAGCAGGTTCACACGGAACGCCTTGCTTATCTGATAGTCATAGATGATGACCCCGGCTATGTAGAATGAACATGCGAGGATCGCGGGCCAGATCAACGCGGAGATGATGTAGATGATCATCGAGAACATGTTGGGGTAGTACGTGTTGCCCACGTCGTAATAGGTGATCATGGTGCAGAACAGGAATATGAACACCCCTATGCATCCGAAGATGAACTTGGTGGTCATGTGGATCATGTTCGCACGCAACCTCCTGGAGAACTCCTGGACGTGATCCCCCACGTTGTATCCGTACAGGACCAGTGCGAGGCCTATGAAGAATATGCTCAGACTCCCCGCCATCGATGCCATGAACGACATGTCGTAATCGTTCAGGAACAACAGGGTGTTGGGCAGGATGTTGAAAAGCGACAACAACATCAGGACCATGCCCACGGGGGCCACGAACCTCTTCCTCTTCGCGGGATCGGCAAGGATACGGGTGAAGATGTAGAACGCACCCTCGATACCGGGGGCCTGCTTGATGTAGACCTTCCTTACGGAATCCACATGGGCGCGTGACGAGATGATGGGGTAGATGTACTCGTCCTCCGCACCGTCACCCACCAGGATGACGCTCTCCGGTCTGACGATGTCCAGAACCTCCTCCAACTGTGCAACCAGCGCCAGATCCGACCTGTGACCGACCTTCTCGTCACCGCATATCAGGGAGACCTCCGCATCGAACCCGTCCTCCTGGAGATCCATGCACATGCTTATCGCCGCATAAAGCGCGTTGGTGTCGGAATCCTCCGGATCCGCGATCCCCAAAGCGTTGGCGGCCTCTATGCATTCCTCCTTTCCGATGACGGGCGTGTTGACTCTACCCTTGACTCCGAAATCGTCATCCCTGTCTACGACGAGGACGAGGGTCTTCTTCATGCCGGGTGAATCCCCCTGCCTGAATATAATTTATTTTGCGGAAGGCGCGACTGGCGACGACGGATGGCACCCCGCCATATCCAGTCACGCGATACGGTTATCTATCGGAGGATGGATGGAAGGTGCATGAGGATCAGATGGCATGGACATGCCTGTTTCGAATTCGAGGACTCCGAAAGGACGGTGGTACTCGATCCGCACGACGGACGCTCCATCGGTATCAAACCACCCGTGGCATCGGCGGATGTGGTCCTCATGACACACAACCACTACGATCACAACGCGGTGCGTTCCATCTCCGGCAAGCATACGGACGTCCTGTCCCGCAACGGCCTGTTCGACGTCAAGGGTTTCACTGTCGAGGGGCTGCACACGTATCATGACACCACACACGGCAGCGAACGTGGCGAGAACACGATGTATCTGTTCGAAATGGACGGCATCTCCGTATGCCATTGCGGAGACCTGGGCGCCATGCCGGACGAGGACGTCCTCTCCAAGATCAGAGGTGTCGACATCCTGCTCGTGCCGACGGGGGAGGTCTTCACGATGGTCCTCTCGGAGGTCAGGAGGTTCGTGGAGGAGGTCAATCCATCCATCGTCATTCCGATGCATTACCGTGTCGGCGGACTATCCATCCCCATAAGCCCCCTGGACGATTTCCTCGAACTGATTCCGGAGGACAACATCGACTACGTCGGAAACGAGATCGACGTCTACATCGACGACATTACGGATCTCAAGGCCTGTTGGGTCTTCGACCGTTGAGTGTGTATTCGTTCTGGATTCATCATGTGTATATGATATACTATATTGTTACTATATAGTCAATATATAGATATATATTCATAAATATATTATTTCGATGAACTATATATTGAATCCTCGAATCGTCGGATTCGGGCATTCATATGGAAATGAAAACCAAAGCAATCCTTCAGGTGATCATCGTGTTGATGGCCGGAGCGGCCGTCACGATCCTGTCATCCGACGGATTTGCGAAAAACATCGAATCCTATGACGATGGTGAACCCCATGCGATATCCATTGATGGCGTGGAGCCCACCCGTGAGAACATACTGAACGGTACATACCCCATACAAAGGAACCTGGTGTTGTGTACCATGGGAGAACCCGAAGGTGATGCGAAGGCATTCCTGGATTGGATCCTTTCCCCCGAGGGGCAGGCCATAGTCTCGGAGGAGTTCATCCCCATGTCTTCAGAGGATGCACCCGTCCCCGGGGAACCATCCGACGGAGCCGTCGTAAGAGTCGGTGGTTCGACATCGATCCAACAGACGATGATGCTTCTGGCTGAAGCATACATGATGAAACACCCGGGTGTGACCGTCACCGTCCAGGGAGGCGGTTCCGGGGCGGGTGCCTCGGGGACCATCAACGGGACGCTCGACATCGGGATGTGCTCCAGGGATCTGAAGAAATCGGAACTGGAAAAGGGACTCGTGTCCACGTACATGGGTGTGGATGCGGTCGTGGCGATAGCGAACGGTGCAGGTGTGGATGGTGTCACCATGGGACAGCTGGCCCGTCTCTTCAACGGGGATTACGACCACTGGTCGGACATCGGAGGTGGCGAAAGGCCCGTTGCGGTGGTCTCCAGGGAGGACGGTTCCGGAACAAGGGAATGCTTCGACAACGCCATGTCCGCGGCAGTGGACGGTTGGGAACTCAAAGAATACTGCGTCACATTCAACAACACCGGCGGAGTGATCAACATGGTGAATTCCGCCAAAGGATCGATCGGCTACATAAGCATCGGTCAGCTCAACAACCTGTGAGGGGTCCCATGGGAACCGCTGTTTTCAAAAACGTCGGAAGGGACGGGATACCCGGTTTCGCACTCCTGTGCATATCCTCCCTCACCGTACTCATCATAATTCTGATAATCGCCTTCACCGCATTCAATGGGATGGGGATCCTCGAAGAGACTGGCCTCACGGACTTCCTCTTCGGAACCGACTGGAGCCCCTCGTCCGGCGAATACGGCGCACTGCCGATGATAACCGGAACCATTCTTGTCACACTCGGTGCCATGGTCTTCGCATTCCCGCTTGGCCTCGGTGCCGCGGTATACATCTCCGAAATCGCATCCCCCGGGATGAGGGGCATACTCAAACCCCTCTGCGAGATATTCTCGGGAATCCCCTCCGTCGTGTACGGATTCTTCGGACTCGTCGTCCTGGTGCCGCTGCTGTCCGACCTCCTTCCCGAACAGATAATGTTCGGTTCTTCCTGGTTGGCCGGTTCCATACTCCTCGGGATAATGGCCCTCCCCACGGTGATATCCGTATCGGAGGACGCCATACACTCCGTCCCCGGTTCCTATAGGGAGGCCTCCCTGGCATTGGGTGCGACCAGATGGGAGACCATATCCAGGATCGTCGTCCCCGCCGCAGTGTCCGGAATCTCCTCGGCACTGATACTCGGAATCGGAAGGGCCATAGGCGAGACGATGGCGGTCATGATGGTCACCGGCAACGCGACCATCATACCGGATCCGCTGTGGAACGTGTTCTCACTCATAAGCACCATGACCGGAATCCTGGCATTGGAGATGCCGGAGGTCGTGGTCGGAAGCATGCACTACTCCGCACTGTTCATGCTCGGACTGGTCCTGATGGTCATGGTCCTGATGGTCAACATGGCATCCCGCTCCATCGTGAACAGGACACGTAGAAAATTCGGGTACGGCGATGAGAAAGACGGACTTTGGAAAAGAATGACCGGGGGAGCGGACATCATGCCCGCGAACATGAGGGTGTTCATCGAAAGGAACCGCGGAACCCTGCTGGAATCGGGGCTGTACATCCTGACCTTCGTGGGACTGTGGATGTTCTCCTCCCTTCTGTTCGGGGACGTCGAGGGACTGATCCTCGCCGCCCTGGGCGTCGCACTCGTCCACAGCATAAGGAGACTGACGGGGTCCGTCGATTCCACATGCAGACAGAGGATGGCCGAAACCGCGTTGAAGGGCATCATGGTCCTCGTCATGGGGATACTCGTCGTGATCCTCGGGTACATACTCATACGCGGACTCCCCGCACTGGATTGGGAGTTCCTGACCGCCGCACCCACCGATGGTGGAAAAACCGGAGGAATAATGCCGGCCATCGTGGGAACCCTCGAACTCCTGGCGGGAACCGCCGCGATAGCACTGCCGCTGGGATTGCTCACGGGAATCTATCTGGCGGAATATGCGAAGGATACCCATGTCACACGCATAATACGTGAGGCGATAGACATCCTCAACGGAACCCCGTCCATCGTCTTCGGACTGTTCGGACTGTCGTTCCTCGTGATGTTCATGGGATTCGGATACTCCATGATCGCCGGTTGGTTCGCACTCGCGTTCATGATCCTTCCCGTGGTGATAAGGACCACCGAGGAGGCGATACGCACGGTACCCAACGAACTCAGGGAGGCCTCCCGTGCACTGGGGGCCACCAAATGGCAGACCATCGTGAAGGTCGTCGTCCCCGCCGCGATGGGGGGAATAACGACCGGATCCATCCTGTCCCTGGGCAGGGCCGCCGGTGAGACCGCACCCATCATGTTCACCGCGGTCGTCGCCTTCCAACCCCACCTTGCGGGTTCCGTGTTCGAACCGGTGATGGCGCTGCCCTATCACCTCTACTACCTCGCAGCCGAGGTCCCGGGTGCCACCGACATGCAGTTCGGATGCGCCGCCGTGCTCCTGATCATCGTGCTCCTGATGTTCGGAGCCGCCTCGTTGATAAGAAACCACTACAACAGAAAAGTCAAATGGTGAACGGAATGACGATGGATGAAATCGAACCCGCGATAGACGTCAGGGGATTCAACCTCTGGTACGGGACCAAACAGGCGCTCTTCGACGTGTCCATGCCGATAGCGAAGAACAGGATAACGGCACTAATAGGCCCCTCCGGATGCGGGAAATCAACGCTTCTCAGGAGCATGAACAGGATGAACGACCTCGTGGACGGGGTCGGGATGAGCGGAGGCATGATGTTCGAAGGGAAGGACATCTACGGTTCGGATGTGGATGTGAACGTGAAGCGGATACCTGCT
>JAFVZY010000034.1 GCA_017507885.1 Candidatus Methanomethylophilaceae archaeon | reverse complement strand
GAAACAGCGCGAGGATGCTGGCGATGATGACGGTGACGAGACCGTACTGATTGGCGAACAGCACCGCCGCGGTTATCATACCCGGTCCCGTGAGGACGGGGGATGCGATGATCGCCCATGACGCACCATCCCTATCGTCCATCTGGGCCAACTTCAAACCGAAGACCAATTCTATGGCCATCATCAGGAGGACTATCCCACCGGCGACCCTGAAACTGTCCATGGTCACCCCGAATATCCCCATGAGATCGTTCCCGACGAACACGAAGACCAGCAGGAGGACCGCGGCGACCAGAACCGCCTTGTTGGCATATGAATTACGAACCTTGACATCCAGACCCCTGGTCACCGATATGAACAAGGGGAGGCTCGCAAAGGGATTGAGGATAAAGAACAGAGACACCGTCAACGATGCCACAGACGCCGGATCCATGAAACGGCAATCGTCAGGATGTCAAAAACACGTTCGGAAGCATAATCCGGAATTATATGGGAATGTGTGGTGAAGGGGTTTTCCGGATCGTGACGACCCGGTGTGGTCCGGTCATTCCTGAATGGAACCGTCGATGAACGAGTCCCTCATGGAATAGATCATCCAGGTGACCATCAGACCGATGAGCACACCGAAGATGCTTCCACAGAAGAGAAGGGAACCGATAAGGGTCAGGACGACGGCAACGAGCCAGTACCTCCTCTTGAACACGCAGAGGGTGGCGATGGCAACGCATGCGCCGCTTGCGATGAGAAGGTATCCAAGGTAGTTGAACATGGATTCTGTCATGGCAGGAGTCACATCATATGTGAGTGCCCACGCGATGAAATCCGAGTTCTGGAACAGAATGTCGGTGAACTGGGCCGCATTCACAACGAAGTATACTCCGACGATGATCGCAGGGATGGCATAGATGATCATGAGGAACATCACCCACATCCTCCTGTTCTCGGACATCATGTCCTCATAGTCCTTCAGGGCCTGTTTACGCTCCGCTTCGGCCCTGCTTCCAGCGATTGGGGTTCCGCATTCGGAGCAGTATTGCGCCTCCGTGGAAACGGCCTTTCCGCACTGGGTGCAGAACTTGCTATTGGATTCCATAACGGGTTCGATTACACCATGGACTATATATCCATATTGATAATGGAATTATAAGATAGACTGAAACAACCCATACATATCGAGGAAGGTGGTTGGGGGAGGGGTCGCCCCCTCCGTCAATCCATGAACGCACGGGGTTTTCCAACGGCGGTGAAGGTGATGACCATCCTGGACAGGATGTCCCTGTGACCGCCCTTGATGTACTCCTCCTTGACGGATTCCTCGACCACGACGTCGCGGGCGCCGTTGTCCTCCAGAATTCCGATGAGGTGTTCATGCGAGTACTCCCTTGCAAACTCCACCGCATCGTCCAAGGTCTCCAACAGATGTCTCCCGTCGTGTGCGAACACCTCGAACTTGGATGCGAGGTCGTCCAGATCCTCGGGCCTGATCAACACGGACATGGACTCGGACATGGATGCCGATATTGCTCCGACCGCATTACCGACATCCGCGTCGGGTTGTACCACCACGTCGGCATCCATGACCTCCGAGATCCACCTGGTGTACACCCCCGACGGGGCACCGATGCCTATGACGGGTTTGTTGAGACGCACCCTGCATCCGAAATCCAGACCATCCGTGCCGGTGACCATCTTCCTGAGAAGATCCTCCCCGGCCTTGCCCAGCTCGTCGGACCCGACCTCCTCCACCATGAGGGCCCTCATCAATTCGGTGCACAGTTTCCCGCGGATGGCCACACGTGCTGCCTCCAGGAACTCCTCCTCCGTCCTACCGCTGTGTTTGGACAGGTACGATACGGCGACCTTTGACGCCTCCGCATCGAATGCCGTGAAGACGCCCATGGCATGAAGGATGTCGGTGGGTGTGAGGGCTATCCTCTGGACCAGTCCCCTCCCCTCCAACCAGGTGGCGTTTATGGACGAGGAGTACACACCGAGTGCCTTTGCGGCCT
>JAFVZY010000033.1 GCA_017507885.1 Candidatus Methanomethylophilaceae archaeon | reverse complement strand
GTGGCGTTGATGGCGTTAAACTTGGCGTTAATGTGGCGTTGATGGCGTTAAACTTGGCGTTAATGTGGCGTTGATGGCGTTAAACTTGGCGTTAAAATAAATGCACAGCATTATCTTTTAAACTATTTTTATGCAATTGATTTATTAACTATTGTTTTTCTACGGTATCCCATGACGGAACCCTTGACATACGATGTGATCTCCGCCGGAGAGGGAATGAACCTGGAGTTCAAAGGCGCATTGCCCAACGAGTCCACCAAATGGCTGAAGACGATCGTGGCGTTCGCCAACGGCAACGGCGGCACCCTGGTGGTCGGCGTAGACGACAACCGCACGATCATGGGTGTGCCCGAGGACCAGGTGTTCCGCATCTCCGATTTCATCGTGGGGAAGGTCTATGACGAGTGCTCCCCGCAGATCATGGTCTCCACCTCGGTCCAACACATAGGCGGAAAACACCTGGTCGTCGTGGATGTGTCCCGTGGGGTGATGACCCCCTATCACATCAAGAGTCTGGGGGTCGACAACGGCACATTCGTCAGATTCGGTGCCACCACCCGTCTGGCCGATCAGGGTACCATAAGGGAACTGGCCCTGCAGGGTTCCCGCATGTCCTTCGACACCGTGGAGAACCGGGACGTCACGGTCACGGAGGAATCAACGAAGGCGATATGTGCGGGTCTGTCCGCGATCAACGGTGCGATCATAACCGATAACACGCTGTTCAATTCGGGTCTGTTGCGCATAGTTGGGAACACGGTGTACGCCACCAACGCCTACGCCCTGCTGATGGAGAACTCCCCGTTCAATTTCACGGAGGTCCGTTGCGCCGTCTTCTCCTCGGACAACGAGTTGGATTTCATCGACCGTGCGGACTATTCCTGCCCACTGTACAGTCAGGTCGAGAACGCCGTGGGTTTCGTCAGGAGGAATCTGCGTCTGGGCGGGACCGTCAAGGGGCTCTGCCGCGAGGACGTCCTGGAGATTCCCCCAGAGGTCGTCAGGGAGGTCGTCGTGAACGCGGTCCAGCACAGGAGCTATGCGGACCCCGCCAAACCCATCTATGTGGCCCTGTACGCGGACCGTCTGGAGGTCACATCCCCCGGCGGGCTCCCGGCACCGATGAATCCGGAGCTGATGAGACAGGGACGTACGGCCCATCGCAATCCCGCTATATCCAAGATATTCAGGGCCGCCGGCATCAGCGAGGGGTGGGGCAACGGTGTAAAGACCATATTCGACGGTTGCAGGGAGGCGGGTCTCCCCGAACCCCGGATAGAGAACAGCGGCATCGATGTGCGTGTCGTCATATACAGGGGGTTCGGTCCCGTCGAAACGGCCTCCGAATCGAAAAACCCCGTCCGTGAGGAGAGGAGGGTCGATGAAGCGAGGCCCATGTCCTACGAGGATTACAAGGATGTGGTCCTTCTGGAGATCGAGAACGATCCCGGTGTGACGGTGAGGGAGTTGTCTGAGATAACCGGTATATCGGCAAGGACCCTGGACCGTGTCATATCGTCGCTCAAGGACGACGGGGTCCTGTTGCGCACCGGCAACAGACGCACCGGACAATGGGTGGTCAGGAGAAGCGATTGAACCGTTCGTCCCTTACGAGGGGGACGTCATCCCCTGCATCAGCAGGAGGACCGTCAGGAGTGCGATGTTCGATGCCAGGAACCATTTCATGAATCCCGTGGTGTCTGCACCCTCCATGCGGGAGTGGATCCTGATCGTGATCAGACTGGCCATCGATGCCACGGGTGTTCCCAGACCGCCGATGCTCACACCCAGAAGCAGCCCCTGCCAATCGGCGGTGAACTGTGACAGCATCATCGCGGCAGGCACGTTGCTGATGACCTGACTCGACAGCGCGGATGTGAGCACGGGATCGGACGACATCAGGCCGCCGAGGAACGAGGACACCTCCGGGACCTGTGCCAGGTTGCCGGTGAACACGAACAGGAACACGAACGTCAGCAGGAGCCCGTAGTCGATGTCCCTCAGGATCCCGCGATCGGTGGCGAGGACCGCCAGCAGTGCGACCGGGGCGCACAGCCAGGACGGCACGAACCCCGCGACCGACAGCACCCCGACGAGGAACACGACGGCCATGACGCAGAGCATCCCCCTCCGCCGGATCCCCGTGGATTGACGTTCCGGGGATCCCACGTCCCCTTTGCATGCCAGGAGGGTCCCGGCGACCACCGCGGCGGCGCCGACGACCGTCACCGGCAGCATCGTCGTAACGAATTCCGCGATCCCGGGGGAGTAGTGCGAGAATATGAACAGGTTCTGGGGGTTCCCCACGGGCGTCAGGCAGCTTCCCAGATTCGCGGCTATCGTCTGGAGCACCAGCACGGGGATCAGCAGGTCCCTCCTGCCGGCACCGGACAGCACCGCGGCCGCCAGCGGTACGAAGGTTATCAACGCGACGTCGTTGGTTATGAGCATCGACGTCAGGAACGGGAGCATCACCAGGGTCAGGCAGACGCCCCGGGCGGTCCTTCCGCGGGAGACCATCCCGTCGGCCAGGGTGGAGAAGAGGCCGCAGGCGGTCATGCCGGCCACGGCCGCCATGAGCGTGAACAATACCAGGATGACGTCGACGTCGACGAGCTCCAACGTGTCCATCGACGGCGGCACCACGAGCATGGACGCCAGCGCCAAGACGAGCGATGCGGACACCACCGCATTCCTCCTAATCATCCCGACGAGGTCCATGTCACGGGTCAGAGGGGACGACGGGTTATAGTTTTCCGTCCGTCCCGGGGAATCGGAGGGGGCGTTCGCAAACCTTTATCCGTACGGTGCGTGATGTTTCGCCAGAGGGAAGGGGATACGGATGTTCGGAAGAAGGAAATCGACGGAACCCAAGGCCATGAAGCAGGACACCGACAGCATCACGGAGCTGGTCAGGAGGTCCCTGGACGTGGCCGAATTGAAATACACCTACAGCAACGCCACCAACCACTTCAGCATAGTCTTCATGGGGGACGACCTCCCGATCAACGTCAACCTCGTGGTGGACGACCTGACCATCCGTTTCGTGAGCCATCTGGACCTGAAGGCCAAGCCGGAGAAGTACAAGGACGTGGCCTGGGAGTTGAACGGGATCAACAAGCGCCTCAGGTTCGGTGCGTTCTATCTGGATCCCGACGACGGGATGATCTCCTTCGAGTACAGCTTCTCGTACGTGGAGGCCAATCCGTCCACGGATTTCATCCTGGCCTTCATGAAGATGTTCGTGGGCACCGTGGACGAGCACGACGGGGACTTGAAGAATCTGGCGGAATCCGTGTCGGCCTCCAGGAACGCGATGTACGGATGATTCCGGAGGGGTGACGGTTTTTCCGTCACCCTGTCTACAATTTGTCGATAATCATAT
>JAFVZY010000032.1 GCA_017507885.1 Candidatus Methanomethylophilaceae archaeon | reverse complement strand
CCTCTATGAGACCCCTTACTATGGCCTCGTTTCCGAGAAGGAGGTGTTTTCCCCCATCTCCGATTAAATCCGACATTTGAAATACCTCTGTATTGGGTATGCATCATCCAACTATGTTATAAGAGGTTGGCTGGAACTTGACAAAGCAGGCACACAAACGCTAAATAGACAGTCCGATGATTGAATCGTGATGGAGGATCATACATTGGGGTTGAGCGATGTATTCAGACTGTACTGCAACGACGGGGGAATACGTCATGTCGGTTACGCCCCTGTATCCGCATGGTATGACGACCCCCTCGTGTCATCCCGCATACCCGAAGGCTCCAGGCCGGACGACATCCTTCCGGGTGCGAAATCGGTGATGGTCATAGGCGTGCCGATTCCACTGACCATAGTGGAGACCGCCCCATCGATATACTACAGGTCGTTGTACGACGTATCCAACAACCACCTGGACATGAACGCATACAGAATTTCCCTGGAACTCATGGATTATGGATACGAGGCACTGTTCGTTCCCCGTGACGGATACAGGGGAGCTGAAGGTCTCAGAAACAAACCCGAATCGTTCTTCTCCCACAGGCACGCCGCATACCTTGCGGGCATGGGCACATTCGGTTGGAACAACATGCTCCTGACCCCGGAATACGGTCCGAGGATGAGGTTCACCTCCATCATAACCACGGCGGAGTTCGAATACGGGGAACCGATAAAGGAGGATCTGTGCATCCGTTGCGGTAGGTGCACCCGTGCATGTCCCGCATCCGCGGTCGCTGGAACGGACTATCCAACAGGCATCACAAGGAAGGATGGTTGTGTGGAACTGTCCGTGAACCTGGCGAAGAGAGGCATATCCCCCTGTGGCAGATGCATCGCAGTGTGCCCCGTGGGGAGGGACCCGAAGACGGTTTCGACGGATGTCGCAATCGGACGCATCAGGTCGATATGAGCAACGACAATTGACGAAGGTTCGCTTCAAAACAATCGAAATGTAGAACACTTTTAGACAATTCCTATCGATTTGATAATTCATTTTATATGATGGGAATCCCATAGTATCTCCAAACCCATATAATGACAAAAGGGAGGATGATTTATGAGTACAGTGATCACCACCAAATTGTTGTCCATATTGGTTATCCTTGCTGTGGTTGTCGCAGGGGGAGCTCTCCTCATCGTGAAACCATGGGATAACAGCACCAATGACGACGACACGGGAGACGGTCCAGGCGACGGTCCGGTAAACCCGGACACACCCGACGTGCCGGATACCCCCGATGTTCCTGATACGCCCGATGTTCCTGACACACCCGACGTGCCGGACACCCCTGATACACCAGATGTTCCTGACACACCGGACAACCCCAACGCCAACGACGGGGTGTTCAACTACGTGTCCATCGGAGCATCCAACACCAACGGTTACGGAATGCGCGGATACATGACCGAACAGGAACTCGCAATGATCCTGAGCGGAGCCGTTGACAAGGACGATGTCAACGTGTACGGATATCAGAGGACCCCCGAAGGGGCGTATCCCGACCTGATCCGCGATCACTTCGTTGGAATCCACGGTGCAGACAACGTCAAGGTCAACCAGCTCGCCATCAGTTCCATGCGTGTTGAGGAGGTCCGCATCCTGTTGGATGACACCTACATGGGCGATGACTATTCCCAGTGGAGGTTCACGGGTTCCGATGGATGGTTCATATCCGCAGAGGATGGAGGACTCGAGTCCCTCCGTCTCGTATACAGGAACAGTATAACCTCTGCCGACCTGATAACCGTCGACATCGGATGGAACAACTTCGGAGTCTACATCTGCAACCAGCTTGTGGACTACCTCGGTAGTGGAAGCTACATGTGGACCACCGACGTGGAGAGCATATTCGACACCCCTGCTGAAAAAGCCGCTGCATTGGAGGCCAAGGCCATCATCGGCGCATACATCGGGGAGTACGTCGAGGACGAGCAGATGTGCAAGGCGTTGACAGACATCTTCGCATACAGCCTCATCGGATACATGCACAACTTCGACATCGTGATGGATGAGATCTACACCCTGAACCCGTATGCGGACGTGGTCGTGGTCGGAATCCAGAACCTCCTGCACGGAGTGATCGTGAAAGTCGGCGGACAGGACGTTCCCCTGGGCGACATATTCGGAAACTTCGTGAACATGGCCAACTACTACGCATCCTCGTGTTCACCCCATCACGACGACTACCTCTACATCAAACCCGGAATCGACGGACACGTCAACATATTCCTGGATCAGATGAGAGACTACGACGGCGATGCCGAGAACCTGAACCAGAACGTCAAGGACAGTTTCGACTACTACGACGACAACCTGTACCTCCAGTCCACGGTGGATAATGCCGTTGCGCAGATGCTGGAGGAGAACATCCCGCAATTGCTCAACGGAATGAGTGGTTCCGAGTTCATCCAGAAGGGAAAGAACAACCAGCTCGGCATAATCGCCCAGCCCCTGTTCAATAGCATATACTGGCCCACCCTCTACGCCGCATACGACACCCTTGCCACACTGGTCAAGGAGATCGCCAACACCCCCTCCATCGACGGGGACGCCCTCTTGAACGGCCTCGACATCGATGCGGAGGAGAATCAGCTGAAGGATGCGGTCATGAACGAGGTGATTGAGAACGCCACCGCCGCCGCACAGGGTCAGGGATACACCGTGGATATCGAGAAGATGCTTCCCGACGAGGAGGCCGTCGTCGTCGCATCCATCTATGTCCGCTTCTACCTCGGAAACAGCTTCTACGCACACCCCGACGAGACCGGACACAACCAGATCAAGACCGGCGTCGTCGAAATCCTCGGAAACCCCGAGAGCGAGAAGGAGCAGGAGCTGAAGACCGAACTGGCCGAAAGCGTCCACAACATCCACCAGCTGCTCTGTGGCGGATCCGGACACCAGGTCCAGGCCGGCGTCTGCACGATCTGTGGCACCACCGGAATCACCGCATAAACCGCTTCAACCCCGTCGCAGGGAACGATGGTTCCTTCCGACGGGGAAACCGTTTACCCGTTTTACGCAACCTCTTGTGACGACACCAACGGTTTTGTCGATAAGATAATATGTGGAACGTGAGATGGGGGTTCATCCGCAGGGGTTGTCGAGTGGTAAAGACGCAGGACTTAGGATCCTGTCCTTAGTGGTCCGAGGGTTCGAATCCCTTCCCCTGCACCTTCTTACAATTCTTATGAAAAAAAGGAAATGAGGGGGAGTGCCCCCTCGGTTTGAAATCAGTATGAGACTCCTTCCCACAACATGGCGTTGGCGACCTTCTCGAATCCGGCGAGGTTGGCACCGGCGACGAGGTTGCCCTCCATGCCGTACTTTTTAGCGGCGGTGGAGGCCTGCTTGTAGATCTCGACCATGATTCCCTTCAGCTTGCCGTCGACCTCGTCGAAGCTCCAGGAGAGCCTGGCGCTGTTCTGAGACATCTCGAGAGCGGAGGTTGCGACACCACCGGCGTTGGCGGCCTTGGCGGGACCGAAGAGGACCCCGGCCTTCTGGAACTGTGAGATTGCCCCGGGGGTGCTGGGCATGTTCGCTCCCTCGGCGACGGCCATGACGCCGTTGGCGATGAGTGTCTTGGCGGACTCCTCGTCCAGCTCGTTCTGAGTGGCACAGGGGAGCGCGATGTCGCAGGGGACGGTCCAGATCCCTGCACAGCCCTCGACGTACTTGGCTCCGGGGACGTACTCGGGGTAGGTGCTGATCCTGGCCCTCTTGACCTCCTTGATCTGCTGGATGACGGTGTAGTCGATTCCGTTCTCGTCGACGATGTATCCGTTAGAATCGGACATGGCGATGACCTTTCCACCGAGCTGGGTGGCCTTCTGGTTGGCATAGATGGCGACGTTTCCGGATCCGGAGATTACGACCCTCTTGCCCTCGAAGGACTTTCCGTTGTCCTTGAGCATCTCGTCGGTGAAGTAGCAGAGTCCGTATCCGGTCGCCTCCTTCCTTGCAAGGGAACCGCCGGCTCCGACCATCTTTCCGGTGAGGACGCCGGTGTAGTCGTTCCTGAGCCTCTTGTACTGTCCGTACATGAATCCGATCTCCCTCGCTCCGACTCCGATGTCTCCGGCGGGTACGTCGGTGTCGGGGCCGATGTGCTTCTCGAGCTCGGTCATGAAGGACTGACAGAACCTCATGACCTCGTTGTCGGACTTGCCCTTGGGGTCGAAGTCGGATCCTCCCTTTCCACCTCCGATGGGGAGGGTGGTGAGGCTGTTCTTGAAGATCTGCTCGAATCCGAGGAATTTGAGAATGGAAAGGTTCACGGAGGGGTGGAATCTGAGTCCTCCCTTGTAGGGACCGATGGCCGAGTTGTACTGGACACGGTATCCGCGGTTGACCTGAACGTTACCCTGGTCGTCGACCCACGGGACACGGAACATGATGATCCTCTCGGGCTCGACGAGCCTCTCGATGATTCCCGCCTTCTGGAGTTCGGGTCTCGCCTCGACCACGGGGACGAGGGATTCGAGGACCTCCTCCACTGCCTGAAGAAACTCGGGTTCGTTCGCATTGCGCTGTTTGAGTCCGTCGAAGACGGAGTTCAGGTACTCGTTGCTGATAGGTATGTTAATCACCTTTCGTGTTTGCGCATGTTGTTCATAGTATATACGCTATCCGAATAGTAGGGAAAGGGTGGCGGAAAGACGGATGTGGGGTCATCCCTCATCGGTATCCGACGAATCCTCCATGTGTTTCAGAAACCTCACCATGTCCATGTCGCACATGGGTCTGACGGTGATTTTGAACTCCGTGTCGTCGGGCATGACGGGTCCATGGCGGGAGGAATATAATTACTTCATGTTGTAATCTTTGTAATAATGGAAAAGGAAAAAGGTTTTGCAAAAGTCGTTTATGACTTCCCACGATCGATCAGATGTCTTCCGAGCAGCAGGAACGCCACCCCGTACACGATGGTGACGGCCAGGGACGACCATGGGAACGGTATACCGAGAACCGCGGCCCTGATGCATTCGGTGGTATGGGTCAACGGCAGGACGCCGATGATTGCGGACACTGCATCGGGCATCGCATCGAGCGAGAACAACGTCCCGCACAGGAATGTCATGGGCATTATCACCAGGCTGGTGAACAGGTTCAACGTCAGATTGGAGTTCGCCAGCATCCCCGAGGCGACGCCGAGCAGCGAATACACGAGACTGGAGACCACGACCAGGACGATGACGCCGACGGACAGGTTCATCTCCGGACAGATGACCAGACCCAGCACGTACAGGATCAGACAGCTGATCACTCCGCGCACCGCGCCTGCATAGGCCTTGCCCAGGACGATGGCCGTGGGACTCATGGAACAGAGGATCAGTTCATCGAAACTCTGATAATAGACGCGCTGGACCATCACCTTGGTCGCCACGGTGTTGAAACTCGATGTCAACGCCGTCAGGGCCATCACTCCGGGGATCATGAACGCGATGTACGGGAACCCGTCCACCGTCATGCCCTGACCGAGACCGTATCCGAATGCGAACAGGTACAGGAGGGGTGCCACGAGGCAGGTGACCAGTATGGTCGGTATGTTTCTCCTGATGAAGCACATGTCGATCCACGACACGCGTATGGAATCCGCGATCAGACTCATATCTTGTATGACACCTCCTCCGTCGCGACGGTGTCCCTGCCGGTTAGTTCCAGGAACACGTCCTCCAGATTTGTGGAACGTGAAACTGTTTGGGAATCAGGGGGCAACGAATCCAGGAACCTGCGGGATTCCTCACGGTCGGAGAAGTAGCGGTAGTGCTTCCTCCCCTCCGAACGGTACTCCACGGCCCACTCCCCTATGGATTCGCACAACTCCCCGGGGCTTCCGGTCCTGACGAGACGTCCGTGGTCGATGATGGCCACACGGTCGCAGAGTTCCTCGGCCTCGTCCATGTAATGGGTGGTCAGAAACACGGTGGTCCCCTCGGAGTTCAACTGCCTGATGAGTTCCCAGAGCATGTGCCTGGACTGGGTGTCCAGACCGGCGGTGGGTTCGTCGAGGAACAGTATGCGGGGTTTGTGTATGATGGCGCACACGATGGCCACCCTGCGCTTCCAACCACCGGAGAGGTTTATGG
>JAFVZY010000031.1 GCA_017507885.1 Candidatus Methanomethylophilaceae archaeon | reverse complement strand
GTGTCCGCGGTCGGAGAGCTGATCTTCAACGACGACTATCTGTATGATGGTTTCAAGGCGATGGTTCAGGCTAAGAAGGACAAGAAGTCCAAGAAGAAGCACAAATCGGAGGATTGACATGCCCGGAAGCAAATACGAAAGGGAATTAAGATTCATAGACACGGAGACCGCCAGACTCAACTATCTCAAAACCCAGATAATGGAGTCCATGCCCGCAGACCCCGCCGAGGCCGCGGAGAAACTGAAGACCGTCCAGGAGATGGAGGCTCAGATCGCACAGTATCTCGACAGGAAGAAGGTCATCGAGGATTCGTTCGTCGCTGCGGGACTCGACGTCCCCAACATGCACAAATCCATGAACGCATCCGTCTACAACCGCGTATCCGACGAGTTCGAGTCCGTTCCGCCCAAGGATTCGTTCTCATACTCCACGTATTCCGTCACCAACCCCCAGCCCGCATGCCCCGCACCCGCCGCGGCGGCATCCGTGGAGGCGGCACCCGTCGCACGCATCAAGCCCGCCCCCACCGACGGCGACCTCGACGAGGAGCTCAACTCCATCGCACAGGAGCTCATCCAGTGGGAGATGTCCCTCATGCAGGCGGAGATCAGGAACGACGACGACGGAATGATCAAGGCCAAGGCGTCCATCAATCTCCTCAGGGAGAGGCGCGATGCCGTGATCCAGGAGATCAAGGGCCGCAAGGCCGAGGAGGAGAAGCCCGTTGCCGCACCCGTCGACGATGAGCTGATCAAGAGGATCGAGCAGCTCGAGGCCGATGTGAAGTCCCTCAGGACACAGCTCTCCATGGTCCGCTCCAACACCGCGGATGTGATGGAGGGTGTCAGGCAGATCAAATACCATCTTCACATCGAAGACGACGACTGATCCGTTCCGACATCGTTTCAAGATGGGCCGGGATCGATTGCAGTCCCCGGTCCTCCAAACATCTTTCCCTTTTCCACATCCGGTTCTTCGGAATCCGGTAACCATTCCGAAACCGACTTTGCATTCCATCGTCGAAATCATCCAGAACAGTCGTATCGAATAATCAATGCTATCGATACGCCTTCATGGTGGACATCGGATCCGGACCACCCCTGCCCGGAACCCGAATGGATCGGGTCAGAGGACCATCCTTTCAGACAGTACGGTTGGCTTCTTGTTGCGGAAGGCGATGCCGTACAGCAGGGTCCTCCCCCTGAGTCCGTGCAGATAGTCCCTCTCCTTGATCTGTTGCAAGGCCTTCATCGCGGCGGCCTCCGCCACATGGTCGGACGAATCCGTCTGCACGCGTTTGATCTCGATGACTATGTTCGGGGAATCCCCGTGCCTGCGCTCCAGCCTGATGTCGTAGCGGCCGTTGCCCTCCTCGAAATCCGCCCTGACGGAATACCTGCCGAAGAGGAACATCAGCATCCCCGTGATGAACCCTTGATAGGAGTGCTCGTCGTTCAGCATCGCATTGCCCGCGGAGGATGCGAAAAGGTCGTAGAGGTACCCCTCTATCCTGGAGACGTCGTCCGAGACGAACGCTTTGGCCAATCTCCTCACATGTGCCGACGAGTCCACGTCCAGCCTGTCCAGGATCATGTCGCCGAACACGTACGCCATCTCGCCGTTGGGGATGGAGATGTAGGAGACGCCCTCCTCGTCGTGCCTCGCGGTCAGATATCCGGACATGACCAGCATGGAATAGATGTTCCTCTCGTTGGCATGGAGGTCCTGGAAGGTCATCGTCGGTCTGACCGTGTACAGGACGGAATCCCCCTGCGCCATCCTCTTGAGCTCGTCCCACATCTCCGGGGATGCTGATTCGAACAGGTCGTCCAGGATGGAGTTCCCGCTCGTGCCGGCCCAGTACGCCTGCGGCTTGAAATCCTCGTACACGTAGTTCAGGATGCTCCAGGGATTGTAGATGTCCGCATCCCCGAACCTGTATCCGTCGTACCACTCCTTGGCCTCGGCATACTTCTCGGGATGACCGTGCTCCCCGCATATGGCCATGACCTCGTCGTCGGTGAATCCGAACATCTCGTCGTATCTGGTACCGAACATGTTGTTGACCCTGAGGTTGTTCAATCCGGAGAAGATGCTCTCCTTGGCGATCTGCATGACGCCGGTGATCACACCGAACATGAGGGATTCGTT
>JAFVZY010000030.1 GCA_017507885.1 Candidatus Methanomethylophilaceae archaeon | reverse complement strand
CAGGGGATCGTCAGGATGGAGGGGAGGGGGCGTTCGACGGTCTATCGTTTCGACGATCCGTTGAGGGGGGTCCGCACCCGCGTCAACGGTCCAGGGCCGGGGCGTCCGTGACACGTCGGACCAATCCCACAAATTTTTGTGGGAAAAAACATCCCTTTATATATTTGATATGACGTTTGTTGATAATCCCACAATTTTCGTGACGATTCCGCCACATGTTCCGAACACTATGGTACGGACCACCAATCCAACCCCTCGAAGAGTTGGATGGGGCCCGTAGTTGTAGCTCGGAAGGGGTTAAAAAGGAGTTCCCATTCCCACGGGACGATGTGTTGTCCTTACTGCAACGCTGAACTTTCCACCCTCAATCCCTTCGCCTTCTGCATGTGCTGCGGACAGGCGCTGGAGAGGGCAAGGACCCAATTCTAAGGGATGGGACACAAACCGTGCCGGACGGTGCAGGGGAGCATCGTCCGGTGTTATCGTCCCCCCGCATCCGAGTATTATATACGGCGGAGTCATAGCGGATGGTGTACGTGCATCCATTCTGTGTCCCAGACACGTTCGGGATGCGTCAGAGGGGTTCTAACAATGAAGACGGATGTCGTTGGGAACGTGGTCGGATGTGGAATGGTCGTGGATCCCAGGATCCAGGATATCGCGGAGACCGTCGCCTCCGGTCGCGGATACAGGGGTTTCCTGACCACGGTCGAGCGGACCGCCGCAATGAAGTGGAGATGGTCCGAGACGGACGGCAATCTGGTGTTGGGGGTCAGCGACTACCTGCTGTGCGCACCGGATGCCGTCATGAGGGACCTTCTGGACGGGGCCGTCGCCTCGATCCGCGGTGGCACCCCCATGGCATACACCCCCCTTTCCCTGGAATGGCTCAAATCCACCGGATTCTCGGGACCCAACCAGGCCACCTATCTGGATAGGTGCGGCGTGGAACCCGACGGTCGTCTCGGGGAGGTGCTCGAAGGTCTGGAGGATGCGGGCCTGGTCGATTCGTGCGAGGGTGTGGTCGCATGCTGGTCGCCGGAGTCCATGGACGGCGGGGACGTCACCTCGACACTCATGAGGGTGGCCATGGTCCCCTCTTCTCTGAACCGTCCCGAAGTGCCCCCCGCCGTGCTGGAGTTCATCCTTTGCGCCGGCGTCAGGTCGATGGGTCGTTGGACGGGTGAAAGGGTCTCCGCGGACCGGTTCGATGAGATGATGGGGGACTTCCCGGGTATCGACGGGGTCCTGGACTGGCTCGCCGACAACGGTTTCTCTGGAAACGAGTGACGGCGGGACGCGCCCCGGCGATGGTTTGTGTGTGAATGCATGGATCGGTCGATCTCGGGGTGGGATCGGTGGCCGGGGTGCGTCCGCATGCGTCTTCCGCATCACGGTATTTGAAAGGGACGGCCGGAATCAACGTTACCTCTGAAACATCGTTCCAGTGGAAACCGCCATCCGCGTCCGGGAGGCGGCCCTGTCCGGGGGTTCAGGCCCGGTCCCTTTCGACATCGCCGATGTCCATTGTGACAGGCCCGGATTTGATGTAGTTCTTCTTGGACAGCATCCCGCACTCCATCCAGGCGGCCTGATACACGGCGATGGGTGCCGCACAGATCATGGACATGTTCCCGCGGACCTCCTCGTTGTTGATCCTGCTCTTCTCGAAACACATGATGTCGTCCATGGTGATGACACGGAGGTTGTTCGCATAGGCGTTCAGGAAGGAGCAGTCCGATTCTATCCCGATGGATATGGTGCCGTCCTCGTTCGCCGTGGCCGTGACGCTCACCTTCTTGTCGCAGATGCTCATGTTGACGTCTATCTTGGAAACCATGCATTACGAATCGTTTCGTTCGATATATAAACAGGGAGTTTCCGATGGGATATCGTCCGATGTGCTCAGGATTCCACCGGACGTATGGTCCTGACCCCGAATCCGAAATACAGCAGATGGCAGACCCACACCGCCGCAAGGATGGAACACGGTAGGTACAGTCCCTTCGCGAACATGATCGCGAATCCGATCCCCATGACCAGCGTCATCGTGGACATTATGCCGATCTTGGTCCTGGCGGTCATCCCCTCCCTCCTGACATAGGACTCCAGATTGTTCTTGTACAGATCGGTCGATACGAACCAGTCGTGGAGTCTCCGGGATCCCTTCGCGAAGCAGAACACCGTGACCAGAAGGAACGGCACCGTGGGTATCACCGGCACGAACGCACCGACGGATCCCAGGACCAGGCATATGCAACCCGCAACTATGTACAAACCGCGAACGACGACCATGGGGGACCCTCCCGGACCGGATGGAACTCCAGTCGTTCCGTTGCCGATAAAACCATCGGTTCCATCATCCGGGTTCATCACCGTACACCCGTGGTGCGAACGACGATATACGACGACCCCATACGTCCCTTCATGATGGGTAGAACATCGAGAATATCCCTGGCCGCCGTGTTCGCCATGGCGGTCCTGGTCCTCGCAGGGACCGTGGGTGCCCCCGCATCCGATGCGGACGGCGTGCCCGTCACCGGAATAACCCTGGAGCAGACGTCCATGACCATCGACATCGAGCAGACGGCCCGTATCCATTTCACCGTCCTCCCCGCCGATGCCACCGACCAGACGGTGTACTGGACCTCCAGCGACAACAGCATCGTCCAGACCCTCGATCATTTCGGACTGATCGTCGGTCACAAGTACGGGACCGCCACGGTCACGGCGACCACCGCCGACGGACAGTACTCCGCCACCTGCGAGGTCACCATCGCCGAGCCCGTCGAGGAGCTCAGCCCCACCGTGCTCATGCTCACCTTCGCTGTCGCCGCCATGCTCGTCCTGGTCGGCGCCTTCATCATCGTCGGCAGGAAGAAGGGACTCATCTGAGTGCCGCAAACAGGGGGAACGAATCCCCCTCCTTCCCTCCGATCCCGGGCCTCCGTTCGAAGGCCGTCACGGATCCATCAGTTCTTTGAAATCCTTCAACCTCCCGACGAGGTCGTCGCACATCGTCGTGAAATCCTCCGGTGTGCCGCCGTTCTCCAGATGCAGTATGATTGCGGACGACAGCAGGACCTCCACGGCATCCGGGTCCTCCCCGAGGGAGTCTATGAGGTCGAATATCCTGTTCATCATCGGGACGCGGTCATGGATCGATCCGGGCATGCGGACCGCATGACCGTGCACGGATATCAACCCATGCCGGCCCGTGTCCCATCATGCATCCGGGCTCCGTCGCCCCCTCCTCTCGATGGTTCCGAGGACGTCGTCCAGAGTGTAGAGTTCCACGTCACCAGCTCCTTCCAATGATTGATCGTACCCCGATTTGGAGTACATGACGGGGTTTTTCACATCGTATCCTTTGACCAGGGCCATCCTGTGGATCAGTGTCTTCAATTCCGTTCCGCCCGACGGTGTGT
The DNA here is from genome assembly GCA_017507885.1 of Candidatus Methanomethylophilaceae archaeon. Classification (GTDB taxonomy): domain Archaea; phylum Thermoplasmatota; class Thermoplasmata; order Methanomassiliicoccales; family Methanomethylophilaceae; genus Methanoprimaticola. The sequence goes on along the minus strand of JAFVZY010000030.1, from coordinate 725 downwards.
TCTCGTACCTGCATTCGGCGAACCAACCGTATCTCTCCCCGTCGATCTCCTCGCTCACTTTCCATTTGGAAAGTTTATAACGATAAACTTTACAACAGTAAACTTGCCGTTCGTAAAGTTTACGACTGGCAAGTTCTTATCAACGCATCAACACGGTTTCAGGGCCTCCACATGGAAGTGTATGCTCTTCTGCCATCTGTTCTGGAAGTAGCAGTCGTCGACGCACCTCACCGAGACGAGTTCGAAATCCGAGAACAGGGTTCCTATGTCCTCCTTGTCCACATAGTAGTGGGGTATCCCCTTCTCGGGACCGTCGGTCTTCACCACCGTGTTGTCATCCAGTCTCGGGTATCCCGCATCCCTGAAGGACCAGGTGTCCTTGGAGCACAGGGTCATGAACACGGCACCGCCCGGTACGAGCACCCTGCGTATCCCGGACAGTATCCTCCCGAATCCGGCGGAATCCGTATGGCTCACGGACAGGTAGGCGAAGACGCAGTCGAAGGAACCGTCGTCGTACGGGAGGTCGACCATGTCGACCACGTCGCATCTCATGTCCAAACCCCTTTCATCGGCAAGGTCCCTCAGTTGGGACACGGCGTATCCGGAGGTGTCCATGGCGGTCACATGGAAACCGTTCTCTGCGAACAGGATCGAATGGCGTCCCATGCCGCATCCGATGTCCAGGACCCTCCTCCTGTCCTCCATCCTCCATTTGTGCATGT
>JAFVZY010000029.1 GCA_017507885.1 Candidatus Methanomethylophilaceae archaeon | reverse complement strand
AGGGCGAAGCCCGGAGACGAGCGCGCCCCCAACGTCAAGGTCTGCGAACCACTCTGAGTCAGGTTTTTAAACCAGACCCGGATTCACCTTTGGTCGTCTTGGTTGTTGTAGCAAACATACATTGACGACCACTTTTTTAAAAGGGCGGATTTGTTCAAATTTCACATTTTTATGCCTGTCTCTGTTGTTTTTCCCATCCGAACCGTCGATTCCGATGATTTACGGAAACGATGTCGCAAGGTGGGCTCTGCCTTGACTTCATTTCTCCGGATGGGTGTTACCGCCGAATCGGGTGACATCCGGATTTCCAACAAGATAACATGAACCTTCAAATACGTGTTATCTGTAGTGATGCATAAAAATGGTGTGAAAAGTAACACCTGAGGTGTCCCATGAAGAAGACCGTCCCGTTCCTGATGCTCTCCGTGTTCCTGATGGCCTGCATGATGATCCCCCTGAACGAATCGGACGGGGCGACGGGATTCACGGTCAGAGACGGTACCGGGACGGAGTTCCACTACGACGAACCGGCGGAAAGGGTGGTCGTACAGGGTTCCGGAGCCGCACTCACCATAGCCGATGCCGGTGCGATGGGGAAGATCGTCGCCGTGGACAGATACTCCACATACGAATACACCGGATTCGAAAAACTTCGGGGAATGGACGACGTCACCGTCCTGGACAGTTTCTACGGGGAGAACAACCATGAAAGCATCATCACCGAACTGGTGAACATGGTGGAGAACGGGGAACTGTCCAAAGACGACACCATCATACTCACCAGCTATCCCTCCAACGAGACGTTGAGGGGGAAGTTGACATCCGACAGGTACGGTTTCACCAAGGTCCTGCTGTGGATGAGCAAGGATGTCACCGAATACGGTCAGGTGCAGGATTTCGTGGAAACGGTGTCCAAGGTGGTCACCGGCACCGTACCGGATTCCGTCAACGACATGGAATCCAAGGTGTCGGATGTGGAATCGATGGTTGATTCGAACGGATCGTCACCGAAGGCACTCTATGCATGGTACTACGGCAACGAATTGCAGGTGGGGAACAACGGGATCATGACCTCCATGCTGGAGCTCTGCGGAGCGGACGACATCGGACACGACCCCGGCAACGATGCGGAAAGATACGGCGACATCCAGACCATCATAGACCTCGTAGGCGCCAACAGGGATGCGGTGGTCTTCGTATCGGACGGTTACTTCAAGACCGGGAAGACCGTGGAGGATTTCAGAAGCGAGGTCTTCAACGGGGACGGAAGCGTGAGGATAGTCCAGGCGGGGCTCAATTGGAACAACTGGTGTCCCGAATCCGCCGACGGGCTGACCGAGATGGCATCCGCGTTGTACGATCCGGATTACTGGAACGTCGCCGAATCCGCGGAAACCACGGACAACACCCTCGTTATCGCCCTGATCGTCCTGGTCTCCATCGCATGCATCGGGGGGATCGTCATCATGACCAGGCGCAACGGGAGGGATTCCCTTCCCGCGATGGCGGTCATCATGACCTGTGCGGCACTGCTGGTGGTGTTCCTGCTCCTGGACCTGTCATGGGCCGGAACCCGGACCCTGTCGATCTCGGAGGTCTGGAACGCGCTCACGGGCAACGGCACCTGGGGCACGGACATCATAGTGAACCATCAGAACCTTCCACGCGTACTGTTCGGAATATTCGTGGGGGCGGGACTGGCGGTCACCGGTGCCGTCATGCAGGCTTTGTTCAGAAACCCACTCGCGACACCGTACATCCTCGGATTGTCGTCGGGAGCATCCCTGGGGGCCGCATTGGCGATCCTCTTCAGCATCCCCTTCATCCCGTTGGCAGTCGCACAACCAGTACTGGCATTCGTGCTGTGCTTCGCCACCACAATCCTGGTGTACATGATATCCCGCTCCGGGGGAAGCGTCATCAGGACCGAGACCCTGGTCCTGGCGGGAGTCGCCGTGTCATCGCTGATCTCCGCCATCGTGTCCTTCCTCACGTACATCGCGCCCAGCGAGGAGATGGGCAGCATCGTGTTCTGGTCCATGGGGAGTCTAGGAACGGTCACGTGGGAGGAGATGGCCATAGGCATACCGATCATCCTCATCGGAATCCTGATCATGCTCACGGAATCCCGCAATCTGAACGCGATGATGCTCGGTGACGCCCATGCCATGGATCTGGGCGTGGATGTGAGGAGGACCAGGCTCCTGATCCTGATGGTGTCCTCCGTCGTCGTGGCCGCATGCGTGTGCTTCGTGGGAACCATCGGATTCGTGGGATTGGTGATTCCGCACATAGTGAGATTGATCCTCGGACCGGACAACCGCCTGATCATCCCCATATCCGCGATCGGCGGAGGCGCGTTCCTGATAATGTGCGACTACATCGCCCACCTCGTGGCACCGTACTACGGCGTACTCCCGATAGGTGTGGTCACGTCGCTCATCGGGGCGCCGTTCTTCATATACCTCCTGTGCAGGAGGAAGAAGGAGGTGGGATGGTGAACGAACCCGTCATGTGCACCAGGGACCTGGGCTACTCCTACAGGGACAAGAAGGTGTTGGAATGCATCAATCTGAGCGTCGAGAAGGGGGAGATCCTCGGAATCCTGGGGCCGAACGGTTGCGGCAAATCCACTCTTCTGAAAAACCTGAACAGGAACCTTCAACCGGATCACGGATGCGTGATGGTCGACGGGGAGGACCTGGCGGGGATGAGGAAAAGGGACATCGCCAGAAAGGTATCCGTGGTCCCGCAATCCAACGAGATCAAATTCGCATTCACGGTGAAGGAGATCGTGGAGATGGGCAGGATGCCCTTCCAGGAGACGTTCAGGGATTCCGGGATCGACGACGAGGCCATCGTCAGGGAGGCGATGGAGCAGACCGGCATAATGGGGATGGCGGACAGGCACATCAACACCATGAGCGGAGGGGAGAGACAGAGGGTCATCATCGCCCGTGCCATCGCCCAGACCCCGGACATCATGCTGATGGACGAACCCACCCTGCATCTGGACATAAACATGCAGTTCGAGGTCCTCGACCTGGTCAGGGACCTGTCGAGGAAAAGGAACCTGACGGTGGTCATCGTGTCCCACGACCTCCCGATGGTCGCCAGATACTGCGACAGGATGATCCTCATCCACAATCATGGGATCCATGCGATGGGTAGACCCGAGGACATCCTCACACCGGATAACATGCGCACGGTGTTCAACATCGATGCGGAGTTCGGGATCGACGACCGCGGAGAGAAGACCGTCAGACTGTACGGTGCCTACAGGCCGTGAATCCTTCCGATTCACACTGTTATCATTTCGATAATATTATATCCGGGATAATTCAGACGCCCCCCGATGAACAGTGAAAGGAAAGGAATAGGCATCGAAGCAGTCATGAAATGCTTCGAAAGCCCGATCCACAGGAACATCCTGTGCAATCTGGGTCAGATGGGGGAGGGTACCGCCAGGGACCTCCTCTCACGGCCCATCGGAGCATCGCAGGCCTCCCTGTACCGTGCGTTGAACGCACTGGAATCGGAGGGATTCATAAAGGTGGTGTCCGAGGAGAGGAAACGTGCGGTCACGGAGAGGACCTACGGCCTTTCGAAGGACTTCACGGATTTCATGGACTCCGTGTTCCAGGGGAACGACAGGGACACGTATCGCGTGATGGTGGCATGGGGATTCAACAGGGCCCAATCCGAATTCGAGGAATACCTTTCCAGGGACGACGCGAACATAGTCAGGGACATGCCCAGCATCGCATCCATCGAAATCGACGTGACCGATGAGGAACTGAGGGAACTCCATTCGGAAATCAGATCGTTGCTGGAACGCTACGTGAAAGGCGGCCGTGAAGGTGCCACGCGTACCGTGACCGTGTCGATCGGTCCACCCAGGGGGCGTGACGAATGATCCTGAAACACCTCAGGCCGCAGGAATGGGGCATGATCGCCGTGGCGTTCGTGCTCGTGGTGTTCAACGTATACCTGGAACTGGAGATTCCCGGATACATGTCGTCCATCACCATGATCATCAGCACCGGTGGAACGGTGGATCAGGTGATGAACGAGGGTTCGGGTATGCTGCTGTGCGCCCTCGGAAGCCTGATCACATCCATCGTGGTGGGTGCCATCGCCGCATACGTGGCCACATCCCTCT
>JAFVZY010000028.1 GCA_017507885.1 Candidatus Methanomethylophilaceae archaeon | reverse complement strand
GACGGAGGGGACGACAACACCATGCTCATCATCGGTGCCGTCGTCGCCGTCATCGCGGTGATCGCCGTCGCGGCGTTCCTGTACCTCAGGAAGAACTGACAACCATGAACAACGCCCCGCAAGGGGCCAAACCCCTTACCCCTCTTCAAAGAGGGGTTGCATGCATTTTTTACAAAGATATGGTTGTTCAAGATTGGTTGAGTAATTTCTTCCGACAATACCTTTATCTTTATCGATAAGAATGGACACAACCAATAGACATAATTGCAGACCGTCCATCCTTCCACCTGACGTCGCCGTCGCGTGATTCCCGCGGAATCCCCGCCGTCTTCTTCACTAGAAGAGGGACCTGCACACGATCAATCGCCATCTGATCGTCAAAAGGAGAGCAAGACATGAACCCCGCTTCAATGAAACCATCGGAGGAAAGGATTTGGATGAAATGGTTCCCGGAGGAAGCCAAAGTCATCGATATCCCGGAATGCACGGCATTCGAACACATGATGCGTACCAATTCCGACAACATGGATGGTTTCGCGCTGAACTACTATGGGACCAAGATGACCTACAGGGAACTCGCCCGCATGGTCGAGGACTATGCCCGCTCGTTCTATGCACTGGGCGTCAGGGAGGGTGACATGGTGTCGTTCATGTCCCTGGCCGTCCCCGAATGCATCGCATCCGTGTATGCCCTGGACACCCTCGGTGCCACCGCAAACATGATCGATCCCCGCATGGACGTCGGGAACATATCCAAGATGGTCCTCGATTCCGGCTCCAAGATCTTCGTCGTCCTGGATGCCACGCTGGAGAAGGTCCTCCCCGTCCTCCCGGAACTAAAGCAGGAACACGTGCTGATCCACAGGATCACCCGCTCCCTGCCCACGCTGCTCAGCATCCTGTTCAAGATCAAAATGCCCCTCAAGATCCCGTACGGCACCCACAACATAACCAGATGGGAGGATTTCATATCCAAAGGAAACGGGGTGGAACCCGTCCTCGCACCCTACAAGGGGGACAACGTTGTGGCCGTCACATACACCGGCGGGACCACCGGGTTCCCCAAGGGGGTCATGATCACCAACGACTCCATGAACGCTGTCGCATTGAACTTCCAGCACTGGGGCATCGACCACAAGGCCGGACAGAGGTTCCTCGGGATCATCCCCATATTCTCCTCGTACGGCATGGTCTGCGGAATGCACATGCCCCTCTGCATGAAACAGGAGCTCCTGCCGATTCCCAAGTTCGACCCCAACAACTTCGGCAAACTCATAAGGAAGAACAGACCCCAGCACGTCATCAGCACCCCCGCATTCATCGAGATGATGATGAACAGCAAGGAGGTCCGCGGATTGGACATGTCCTTCCTCCTGACGCTCGGATCGGGGGGCGACACCATGAACAAGGGTCTGGAGTCGAAACTCGCCGAGTTCTCGAAGGAGCACAACATGAAACACCCCCTCGCACAGGGATACGGCATGTCCGAACTCTCCGCCGCCGCGACCTTCGGTGTCAACGAGATCAACAAACCCGGAAGCGTCGGAATCCCCTCGCCCACCACCGTCGTCGCCATCTTCGACCCGGAGACGGGAGAGGAGCTGGGATACGGCAAGATCGGGGAGGTGTGCGTCACCGGACCCTCCATGATGAAGGGCTATTGGAACAACCCCGAGGAGACCGAGAACATCATGAGGCCCCATGCGGATGGAAGGACATGGATCCATTCCGGGGACCTGGGATACCTGGACGAGGAGGGTTTCCTCTTCATCAAGGGACGCATAAAGCGCATGATCACACGTTTCGACGGACACAAGGTGTTCCCCGTGAACCTCGAAGGGATGATCATGAGGCACGAGGGTGTGAAGAACTGCGCCGTCGTCGGCGTCAGGGACCGGGCCCACAGCATGGGTCACTACCCCATCGCACTGGTGGAGGCCAACCCCGACGTGGAGGACCCCAAGGCACTCTGCCGTGAACTCTTCGACATCTGCAACAAAGAGGCGGAGGAACGCGGGAGACCCGTGGCGGTCATACCCATCGATGCCATCCCCCTCACCGGAATGGGGAAGAACGACTTCATGAAACTCGAAAACGAGTACAAGAAGTTCGACTACACCCAATACAAGCATTGAGGTTGCAACATGACGGGAGCCGACACCGCGCGAAAGAAATACGCGCCGCTTGCCATGTTCGTCGTCCTTGCGGTGGCGTATTTCATGGTGTATCTGCACAGGACCACCGGAGGTGCCGTCTCGGACACGCTGATGGACCACTTCGACGTGGGTGCATCGTCCGTGGCGCTGCTGGCATCCGCATACCTCTACGCCTATACGCTGATGATGGTCCCCAGCGGATTGCTGACCGACAGGTTCGGCCCGCGTGCATGCGCAACCGTGTTCGTTACACTGATAGCCGCGGGATCCATCCTAGGGGCTGTATCATCCGAAACAGGTGATTTCGGGCTCATGGTGGCCGGGAAGTTCCTCATCGGGATCGGCGCCGCCGTGGTCTACATTCCCGCACTGAAGATCATCGCGGTGTGGTTCGGACGCGACCGCTTCGCATCGATGAACGGGACCCTCCTGCTGGTGGGGAACGTCGGTGCCATAGCCGCCGCCACACCCATGGTCCTGATGATAGACGCCATCGGCCTGACCGGCACGTACGTCGCACTGTCCGTGGTCACCGTCGCCATAGCCGCACTTTGCTGGCTCATCGTCCGCGACAGACCGGCCAATGCCCCCGCACCCTCGCCCGCCGAAAGGATCGGCACCGTCGAGGGACTCCGCACGGTGTTCTCCAGCGGCCGCAGGTTCTGGCCCCTTGCGATCTGGCTCTTCCTGATGTACGGGACCCTCATGCTCTGGCAGGCCTCCCAGGCCGGATCGTTCTACACGTCCGTCCACGGATACACCGTGACGGATGCGGGATTGATGGTCACCATGGTCGGAGTGGGGATGGCCGTCGCCTGCCCCCTCGCAGGAGTGCTCTCTGACAGGGTGTTCCGCTCCAGGAGGAAGGTCCTGATCATCGGTTCCGTGCTCTACACCATCGCATGGGCCGCCATATGCGCGACCACATACACGGATTCCGCATCCGACATGCTGTCCCAGGGTGTGGTGAACCTCCTGCTGGGATTCTCCGGAGGATTCTCGGTGGTGGCGTTCGCACAGATCAAGGAGCTCTTCCCCGTTGCGATGGCGGGCACATCCACCGCCGCACTCAACCTCTTCCCCTTCGCAGGAGGGGCAATACTCATTACCATCTCCGGTTTCATGGTACCGAACGGAACCCTGGAGGAGTACGGCATGTTGTGGACCATCGCCCTCGTGATGATGGTCGCGGCTACCGTGATCTCCCTGTTCACCGTGGAGAAGTACCTCGGTTCCGATTGAAACCTGTATTCGAAACATGCGACTTGGTAAAATGGAAAACCTCAGCGAAAATGAAAACATCAACAAGGGTCCGATTATGATCGGACTGTGCATAGCGGTCCTCATCGCATGCCTCGACTCCACCGTCGTGGCCACATGCGGACCGATCATCGTCAGGGATCTGGGAGGGGAGGATGTCTACTCCTGGATCCTGACGGCATATCTTCTCTGTTCCACGATCATGATCCCCATCGCCGGCAAACTGTCGGACCTGTACGGGAGGAAACTGTTCCTGTTCATCGGACTGGTCCTGTTCGCCGCAGGATCCCTGCTTGCCGGAATGTGTCAGGAGATGGGGCAGTTCATCGCATGCAGATGCATACAGGGACTCGGGGGAGGGATACTCATCCCGGTGTCCACGGCCGCCGTCGGAGACCTCTACGACATCACCGACAGGGCGAAGATGCAGGGCATCCTGGGGGCCGCGTACGGCATCGGAAGCGGTGCGGGACCCCTGCTGGGAGGATTCCTGACCGAATACTTCTCATGGCACTGGGCATTCTACATCAACATCCCCCTGGTCATCGTCTGTGCGCTGCTGATCACCCGCGGATACCCCCGCATCAAGGCACCGGACAACGTATCCATCGATGTCAGGGGCATCACCGTACTCTCCCTGCTGCTGATCGATGTGCTCCTCCTCATGGAATGGGGAGGAAGGGAATTCGAGTGGTCGGGCATGGAGAGCATCCTGATGATCGTGGCCGCGGTGGTCCTTGTCGCACTCTTCGTGTTCATCGAAAAGCGTGCGCTGGAACCGGTGCTCTCCCCCCGTCTGATCCGCAACGGCGTCGTTGTAAAGTCCGCGTTGTTCATGTTCATCATGGGATTGACCATGATGGGTGCGAACACCTACATCGCATTCTTCGGAATCAACGTCCTGGGCTTCTCCGCCATGGAGACGGGATGGTATGCGATGACGATGGTCGCAGGGATGATCATAACCACCACGGTGAGCGGTGCGACCGTCTATCGCATCGGATACAGACCATGGCTCATCGCAGGACCCGTCCTCGGTGCCGCGGGACTGTACCTCATGTCACTCATCGAAGCGGACTCCGGTACGGGGATCATAGTGGCCTCCCTGTTCCTGTTCGGATTGGGTGTGGGTTGCTTCCTGTCCATCATCATGACCGCGGTCCAGAACAGTGCGGAGGATAACGAGATCGGAATGACCACATCCGCGGTGAACCTTCTGAGGAACGTCGGTTCGACCATGGGTACCGCGGTATTCACCATGATCATCAACAACGGGATCGCATCCCGCATGAACGATCTGGTGCCGGAGACCATCCCACAGATCATAGCGGACCTCCTTCCCAAAGACACGTCCATAGTCGTAGCCGCCAGGATTCCTGATCTCGCCATGATCTCCGACGACCTCATATGGACCTTCGTCGACAGCGTCGGGACGGCGTTCAATTTCGCCGCCGTGATCCTGCTCCTGCTGGTGCCCGTGGGACTCGTCTACAGGGCCAAAAGACCATCCAGATGAAACGATGGTCTTCCCCACCCATACCTTCATTTCATATGAAATGAAGGGGGGTCAACCCCCTTCCCCGTCCACAGGGGCGTCCACATCGATGCTGACCGGATGGTCAAACGACCATGAACTGGACGATTGCGGATGCGACAGCCGTATGGGCCTCGAACCATCCGAGGGAACCGGAGAACATGTTCTCGATACCCATTGCGGCAATCAACAGACCTATGACCTTCGTCACCATACCGATCGCCTGTTCACCCACGATGTGCAGAATCCTGTCGGAAAGACGCAGGATCATCCATGTGAGAAACAGCGCGAGGATGCTGGCGATGATGACGGTG
>JAFVZY010000027.1 GCA_017507885.1 Candidatus Methanomethylophilaceae archaeon | reverse complement strand
GCCGCCACGGTGACGTAGAGCTGCATGGGCAGCGTGTCCAACTGCTCCAACCTGTCCGGGTACGTCCCGTTAGTGACCATGAAGGTGGTCATCTTCCTGCGGTGGCACTCGTCCAGGAATTCCGAAAGGTAAGGGTATGTGATTGGTTCCCCTGCGAGGGATATGGCCACCTGGTTCGGATTGCTGGCCTCCTCGAACATCCTGGGATCACAGCGGGGGTCCCCCTTGAATCCGGAAATGAGTTTCCTCTGATGGGCGATGAGGGCGTCCAGCATCTCCGCGGGCTCCGTCCAGTCCTTGATCTCGAAATCGTGCTCCTGGACCCTCCAGCAGAAGGTGCACATGTGGCTGCACTCGTTGATGGCGGGGGTCATCTGGAGACAGCGGTGGCTGCTGATGCCGTAGAAGTCCTGCTTGTAGCAGTGACGCTCCCTGAGCATGCTCTCCTTCATCCAGTGGCAAAGCTTGACCGCGGCGTGATCTTTGTGCAGACGGTACTGCTGCTTTATCAGCAACTCCCTGTACTTCTCATCCATGTGAATACCTCAGAAATCGAAAAGACTGCGCTGTACACCCTTGGAACGGGGGCGCGGTTGGGTCAGGGCCGGAACGGGTTCGGACGGGGGCTCCGGCGGACGGTCCTCCGGGTCGCAACGGGGTTCGGCCTCCAACGGGAATGCGAATGCGGGTTGCTCGCGTGGAGAGGCCTTCTGGGACGACAGCCTCCTGGCCTCCCTGCGTTCATCCACCTGTTTGAACACCGCCTTGACCTCCTTCGAATCGGCCTTCTTGTTCAACAGGAAACCCATGTCCTCCGGCTCCAGATCATAGGAGTACGCGACATCCACCCTCAGTTCGGGATCGTTGGCCAGCAGGACCTTCAACGAAGGCAGGACGTCGAGGGAGACCCTGCGCGTGGATGTGTGGAGGCCCGTGGCCAGCTTGAGGCACACGGACGATTTGGCGTTCCTGACGGCCTTGCTGCGGGACATCTTGGACAGGTACGTCGGGAATTTGATCCTGTCGCGGGAATAGCGTTCCGAACGACGTGCCGATGCGACACCGGCGGTCATCATGTCCCCTGCATACACCATGAACCTGTAGTACTGGCGACGGTGGATCCTTCCGAGGAATATGTCGGCACGGGACAGCTTCTCGTATCCGCGCACCAAATCACCCCTGTCGGTGTACTCGTACGGGAGGTTCTCGTCCACCCACAGAAGGACGGTGTCCAATTCCAAATCGGATTTGTCCAGAACCCTACGGGCCTTCAATGGTTCGTTCCTCCTGAACACGGCGGACATCAGGTCGTACATGTCCTTCCTGTCCGCCCTGTCGGACAGACCCTCGGCCATCTCCACGGTGACGGTGGCCGAACCCAGTGCCAACGACTCCAGGTTCCTGACGGCCGCACGCATATCCCCCGATGCGTTGGCGGCGATGATCTCCATCGCCTCCGGCTCCACGTCCACTCCTTCCGCATCGGCGATCCTGTAAAGGGCCTTGGCTATGGTGGATGCGGACGCGCGTTTGAAGGTTATCTGCAACGTCTCGTTCTTGACGACGCTGCTCTTGCTGCTCAACGCATAGAAATCGTTGACTATGAGGATGATGGGTTGACGGGTGGTCCTTATCAGCTGGTTTATGGCCGGAAGTGCACCGCGGTCCTTGTTCCCGAAGAAACTGTCGGCCTCGTCGAGGATTATGAGCTTCCTTCCGCCGGAATCGGATTCTATATAAGTGCCGTCCGATGAGAACGTGTTGAAACGGGAACCCTTGACGGCCACGGATTCGATGTCCTTGGCGGTACGTTGATCCGAGGAGTTCATCTCGACCATGTCCCAGCCCATCTCCCTCGCCAAGGCCTCGGCGGATGTGGTCTTTCCGATTCCGGGAGGCCCCATGAGGACGACGGCGCGCATCTGCGGGATGCCGTTGGACCATGATTTGGCCCAGGTCCTCAACGTGTTGACGGCGGTAGGATTCCCCAGGACCCCGTCGAGGGTCTGAGGACGGTACTTCTCGGTCCAATCGATCATTTGCGGTCACTCTCATACATGTACTTCATCACATCCATCATCTGGAACAGGAATACCCCCATGTCCAGTATCAGGAACACGAACTGGTTCTCGAAGGACGGACCAACGAAGAACAGGATCACCGTCATGGCCAGGAACATGCCGCCACGCAACCATTGCTTCATG
>JAFVZY010000026.1 GCA_017507885.1 Candidatus Methanomethylophilaceae archaeon | reverse complement strand
TGCGAAAACCTGGGTGCCCAACTTCTCGACGGACGCGGGAATGGTTATCTCTTCAATAGAGTAAGGATAGTAGTAGAGCTGTCCCACACCCCACATGTTGGTGGTCTTTCCTCCGAATGCAGAATTGTCGATCTCCTTCAAACCTTCTGGAAGATTGATGGAGGACAAGGCTATGCAACCCGAAAAGGCGTTCTGTCCGATGTAGACGAGGTTGCTGCCCTCCTCGAAAACCACGGTTTCGAGTTTGATGCAGCCCATGAACGCTCCATAATGACTGGCAAGCATTCCGGCTACGCTGTTGATGGATTCGACGGATTTAGCGATTGTCACTGAAGTGACGTTCTGGTTGTTGGAGAAGGACTGCCCATCGATTTGGGTGACGGTGTAATCCACACCATCCTTGGTTACGGTTGAAGGGATTGTTACTTTTCCTTCAGCATACTTCGCTGATTTGACGATTGCGGTGTTGTCGCTGTAGAGGGTGTAGTCCAACATGGAGGTTTCATCGGAAAAGGTGCCGACCTGGGTCGGTTCCTGGTCCGCACCGGAGAGAATTCCCCCCCCCCCGATGCAAAATATGATTGCGGATACACAGAGTATTCCGGCAACCATTGCAAGAAGTTGGCTGGTTTTCATCTTTACACTTTCCTGTGACAGTAACGATGATGAAGGTTGAATGGCATATACCTCCAATGGTCATCTTGGCTGTTACAACCAATCCATGGAACGTGTCGATATAAAGTGATATGAGTGATATTGTCCTCTGTGAAATCCAATGTCAAAAGGATAGGATATCCGGGATTACCTCTTCGCCAACTTGTCCCTGCAACGGGTCTTCTCGGGAGCGAAGGTCGCCCTGACCTTCCTTCCGTTGATCTTCGAACCGTTGATCCTCTTGAGGACCTCGGCGGCGACGGTGGAATCCACCTCCACGAACGAGGACGCGGAGGCCATCCCGATGCGCCCTATGCTCTCCTCGCCGATTCCGGCCTTGGATGTGAAATGGGAGATGACGGCGACCCTGTTCAAACCGGCCTCCTTTCCAAGGTCCAGGGAGATCACCGTGTAATCCATGCCGGGACCCTCCGCGGCCTTCTCCTTCCTGACGACCGCCTTGACCTTGACCTTCTCCCTGCGGGGTTTCCCGTCCCCATCGTCCTCCGCATGCAGCGCCTTCAGTTCCGGATTGGCGATCTCCAGCTTCTGGACCTGTTTCCTGGTGACCCTCTCCACCTTCCTGTCCATGTAGTCCTCGTAGGACGGGATGCGACGGTCCTCCTTCGGCGTCACGAAGGTGAACGACACGCCGGTCCTACCGGCCCTTCCGGCACGTCCGATGCGATGGGTGTAGGTCTCGGGATCCAACGGGGCGTCGTAGTTCACGACGCACTCGATGTTGTCTATGTCCAATCCCCTGGCGGCCACATCCGTGGCCACGAGGATGTTCATCCTGTCCCTCTTGAATCCGCGTATGGTCTTCTCCCTGCGGGCCTGGGGCATGTCCCCATGGATGGCCCCGACCTTCCTGCCCTCCAGACTCAGACCCTCGTAAAGGTCGTCCACCATCTTCTTGGTGGAGCAGAACACCACCATCTTGGGGTCGCCGTTGGCCATGATGTCCCTGAGGACGTCCATCTTGCCGTTGCGTTTGACCTCAACATAGTACTGTCTCACAAGGTCGGAGACGGGTTCGTCATGGGAGACGGAGACCTCCATCGGATCCCTCATGGACCTCTCCGCGATACCGCGGACCTCGTCCGAAAGGGTGGCGGAGAACATCAGGGTCTGCCTTCCCGCGGGCGTGAGGGAGATTATGGTCTCCACATCCTCCATGAATCCCATGTCGAGCATCCTGTCGGCCTCATCGATGACCAGTTCCTTGACGGCATCCAGCTTGAGGTATCCCTTTGAATGCAGGTCCAGGACCCTTCCAGGGGTCCCGACGACGACGTCGCATCCGGACTCCAACCTCCTGATCTGATCGGCATAGGGCGCACCGCCGTACAATGCGGCGACGGAGTGACGGGTCTCCTTGGAGAGGTTCCTCATCTCCTTGGACACCTGGTCCGCGAGCTCCCTGGTGGGGGCGAGGACTATGGTTGTGGGGACGTCCGAACCGGGACGCGTGCGTCCCAGGACGATCAGCGAATACGCACCGGTCTTGCCTGTTCCGGTCTGGGCCTGTCCGAACATGTCCCTTCCGGACATGCCCTCCGGGATCGCCGCGACCTGTATCGGTGTGGGCTGGTTCCAACCCATGCCTGCAACCGCGGCGCAAAGCCTCTTGCCTATACCCAATTCGCTGAAGGATGTCATGATCACCACCGGAGAAAACGTCGTACCACGACACTTCCGAATGCGGTGTATGGATTGGTGTATTTAAACTTCACGAAAAGAGGCGGAATATGGAAAAAACGCAAGAACCGAACCCACATTGCGACTTTTTATATATCCGGTAAAAACCTCCATAGTCCGGAGGTTCGGCACCATGGAGCCCAGAGGGACTTGGTCACCCGTTCCTCCACTTCTACGACATCCGTCGGAATAGATTGCACACGTGAGAATCGATGATGTTAGAAGGATGAAGATGGGGGCGAACCCCCTGTTTATTCAAAGGTTGTGTGTGAAACTCACTCCCACTCGGTGACACCACTGGGGTCGTCCAGGACATCACGGTGGAAGACGGGCTCCTCGACACCCGCCTCCTGCTGTCTCTTCCAGTCGTCGTAGGCCTGGTAGGCGAACTTGGACAGGAGGAACACGCAGACCATGTTGACAGCACCCATGGCGGCCATGAAGGTGTCGCAGATGAGCTCCATGAGGTCTGCTCCGAGCAGGGGTGCGGCGAAGGCGACCACGATGATGAGGACACGGACGGCGAAGATGGTGGACTTCTTGTCGGAGATGAACCTGATGTTGGACTCGCTCATGGTGTAGTAACCGATGAGACTGGTGAATGCGAACACCAGGAGGAAGATGGAGACGAGGATGGATCCGAGGTCTCCTCCGAGGGTCATGTCGAATGCGGCCTGGACGAGGGGTGCCTTTGCGAGTCCGCTGACCAGGATGGCATCGTATGTTCCGAACGCGCAGAGGACGGCCACTGCGGTGAAGGTACAGACGACGAGGGTGTCCACAAGGGTTCCGAAGGACTGGATCATTCCCTGCTTGACGGGGTGCTTCACATCGGCGGTGGAGGCGATGTTGGCGATGGATCCCAGACCGGCCTCGTTGGAGAACACTCCACGCTTGAGTCCGTTCATGATGACGGCTCCGAGAAGTCCACCGGCGGCGGACTCCCACATGAACGCGTAGGAGAAGATCATGACGATCGCGTCGACGACGTTCTCCCAGTTGACCAGGATGATGGCGAGTGCGAGGACGAGCCATGCGACCGCCATGACGGGGACGACCTTGGCGGAGAAGAATCCGATCCTCTTGACACCACCGAAGATGATGGCGGCGGCTGCAAGTGCGATCAACGCTGCGAAAACGTAGGTGCTGTTCTCGAAGTCGAACGCACCGGAGAGTGCACCGACGGCGTTGGCGGCCTGGACACCCACGAATCCGATTCCGAAGGTGATGACAATCAGGAATGCGAGGATGATGGCCAGGGTGCGGTTCTTGAGACCCTTCTGAACGTAATAGGCGGGTCCACCGTGGAACTGTCCGTCCTCCTTCTTTTCTTTAAAAATCTGTGCAAGGGTGGACTCCATGAAACTGCTTGCGGATCCGATGATGGCGAAGATCCACATCCAGAACACGGCTCCGGGTCCACCGAGGACGATGGCACTAGCCACTCCCGCGATGTTACCCACACCCACACG
>JAFVZY010000025.1 GCA_017507885.1 Candidatus Methanomethylophilaceae archaeon | reverse complement strand
TGGACATCGTCCCCCCGGAGGATTCCGAGGTCAGGGCGTTGAGAGTCGCATCCGGCGGATGATCACTCCCTCGCGATTTCCAGGAGGCCCTCGAAGTCGAATCCCGCCCCGATGCACACGTCCACCAGCTCGTCCACGTTCCTCATGTAGGCCTCGTGTTCGGTGGAACCCTCCATCCTTCCGGATTTCAGCGAGAGGGAGTCCTCCTCGGGGAACCTAAGGTCCACCCTCGGGAGGACGCCGAGGCATCTCATGCCGGTGCGTCTCTCGATCTCCTTGATTCCATCTCTGAGGATGCTGGCGTCTCCCCTGAACCTGTTTATCACGAAACCCTTCATCTGGTGCTTCATGTCGTCGGGGATGAGCCTCCACGTGCCGTATATGGCGGCGAAGACGCCTCCCCTCTCTATGTCGCCGACGATGATGGCCGGGATTCCCGTCTCCCTCATGAGTCCGGTGTTGGCCATGTCCCTGGGCATGGTGTTCAGCTCCACGGGGGAACCGGAACCCTCCGCGAGGACCAGTCCGTGTTTGGAGGCCAACCTGTCCAGCGCCGCACCGATTTCGGGCATGATGGTGGTCTTGTCGATCGGGTTCTTCAAATCGGCCTGCATCCTCTTCTCGCCGTAAAGGTAGAGTTCCACGGAACCCTTCCCCCTGGGTTTCAGGATCACGGGGTTCATGTCCCTCTCCGGCTCCAATCCGGCGGACCAGGCCTGGAACGCCTGTCCTATGCCTATCTCCCCTCCGTCCGCCGTCCTGACGGACGTGTTGGAGAGGTTGGATGCCTTGAACGGGACCGGGTCGTATCCCATGCGGGAGTAGTATCTGCACAGCATGGCGCAGATGGTGGTCTTTCCGGCACCGGAGCTGGTGCCCAGGATGAGGACCCTCACTGGGATCCCTCCACGATTCTTATGACCGCGTCCATGTCCAGGTTCTCCTCGAACACGTCCGCCAGTCTGTCTATGCTGTCCTCTATCAGGTCCCTGTAGTCGTCGGGTCCCTCGGACTCCGGCAGGGGGCCGTCCCTCCTGGCCAGGGAGAGGAAGTGTCTTCTGAACGCGGGCGTGTCGAACACCCCGTGGTAATATGTTCCGAAGGTCATGTCGTCCGTCCTGCACGAACCCTCCATGGTGGGCTGCCTGTCGAACATGCCCTGGTACCTGAACATCGGTTCCTCCGAACCGGTGGTTTGACCCATGTGCAGCTCGTAGACCCTCACGGGACCGCCCTCGCCCAGGATGAGTTCGGATTCCTTGTTGGTGATGACCTTGTCGTATTCCGAGAACACGGTCACGTCGTCGAAGAACCCGAGACCCTCGTAGGTTCCGGGGCCGTCGCCCTCTATGCCCTCGGGGTCCTCGATGCGGGCGCCCATCATCTGGTATCCTCCGCAGATTCCCAGTATCGGGACCTTCCCCTTCAACCTCATCAGTTCGTCGGCGATGCCCTTGGACCTCATCCACAGGAGGTCGGAGACGGTGTTCTTGGTCCCGGGGATGATGACGGCGTCGACGCCCTCCATGTCCCCGGGTTCCTCTATGTAGACGATTCTGACATCCTCCAGGAACAACGGGTCGAAATCGGTGAAGTTGGATATGCGGGGGCACTTGACGATTCCGACGGTGATGGAACCGGTGCCCTTCTCCCTCACGCCGGACAGCGCCTCGGAGTCCTCCGAAGGCAGCGGGACGTGGACGTGGGGTATGATCCCGATGACGGGTATGCCCACGATCCCCTCAAGCTTCCTGGCACCGGGTTCGATGTTGCAGATCTCCCCGCGGACGTTGTTGAGGATGATCCCCTTGATCCTCCTCCTGTCCTCCTCGGGTATGAGTTCCACGGTCCCCAGGGCGTATGCGAAGGAGCCGCCCCATTCCACGTTGACAACCAGGATCACGTCGGCATCCGCGATGACGGCGGCCTGCATGTTGGCGATGTCCTTGTCGTAGATGTTGATCTCCGCAGGGGAGCCGGCACCCTCCATGACCACCACGTCGTACCTCCCTTTCAGGAAGTCCACGTGCTCCTTCACGATCTCCCTTCCGGGTCCGGGGACGAACTCGTCGTAGTACGCGGGGACGTTGAGGTCGGCATAGGGTTTCCCGCACACCATCACCTGGGACACGTCGTCCTTCTTCGGTTTCAGGAGGATGGGGTTCATGTGATGGTCGGGATTCACAAGTTTGCACGCCTGCGCCTGAACGGTCTGTATCATGGCGATCTCGGAACCCTGGCGTGTGACCTTGGAGTTCAGGCTCATGTTCTGGGATTTGAACGGTGCCACCAGGTATCCGCGTCTCTGGAGGATCCTGCACAGGGCGATGACCGAGATGGATTTCCCCGCATCGGACGTGGCGCCAACGACCATGACGGCCCTGCCCTTCTTGTAGAATCTCCTTTTGGCCTCGGCCTTGATATCCTCGAACCTGGGGTCCTTCGCCTCCGTGATGCCGAGTCTCCTGATTTCGGACATGATGAACCTGGCGACGTCCTGCCTGTGGATGAACAGGCAGTCGGTGCAGCACCATATCTTCGAACCGTGGCGACCCTCGATGTCGCATCCCAGGTCGG
>JAFVZY010000024.1 GCA_017507885.1 Candidatus Methanomethylophilaceae archaeon | reverse complement strand
GCACTGCGGGCTCGTGATGGACCGCGACGTGAACGCGGCCCGGAACATGCTCCACCGTCGGGTTGGCCGGCAACCCTCGCCCGGTGCATAAGGCGGAATCGCCCACATTACGGGCACGGATGAACGGATGTAATGCTAGAATTTCGTTCATCTGAGGATAATACATCAGAGATTCCTGTTTGTCGGGGTCCTGCATATAGAGTGTACTGGATGAGAGTTCCTCGCCGGTCGTTGTTTTCCCACACCATTTGGGTCCTTCGATCAGCAATGCACCTGCCGATTCCAAACGGGTTCTGAAGTAATCGTCAGTAACCCTTTTCATATTTTATGGATTGTCAACATATTATTATTACGTTTGGAATGAATTACTCACTTTGCAAGTACTTCGTTACTCACTTTGCAAGTACTTCGTTACTCACTTTGCAAGTACTTCGTTACTCACTTTGCAAGTACTTCGTTACTCACTTTGCAAGTACTTCGTTACTCACTTTGCAAGTATTGACAATAATCCGTACTGTCAGGAAGTACTTCTATGGTGATTTGAACAATCGTCATTTCCACCATACGTCTGGAACACTACCATATACCCCTTCCCCCGTCGCACATACATGGATATTCCGAAAGACCACCCCAGATACAAGTCCCTGATGACCAGGGAGCGCCTGGCGGAGATGGTGCAGAGGGGCCTCGTCACCCCCACTGGCCTGATCTCCCACGGGCGTGGAGAGGCCTACGACTACATGATGGGCGAGAGGAGCACCGATGCGGCGTTGGAGGCCGAGAAGGCCGCGGCCGCACATCTCCTGAACGCCCGCAATCCCGTCGTCTGCGTCAACGGCAATGCCGCGGCGTTGGATCCCAAGGGGTTGATCTCCCTCGCCGAGGCGGTCCCCGCGAAGATCGAGGTGAACCTGTTCCACAGGACCCCCGAAAGGATGGAGGGGTTGATCTCCTATCTGGAGGAGAACGGTGCCAGGGAGGTCCTCGGACGTGAACCCGACAGCAGGATCCCCGGAATCAGTCACGACCGTGCCCTCTGCACTTCCGAGGGCATATTCGACAGCGACGTCATCCTGGTCCCCATCGAGGACGGGGATCGCGCACAGGCTCTGGTGGCCATGGGCAAGGCCGTAATCTCCATCGACCTCAATCCCCTGTCCCGCACATCCAAGGCCGCGACGGTACCGATTTCAGATGAGATGTCCCGTGCATTGGAGAATATATCCCACTTCATGGATGAGTTGCGCAACGATGGAGAATCAATTATAAAGACGATTAAGGACTTCTCCGCGGATGACAACCGTCGCCGCACGATCGAATGCATATGCGATTCATTGATGTCGGAATTCGACGAAGGAGGAAATTGAATGGACGACCTTTTGAAGCAGGGTTCACTCAGACTGCATTGGGCCGAGACCCACATGCCCGTTCTGAAGGAGATCCGCAAACGTTTCATCGACGAACAGCCCCTAGCGGGATTGAAGATCGGAATGGCACTCCACACCGAGGCCAAGACCGGGATGCTGGCGGTCACACTCGCCGATGCGGGTGCGGAGATCCGTCTCGCAAGTTGCAACCCTCTTTCCACCGACGACTCCGTCGTGTGCGCGTTGAAGGAGGAGTACGGTCTCGATGTCTATGCCAAGAAGTGGCAGACCCAGGAGGAATACTACGCCAATCTGAACGCCGTCCTTGACATGAGGCCCGACTTCATCATCGATGACGGTGCCGACCTCATCGCTATGGTCCACACCACCCGCAGGGATGTCCTGGACAATGTCAAGGCCGCCAACGAGGAGACCACTACCGGCGTCGTCCGTCTCAGGGCGATGGCCGCCGACGGCGCCCTGGAGTTCCCCGTTCTGGATGTCAACGACGCCAAGATGAAGTTCATGTTCGACAACCGTTACGGAACCGGTCAGTCCACCTTCGACGGATGGATGAACGCCACCAACCTCATCGTCGCCGGAAAGAGGCTCGTGGTCGCCGGATACGGATGGTGTGGAAAGGGTGTGGCCATGAGGGCCAAGGGTCTCGGTGCACTGGTCACCGTCACCGAGGTCGACCCAATCAAGGCCATCGAGGCCAAGATGGACGGATTCGACGTCATGAGGATGGTCGACGCCGTCAAGACCGCGGACATCATCATCACCGTCACCGGTTGCAAGGGAATCATCAACGAGGACTGCATCGCGGTCATGAAGGACGGATGCATCATGGGTAACGTCGGACACTTCGACAACGAGATCGACAAGGTCGCCCTCGAGAACGCCTCCGTCTCCTGCGAGAGGGTCCGTGACTTCATCGACGAGTACCGTCTCAAGGATGGACGCAATCTGTACCTCATCGCCGAGGGCCGCCTCATGAACCTCGCCGCCGGACAGGGTCACCCTGCCGAGATCATGGACATGAGCTTCTCCACCCAGGCCCTGGGCATCGAGTACATGACCAGGAACTACGAGAAGATGGAGAACGCCGTCTACAATGTCCCCAGGGAGATGGACGAGGAGATCGCCACCATCAAGCTGGCATCCATGGGCGTCACATTGGACAAGCTCACCGCAGAGCAGATCAAATACATCACCGGATGGGAGGAGGGAACCTGACCGAACCCTTCCTTTCGGTATACGGACACGTGACCGTCGACCAGATCTACAGTGTCAGGAAGTTCCCCCGTGACAACACCACCGAGGACGTGCTGACCAAGGTCACCTCCCTCGGTGGAACCGGAACCAACATCGCGGTGATGGCCGCATCCCTCGGATGCCCCACCGCGCTCTGCGCATTCGTCGGAAACGACTTCCCCTCCCAGTACGAGGACATGATGCGCGCCTCCGGTCTAATGATGGACGAATTCGTCCATGTGGACAGGTACGAGACCTCCAGTGCCGTCGTCGTCAACGACGAGGTGTTGACCCAGAAGGTCATCTTCTATCAGGGCCCCCAGGGATTCGCGGACGATCTGGACATCATGCTCAACAGGATGGCGTCCAGATCACGTTTCGTGCATTTCTGCACCGGTCAACCCTCCTACTACAGGAGGGTCATGGAGAGCATCCCCGATGCATACATCTCGCTGGACCCTGCACAGGAATCCCATCGCATATGGAACGGGGAGAACTTCCCTCCGGCATTGGCCATGTCCGATGCCCTGTTCTGCAACAACTTCGAGGCCGAGTCCCTGAAGGGATACGTCGGATTGGACAGCATCCTCGACGCCGATGTGGACCTGGTGGTCTGCACCAACGGTTCCAAGGGAAGCACAGCACGCATGGGCGACGAGGTTCTGGAGATTCCGGTCGTGAAGGCCGACAGGGTGGTGGATGCCACCGGTGCAGGCGACTCCTATCGTGCCGGATTCTACACCGCGCTGTACAAGGGTCGTTCGATCCCCGATGCATTGGTGATCGCGTCATCCGTCGCATCCTTCGTGGTGGAGAAGACCGGTGCGTTGACCAACATCCCCACCTGGGATGCCGTCATGGAGAGGGCCGAGCCCTACATGAGGGAGGTCGCATGACCCTCGTGGCGATCACCGGCACCCCCGGGACCGGCAAGACCTCCATCGCGGGGGAACTCCGTTCCCGCGGGTGTACCGTGGTCGACCTCAGCCAGCACATCCGCGACAACGGCCTCCGTGGGGATTTCGATGCCGAAAGGGACACCTACGAGGTGGACCTGGACGACCTGAACGATTCCCTGGACATGTATCGCACCGATGATGTGGTGTACATGGAGGGTCACCTTTCCCATTTCATGGATTGTTCCATGATCGTGGTCCTCCGTTGCCACCCCGACGTCCTTGCACAAAGGTTGAAGTCACGTGGGTATTCCGATGCCAAGGTCGGGGAGAACGTCCAATCCGAGGTCCTCGATGTGATCCTCTGTGAATCCACCGAATCCGACATACCCGTGTACGAGGTGGATTGCACCGGGGACGACATCGCGTACTGTGCCGATGCGATTCAGGGAATCGTCTCCGGTGACGGTGAGGACAGGATTCCCGGAAGCGTGGACTGGTCATTGGAGATGGACAAATGGTTCTAGACGGACAGAGGGCGAGGGTCGATTTCGCGTTGACCCCTGTTGCAAGGAAGTTGATCAACGTCAATCCCAACACGATCTCGTGGGTGGGTCTGATACTCGCACTCCTCAGCGGAGTCGTCCTGTACCTCAGTGCGGGTTCCGGTTACGAGTATCTGTTGTTGGTGGGTGCCCTTGTGGTCATCGTTTCGGGTTATTTCGATGCGTTGGACGGCAAGGTCGCGAAGCTCGCCGGCAAGGCCGGACGCAAAGGGGACTACCTGGATCATGTGTTCGACCGTTACGCCGATGTCTTCATGATAGGTGGAGTGGCGTTCAGCGCGTGGTGCGACCCGTATCTCGGGATGTTCGCCCTCGTGGGTGTCCTGTTGACGTCCTACATGGGAACACAGGCCCAGGCCATCGGTGCGCCTCGTCTCTATGCGGGATTGCTCGGACGTGCGGACAGGGTCGTGCTCTCCACGCTGTTCCCCATCATCCAGTTCGTCATGATGCAGTTCGGATACGGATCCTTCGACATCATGGGATTCGAGATCAACTGGCTCGAGATCATGATGCTGTGGTTCGCGGTCGTCGGAAACCTCACCGCCATCCAGAGGGCTGTAATCACCTGGAGAAACCTTTCCAAAGAGGACGCTTGAGGTTCATTGACCTCCGGTCTGTCCCTCGGGGGGCTTCCCGCCCTCCGATTTCTTCCTGTCCTGCTCATCCATCCACATCTTCCTTCTGTAGTATGTCAGGGGATGGTTCATGGTTTCGGATTCACAGATCCTGTCGGGATTGAAACAGAGTCCGTTGGTCTTCATGGTCTTGCATTCCGGAGGGGTGTATCCGTCCCTTCCGGTCAGATCCCCTGTGATGTGTTTGATCTGGTATTCGGACTTGGATTCGTCGAAATCGGGGGATTCGGAGAATATCCTTATTATGCCGTCGTAATCGAGACCCATCGTGTTGAAGAATGACACCAGTGCGAACCTTCCGCTGTGGGGGAGGTTCAGGCCCTGGTTCGACATCTGTACGAGGTGTTTGATGCACGGGGGGAGGAATTTCACATCCATATCCTTCCCGCCCGTCGGACTCATCGCTGCCTTGGCGCTCACGAGTGCGGTGCGGACCATCTCCACATCCCTCTTCACATGGGGCACGAACTCATCGGGGATCATGAGTGGGAGTTCCGATTCGATCTTGTCCTGGAATGCGTTCTGAACGAGACGGTTGAATTTCTCGGCCGGAAGATGGACCATCCCGGAGCGGACGTCGTTGTTGATGAGTTTCCACTCCTTGCTTTTCAATCTCCCTGCAAGCATCAGGAAGTCGGTGAACTTCATGCGGACGATTCCCGTGTCGTTTCCGAGGGCCTCGACACCCAGTTCCCCGGAGACGGTGAGGAGGGTGGTCATGTTCCTCTTCTCGTCATTGAGATTCTGATTCATGCGCACAGCTTCTCCCAGGGCATATCTCTTCGTGAGGTATCTGTCGTCGACCTGGGACACCAGCATGCGCGCGTAGGGATAGGACATGACTTCCATGAGGCGGTCGTAGTCGTTCATCAACGGCCTGTACTCCACCATACCCTTGTCCAGGGCCTCCAGGACCCTTTGTATCCCCCTTTTGCGTGCGGGGAGGAGGTTTTCGGAGGTTATCAGGTCGGCCATCTCGATGTGTTGACTGTCGACGAATTCCTTCGCCTCCCTCAGAAACGGGAACTTGGCCGCCCTTATGGTATCCATGAGTCATGTGATGGGGCATGTAATAGAAGATTATTGGGGGAGGATTCAACGTGCGTGCACGGTCAGGGGTCCCTGACGATCCATCTGCCGTTCCTGTTCCCTCCCTCCCTGGAGACGACCCCTTCCGATTTCAGACTGTTGAGTACCGATGCCACAGTGCTCACGGACAGCCCCATCTTCCCGGCCATGTCCTCCCTGGATATGCGCGGGTTTTCACGGAGGATGTTCAGGAGTCTGGTTTCCCTTTCCGACCTGGGTTTGTATGGTGATGCGAGTCCAAGGGACACCGTGATCGAAGAGGGGTCGGTGTCCTCCACTATCGTCATGTGGGACAGCATTCCTCTGTCGTGGGCACGTTTCATCATGTAGATCCCCGAACCGATGCGTTCGACCCAACCCACAGCCATGGCCATCCCCATCAGGGTGTTGTTGCGGGGGTCACTGTACCCGCCTTTCATGGCATATTCGAGTTTGACCCTCATCGTTCCGGGATTTCTTATCGAGATTTCCTTTTCCGAAAACACGATGGTCACACCTCCGGATACCTTGTAATCGGCATGGATCACGGCATTGATCACCGCCTCCCTGATGGATGTGTACATCTCGGAACCGTTTGTATTGACAAAACCTTCTAGAGTGAATCTGGAACCGATTTTGAATGAGAGTCTGTCCATGACCATGTTCACGAAATCATAGACGTTTCCACTCCATTCTCCGGAATTGGAGTGTATTCTGTAATTCCATCTTTCTGTTCCTGTGGTTTCCCTGTAATCCAGAAAGTAATATTCGAGATTACGGCGAATGCAGTGGTTCTTCCCAAACATCAGGAGGCCCGCCTCGGTCGGGTGGAGGGTTGTACCGTCCTTAACAGCCGCTCCGGACAATTGGAGGAATTCTTCGCGTGAAATCTTCAACCATGGGTGATTCGAACGATGCGATCCTATTTCGGAGAGGTATCTGGATATCGTATCGTCATCGAAGCAACTCGTATCCACATTCTCGATGGGGGAACCATCCTGGTTTCCGCTTTCTGAGTCGCGGATCATTTCTTTTATTTCGTCGATTTTGCAATGATAATCCCCTTCGTGGTTGCGTTTGAATGTTCCGGAGTTGATGTTGTTCTTGATGTATATCGGGCGTTTACGGCGTTCCGCTGCGGGGACGTTTACAACTATGATTTTCATGCCGTTGTATTCCTCTATCCTGACGTCCTCGTGTTTCAATATATTGTAGTTGACCATGCGTGGGTTGTTGACGCTATCCCATAGCACTTTCAGTGTTTGATCCGGATCAGACACCCCTGTGATGTACAATCCGTCCTTGTCTTCGGAAATCCCAAGAGCGATTGT
Source organism: Candidatus Methanomethylophilaceae archaeon (assembly GCA_017507885.1). Taxonomy (GTDB): domain Archaea; phylum Thermoplasmatota; class Thermoplasmata; order Methanomassiliicoccales; family Methanomethylophilaceae; genus Methanoprimaticola. Next base: position 71,181 of record JAFVZY010000024.1, on the reverse strand, counting down.
TCCGCCAAGGGTGTTTGCAAATGCAGAATACGATTCCCAGAATTCGGGAGGAATGCCGTTTGAAGCGGATTTGGCTTCAAAATACAATCCTTTCGTGGAGTATCTTTCAGGCAATTCCCTTGTATTTTGCATGAATGTATACATGTGTACATAGAATATAAAGTTAATTTAGTTGTTTTATAAGTTGTTGTAGATTAAAAATTATTGTTTTAAAGTTAATTATAGGTCAATTAAGGTTGATATAAGTTAACTTATAGGATGAGATACGCCCTTGTGACACGGTGTCGATTCTGAAGCGTCTATCCGTATGGGAATCAATCGAACGTGACCAGATCCTTCAACCTCTCGACGACGTTGGGGTCCTCCACAACCTCCAACACCTCGTCCATATCCTTGAAAGGCCTGGCGAGGACGAGTTTGGTGGCCCTCTTCTTCCCGATTCCAGGAAGCGCCTCCAGGGACGACATGGGCATGCTGTTGATGCGGAACGGATACGTGATTCCGGTGATGGATCTGAATCCCCAATCGGTGACGAAGATGTCGTGGGATTCGCCGGTCTCCAACCTGTACGGGACGCCGACCAGCAGGGGGTATGATCCGATCTGCCTTCCGAAGGTCACGTTCCCGTCGTTCAGTTCCATGTACACGTCCTTCAGGATGGTTCCGTACGGGACCATGCGCTCCAGCATCGCCCTGTCGATGTCCTCGCGGACCTCCTCCTTGAACTTCTTGAATCTGCGCTGGTCCACACGGACTTTGAATTCCCTTCTCACCGGCAAAACCTGACGGATGTTGATGCGTCTGATCATCAGCCCCTCATCCCTCAGTTTGGACAGGAACTCCATGTTCATCCCATAGGTCCCCTTCGTCTCCCCGTCGAGTCCGCATATTAGGTTTATCCCTGGAAGCAGCAGTGGCATTCCGCGGGGCCCCCTGGCGCCTCCTATCTCGTTGATCATGCGCACGGCCGTCAGGATCTGTTCGGGGGTGCTGTTCAGGTTGTTCTCGATGACGACCCTCGGGTCGGCGGATTCCATCCCCAGTGCAAGGACGTTCCCGTCGGTGCATCTCTCCGCGATCACGGTCAACACCTCCCTGGCCTCCTCGGGGTGGGTGGCGATGACGGCGGCGTTGGCATTGTCCACATGAATGGTGTCGAATCCCATCCCCGCGAGTCCGTCGAAAAGTTCCCTCACGGCGTCGGGATTCGGTTTGGGCACGGGGGAGTCGTCCTTGGAACCGTATGACACGATGCAGGTCTGTCCACCGATGCGTATGTTGCGGACTCCCAGGTCCCTTAGTTTTTTCGCCTCCTCCAGGACATCGGACGGTTCGCGCATCAGGGGTCTTCCCTTCATGGCCTCGATGCAATACGAGCATCCCCCGATGGAGTATCTGTGGCATCCCCTGTAGGTCTCGATCTCCGCAACCAACGGCTGGGGAAAGTCCTGATGGGATGTGACGATGTCCGCGCCGAGCAGCATCCATCTGTTCCATTCGTCCAGGGTGCGGTATCTCTCGCCGACCTCCTTTCCGATCATCCCGTCGTACAGCGAGGCGGCCAAATCCTTCCTTATGACGAAATCGAATCTCTCCGCCTGCGGGGAATCGGCGGCGGATCCACCGATGAGCCTCCATCCGCCGAGCTTCGGGAATATTGCATCCAGTTCTTTCAGGGACATGGGCATGGATCTGAGGTATTTTCCGGGAACCGTGTTTCCGGAGAGGACGACGGTGACGTCCGCGTCGGGTATGTCGCATCCGTCGCGGATCATGTCTATGGTGAGATACACCACCCTGTCGGCCCCCGCATCCTTGGCCGCTCCGGCGATGGAGCGGATCATGGGTGATATGTACGGGGGGACCCCCAGTGCTGCGGGATCGTCGATGTAACCGTCCACGAGTACGACGGTGATGTCTCTGGCCATGGTTCTGCCATGTGCGGTTCCGTATATAACCGGTGGTGGGGTCCGCGGTCCCATTTCGATTCTACGAAAAGCGTAACTGTAACCTCGGCAGTCGTATTCCCTAGAGTCCCTACATACATTATTAATATGTCCAGCTCAATGCGCAGAGATAGATTTCGAAAGAATTCTACGAATTTCGTAGATTTCGAGGTGAAAGAAATGGCAAACTACGAGGAAATGACAGTTGAGGAGCGTCTCGAGAGGGCGAAGAAGCCCGGACAGGACGCCATGGTCATGCACAAGTTCTACGGTGGAAAGATCGAGGTCGTACCCAAGGCCTACATCAGGTCCTTCGACGATTTCGCCATCTGGTATTCCCCCGGAGTGGCCGAGCCCTGCAAGGACATCGCCGCCAACCCCGCACAGGTGTACGAGCACACTTGGAAGTGGAACACCGTCGCAGTGGTTTCCGACGGAACCCGTGTCCTCGGACTCGGAGACATCGGACCCGAGGCCGCCATGCCCGTCATGGAGGGAAAGGCCATGCTCTTCAAGTACCTCGGAGGAGTGGACTGCGTCCCCATCTGTCTTGACACCAAGGACCCCGAGAAGATCATCGAGACCGTCAGGCTCATGGCGCCCTCCTTCGGAGGAATCAACCTCGAGGACATCTCCAACCCCAAGTGCTTCGACATCCTGGACGAGCTCAGGAGGGACTGCAAGATCCCCGTCTGGCACGACGATCAGCAGGGAACCGCAACCGTCGAGGTCGCCGGAGCCATCAATGCCATGAAGCTCGTCGGAAAGAAGCTCGAGGATGCACAGATCACCGTCGTCGGTGCAGGTGCCGCATCCATCGCAATCGCAAGGCTCCTTCTCGCAACCGGATTCCAGCCCAAGAACATGTGCATGTGCGATTCCAAGGGAATTCTGAACCTCTCCAGGGAGGACGTCCAGAAGGACTTCAAGCAGAAGTGGGAGATCTGCGAGAAGACCAACGGAGCAGGAAAGTCCGGAGGCCTCAAGGAGGCAATGGAGGGCGCCGACATCGTCATCGCCGCATCCAAGCCCGGACCCGGAACCATCCCCGCGGAGTACGTCGACCTCATGGCGGACGACCCCGTCATCTTCGCGACCGCCAACCCCGTGCCCGAGATCTGGCCCTGGGAGGCCAAGGAGCACGGATGCAGGGTCTTCGCAACCGGAAGGTCCGACTTCCCCAACCAGGTCAACAACTCCATGGGATTCCCCGCAATCTTCCGTGGTGTGCTCGACGTGAGGGCCAAGTCCATCACCGACGAGATGTGCATCGCAGCCGCAAGGGAGCTCGCCGCGTGCGCCGAGGAGAAGGGAATCACCGAGGACTACATCATCCCCACCATGTCCGAGTCCGAGGTCTTCCCCAGGGAGGCGGTCGCCGTCGCCATGAAGGCTATGGAACAGGGTGTCGCCCAGCTCAAGCTCAGCAGGCAGGAGATCTTCGACAGGGCCGAGTTCATGATCAACAGGTCCAGGGGCCTCACGTCCAAGATGATGGACGACGGCTACATCGAGGACTGCAGCAGGGCCTTCCTCTGATAAAACCCTATGAAAACCGGGGGCACATGCCCCCATCATTACAATATTGCGTTTCGTGGAACGGTTTTCTCAATTCATACCCTTGCGTATCCTGCGTGCCTCTTCCATATGGTTCTCCCATCCCTTCTCCAGGTCGAGGATCACATAGGTCGGTTTGCGCTCGGATTCCGGTGGCGGGGTCATGTAATCCCCATAGATCCATTCCAGATACTTCTCAAGATGTTCGGGGAAGGGTAGGGGGTGTCCCTCGATGATCCTCCTGGTGGGTGTTCCGAAGTATTCCACCGGCACGAATTCGTTGAAGAACAGTCCGTTCAACGCGGACAGACGTGAGCATTCGTGTTTGGATGACAGCCTGTCCATCATCATGCGTATGACTTTCTCGAATCCGAAGCCTATGAACAGAAGGGATCTGGGAGTGATGTTTCCCGAATCGTTGAGGAGTATGTACCCCTTCACAAGTCCGAAGTATAGCTTCTTCGGGAGTCCCTCGTCCGGCACCCGTACCAGCGAGAACAGTTCCACAGCCACGCCCATGGCGTATTTCTCGTTGGGATTTCTGATCAGGGTGGTGTCGCGTTCCACCACGCGGAAGTAGCTTCTGGGATTCTCCCGGGTGTTGGGGAGTTCCACGATGTACTTGTCGCTCAATCCCGAAACCAGCGCTTCTCCGATCCTCGGTGCATGGATGTCTTCGAACACCAGGTCTATGTCGTCATCCCATGGGATCAGATGGCCGTCACGTACGCATCCTATCGATGCCCCGCCTACCACATAGTACGGAATTTCCGCCCTTGTCAACACTTCGTCTATGTCCAGCAGTATCCTCATGAGGTGTTCGTGGAGTTCGTTCATGTCCGTTTCACGCAACGGGGTCTTCTAGATAAATGGTGTGTCTCGCATCCTTCTGCCGATGTATTAAAATCCCCTTTGTCCGTAGAGGTGCTTCAGGTATCATGAAGCTCTTTACAGTCGGACCGGTTATGATGCACCCGGAGGTTTTGGAGGAATCTGGAAAACAACTTCCTTATTTCCGTACGGACGAGTTTTCGGAACTCATGTTGGAGTCCGAGAATCTACTGAAAGGGCTTCTCGGTACGGCGGACGATTCCAAGGTGGCTTTCCTGACGGCATCGGGAACGGGTGCGATGGAAGCCGCGGTATCCGACATATTCGATTCGGATGACAGGTTGCTGATCGTCGTCGGAGGTTCGTTCGGAAGGAGGTTCGCCGAAATCGCCGAAGTGCACGGGATACCCTATGACGTGTTGGAGTTGGAATTCGGACACGAATTGAGCGAGACCGATCTGCAGCGCTACGATTCCGCAGGATACACCGGAATCCTGGTGAATATGGACGAGACCTCTACGGGACAGCTCTATGACATCCGCATGATCTCCTCATTCGCCAGAAGGAACGGGATGTGCCTGGTTGTGGATGCCATCAGCGCGTTCCTTGCAGACGAGTTGCAGATGGATGACATGGGCATCGACGCGGTCATCCTGAGTTCCCAGAAGGCATTGGCCCTGTCCCCCGGCATATCGATGGTCGTGGTCAACGGGAGGACGTGCAGTGACAGGATTTCGAGAATCAGGTCCCCCTCGTACTATTTGGATCTGAAACACCACTTCAAGGATCAGGAGAGGGGTCAGACCCCGTTCACCCCCGCGGTCGGAACCCTTCTGGAGTTGAACAGGATGCTCCATCTCGTACACGATCAGGGTCTGGAGACCAGAATCGAGAACACCAGGTCCCTTGCCATGCATTTCAGGAAGGGTGCCGCCGACCTGGGTATAGAGGTGCCGGGATACCGGCTTTCCAATGCGGTCACACCGATAATTTTCGACCATGGTGCCAAGGATGTCTACAACCGTCTCAGGGACGGATACGGATTCACTCTCACCCCCACTGGCGGGGACATGGCCGACAGGATGTTGCGTGTGGGTCACATAGGGAACATGTCCATTCAGGATTACGACGATCTTCTGGCGGCATTGAGGGAGGTGCTGGAGTGAAGGCGGTTTTGATGGCCGCGGGTGTGGGGAGTCGCATCAGCAGGACCATTGACAGGCCCAAGAGCACCCTCGATGTCGGAGGGGTTCCGTTGATACGCAGGACCGTGGAGATGCTTCTCGGGCGCGGATTCGATGTGGCGATCGTTCTGGGTTATGAGAAGGATTACATAATGGACGTGCTGGAGGGATGTGACGTCACATTCTTCGAGAACCCGTTCTACAGGGTCACCAACAGTATGGCCTCCCTTTGGTTCGCCAGGGACTTCATCGGTGACGACGATCTCATCCTGGCGAACGCCGACGTCTATTGGGATGAGGACATCCTGGATCTGATTCTCTCCGACGAGCATCCCGCCGTGATGCTGGGGGACGAGTCCCGTGTCGAGCAGGGGGACTACTTCTTCAAGACCGTGGATGGTTTCATCAAGGCGTACGGTAAGGAATTGACCGTGGATGAACGCAACACGGAATACGTCGGGATAGCCCGCTTAGATGGTTCGATCACCGCCCGGTTCAGAAAGAATCTGGAGGAGATGGTCTTTTCCGGTGAATACGGCCTTTGGTGGGAGAACGTCCTGTACGAGAACATCTCCAGTCAGCCTGTTTTCGTCCGCGACGTCAGCGAGTACTTCTGGGCGGAGATTGATTATATCGATGATTACGAGCGCATAAAGGGATTCGTTTCCACAGGGGATGTCTCCTGGAAGCTCAACCGCAAGGAATGATTAATCTCGAAGGATGATTGGCGTGGACGACCCCAAACCCGATTCCTTTTCCAGCAGGGTTTCCCTCAACATGGTTACGAACGTGTTACGTACCGTGATCATGGCATTGGTGGGGCTTTTGATGGTCCCTTATTACATAGGGGAGTTCGGATTGGCCGCATATGCCATACTTCCGTTGGCCACGTCGTTGACGTCGTATTTCATCGCAATAGCGGATTCCCTGTCCAGTGCGTTCACGAGATACATGGTCATCGCACTCCAGAAGGGTGATGTCGAAGGCGCCAACAGGGTGTTCAACACATCGTTCTTCGGACTCGGGAAGATGATGCTGATCATTCTCCCCATCGTCCTGGTGATCTCCTATGCATCCCCTTACATCTTCAACGTGGGTCCCTCGGGAACGTTCGATGTGCAGTTCCTCTTCCTGATGGTGATTCTGTCGTCGTTGATCGTTTCGTTCTGTTCATGCATAACCAGCGTCTTCATGGCGTACAACAGGTTGCATATAACATACAGCGGGAGAATCGTCCATGTGGTGTCCCAGGTCGCATTCGTCTTCCTGTTCTTCTTCCTGGTCGGACCTTCCCTTTCCCTGGTGGGGTTGTCCTACATCCTTTCCGTTCTGTTGTATGTGGGCATAATCCTGTATTATTTCAGGAGGATGGCGCCGGAGATCAAACTCTCCCGCAGACACAACGATTCGTCACTCCTTCGTGAAATGGGTTCTCTCGGATTGTGGGCGGTGGTTGACGAGATGGGTGCCCTGCTCTTCATCCAGGCCTCCATGATCCTCGTCAATCTCCGTCTGGGCAGTGAGATCCAGAGTTCCTTCGCAATCGTGGCCAACGTGATCTCCATGATGAACACTGCGTGTGCCGCAATCGCCGTCACCGCCATACCCCTGGTCTACCGTTGCTATACCGAGGGTAGACGTGACAAGATGGTGTTGACGCTCGACGTGTTCTCGAAGTTCGTGGGCGTCATGATGGCGTTCCCCATGGCGTATCTCCTGATATTCGCACCACAGGTCCTGGAGGTGTGGTTGGGTCCTGGATACGATGGTTTGATTCCAATGTTGTGGATGATGGTTCCCGCACAGGTCGCGGTATGTGCTTCATACCCATTGTTGCAGGTGCCCGTGATGTACAAGAAGGTCAGGGGGATGGCCATGCTGACGATATCCCTGGGCGTTTTGAACATCCTTCTGGGACTCGCCCTTGTGGAATTCACCGATTTGGGTGTGTTCGGAGTGTGTCTGGCCTGGACCGTCACAACCCTGGTGTTGAGATTCATCGTATACCCTGTGTATTCCTCCAGACTGATGGAGGTCCGTGTGTGGAGTCTGATGAGGCCCATGATATGGAGTTACGTGATGTTCGCCGTTTCGCTTGTTCCTTGTGCCGTCATCGGGTATTTCCTGGACATTCCAGCCACATGGGCGGGTGTGATCCTGTCGCTCCTTTTGATGTTCTTCGTGTACATGGTGGTGACCATCAGGTCGGCGTTCAATGAATCGGAGCGTAGAGAGGTCCTTACCTATGTTCCAGGCCCCGTTCAGAAGCTTCTGTCGAAGTTTCTGTGATTTGACCTTTTATATGGATGGTCTGTTCCACCGGTATGATCCAGTCCGCTGTGCATTTGCAGGATGTAGATTTCATCTCGAATCTCGATTTCCCATGGGAGGAGCTGAATGGCCGTGAGGTCCTGGTCACGGGTGCTACCGGAATGGTGGGATCGCTCCTGGTGGATGTCCTATCTGGTCTGTCATCAGAATTTGGTTTTGACGTGGTGGCGATGTCCCGCAACGGAATCGAATTGGAGGAAAGGTTTCGGACATGGGGTGGCAGGTCCAATCTGCGTCTGATGGAGGGTGATGTCAATTCGATTTCGGATTTGAATCTGGATATAGTGTTCCATCTGGCCAGCAACACCCATCCCGTGCAGTATTCGACGGATCCTGTTGGGACCATATCCACGAATGTGATGGGTCTCAGGAATCTTTTGGAGATGTCTCGCGATTCAGATGGGAGGTTTGTATTCGCATCATCAGTGGAGGTTTATGGTCAGAACAGGGGCGATGTGCACGCTTTCGATGAATCGTATTGCGGTTACATCGATTGCAACACCGTGCGTGCGGGATACAACGAGTCGAAAAGGGTGGGTGAGGCCCTGTGTCAGGCATACGGTTCACAGTATGGGGTCGATTTCGTCATCCCCAGATTCAGCAGATTGTTCGGTCCCACCATGCGTCTGAACGATACCAAGGCCATGTCCCAATTCATTTTTGCGGGGGTCAGGGGTCAACCGATAGTTTTGAAGAGTGCCGGTAATCAGCTGTATTCGTATTGCTATTCCGCCGATGCCGTTTCTGGGATGTTGACCGTGTTCTTCAAGGGGGAACGCGGCAAGGCATACAACATCGCGGGAAGTGGATGCGATGTCACTTTGCGCGAAGCGGCGGAAATCGTTTCGGAGATATCCGGGTCGGAATTGCGTTTCGATACGCCCTCGGATGTGGAGGCGAGGGGTTATTCGGCAGCCACAAAAGCCTTGTTGGACACCGGATTGATCAGATCATTAGGTTGGGAGTCCAGATACGACATGAGGTCTGCTCTTGAGCGTACAATTACATCCTTGGCTTGGGCAGGTGTTCATGGAACGCCCTGAGAAGTTCGAGATCATCGATAGTTGTGATTTTGAAGTTGATGGCGGAACCCTTGGAGAAATACACGGTCCCGCCCAATTCCAGCAACAGCGTGTTGGTGTATACCGATTCCGTTATTCCTTCCTCCATCGCCCTTTGATATAGTTTCGAAATCAAATCGTATCTGTATGCCTGGGGGGTCTGGACCCTCATGATCTCCGAACGATCAATATTGACATTTCCCGAGATGCGATCCTTCGTGCGAACGATGGTTTCTTGGAGTGGAAGCGATGCGCAACCGTTGCCGTGTCTTTCACATACGGCTATGCAGTCCGAAATCGTCTCGGCGTCAATCAAAGGCCTTACGGAGTCGTGAATAATCAGCACGTCATTCTCCCCTTCGCACAGGTCTTTCACACCAAACACCCCTTTGGCTATGGATTCCATGCTGGTATCGCCGCCCCGTATGATGCGACACAGTTTGGTCAAACCGTACTTTTCCCTGTAGCCTTCCACTTCATCCTCCCAACCTTTTACGCAGACTACGGCAATCTTGTCGATTTCAGGATGGTTCTGGAATGCGGAGATGGTGTACACAATGATGGGCGTTCCATGGACATCCAGAAATTGTTTCGGAATGTCGGCTCCAATCCTTTGACCCACCCCTCCTGCGAGGATAATTGCGATATTCACCTTGCTTCTGAAATTCACTGTTTATAAAAAGGTGACGAATGTCGATATGCTGGACAGTGTCACATCAGGATTTCTGAACCCCTGGAATCCTACGATAGAGGTTGATGTATCTGAAGAACGTGGCCACGGGATAGAAGATTCCGTAGAATATTATGAACACATCCATCAGATTCAGAATCGCGAATACGGGGATGAGAATCTTCATGTTCGTGAACGTCAGGGGGTTGATGTTCATTATGAATCTGAAGAGTTTCTTGTTGGCGACGTTTCCGCCTTCCACCGCGGCACTGCCCTCGTCACTGTCTATGGCCTTTTCGGGATAGCTCCTGTTGTAGACGTCTCCCAAATCCATGATTATGTCCATGGATATCCCTGCAAGGAATCCGAAAATCAGATACAATGCAGGGTCGAACTCGATACCGAGGAATTCCGTCCTTCCTCCGAAATACTGGCCGAATCCTATGCCGAACATGAGAAGAGGGTATGTCACACGATGATTGACCAGGTCCTGATACATCCCCCTCTTGGATTTCAGGTTCTTGTATCTGGCGATGTCCCCGTCGCAATAGTCCAAGGCATAGGCGATGACCCATCCGACTCCTCCCGCTATGTTCAACCAGTAGTTGTCGAAGAAGAACAGGGCCGACGACACTATCATCAGCAATCCCCAGAATATGGTGATCTGATTGGGGGTGGCGGGGGTCCTGACGAGTATGTTCGTCAATGCATAACTCAGTGGCGTGAAGATGTATTTGGAGGAGGCGTTCTCGTATTCGGACGTCTTGTGACAGCTCCTGAGCCTCTCCTTGTCTATCTTCATGGAATCATCTTCGTAATGATGGGAAAAAATAGGGGTTACACCCCTTTTTGGTTTTGATTCAGAGAACGGTGGATGCAACGCACTCGATGGTCTCGATACCCTCGATGCCAAGGAGAGCTGCCTCCAGCTTTCCACCGGCTTCCTCATCGGAGTCGTCGATGACGAATCCAGCGTTGACCTTCATGAGTCCGAAGGCGACGGGCTGGATGCTGGTCTCGGTGATTTTGACTCCCTCGGGGAGAATTTCGCTGAGTTTTGCGATGACCCCGTTGAGGTCGACGTCGGTGCTCTCGGGCATAAGGTCGTATCCTGCAACAATCTGTCCCATTCAATTCACCTCAAGGTCCCATGAATCCGCATTTCTTGCACTCGTAGGAGACGCCCTGATCGCGGCACTGGTCGCACCTTCCGATCTCGAATGCACCGCACTTGGGGCACTTGAAGAAGGTGTTGCCGTGACCAACGAGTCTCTTTCCGCATGAAGAGCAAATTTTGTCGGCTGCCATGGTGCGAGCGATACCCATTCATGTATTTAATTACCTGTGTCGGGGATAAGTATATTAGAAGGGCGTGTCGCATCCTGTGCAAATCCATATGAAACTGCGTCGTATGAGGATGCAACAGGTGAATCCATGAGGATAGAAGCAGAGTGCATTCCGTGTCTGATGAAGCGTGTCCTGTTCCAGGCGGGATTGGACGGTTCCGGTGCCGAATACGAATCCGTTGTCGCCGCGGTGAAGGCCTGTGCCGACAACATACGCAGGGACATGCATTCCGTGGAGATCTCCACAGCCATGCATTCCGCGGCATATTCCGTCCTGTCGACCGACGACCCCTATCTCGGTTTGAAGCTGAAGGCGGACGAGGTCGCATCGGAGTTCGTTCGGAGGGCACAGGAGCATGTGGATTCCTCGGATGACCCTCTTCAGGCCGCCCTCGAGGTGGTCGTCGTCGGCAATATCATGGATTTCGGCATGGGCAAGGCCATCGACGACCCGCAGAGCTTCAGGGAGGTCTTCGACGACCTTCTCGCGCAGGGCATCGATTGCAGCGACATCTCCGAGTTGAAGGCCCTCATCGACGGGTCCGGGCACGTTCTGTACATGTTCGACAACTGCGGGGAGTCCGTACTGGATGTGATACTCATCAGGATGCTCCGCGACATGGGTTTGAAGGTCACGGGCGTGGTCCGTGGGGCACCCATCCTCAACGATGTCACCATGGATGACGCCGTCCGCGAGGGATTGACGGACGAGCTCGACGACATCGTCACCACGGGGAAGTTCTACATAGGTGTCGACTGGAACGACATCCCCGACGATCTCTCCGAGGCGCTGGATTCAGCGGATTTCATCATAGCCAAGGGGATGGCCAATTACGAGGCCTCGTCCCATGTGGGGCTTCCGATACCCATAGTCCATGTGCTCCGCGCCAAATGCAACGTGGTCTCCTCGTCAATGGGTGTCCCGTTGGGAAGCAACGTCGTCCGTGTGGTCATGCCCGGGGGTGTTTCCGAATGAGGATCAGGCAGGCCGTCGTCATGGTGGGAGGGAAGGGTACCCGTCTCCGCCCTCTGACGGAGAACAGGCCGAAACCGTCCCTGCCCGTGGTCGAACACCCGTGCCTGTGGTATCTGCTCCGTTCCTTCGCCGATGCGGGGGTCGAGGAGGTCATCCTTGCATGCGGTTACAAGTCGCAGGGCATGAGGGATGCCATGGGTGACGGGTCGGACCTCGGAATCAGGATCGTTTATGTGGATGAGGACGAACCCCTGGGTACGGGCGGTGCCCTGAAGAACGCCGAACACCTCCTGGATCCCGTGTTTCTGGCTGCGAACGGGGACGTGTTCATGTACACCGATTTCTCCCGTCAGATCGACAGGCATTTCGAGGACGGTGCCAAGGTTACGATTGCTGTTGCCGAGGTCGACGACCCTTCGCAATACGGTGTCGTCGAGACGGATTCCGATGGACGGATAACGGGATTCAAGGAGAAACCCCGTCCGGGGGAGACGGATTCGAAACTGATCAATGCCGGCGTGTATGTGGTCGATCGCGAGGTCCTCTCCATGATCCCCAGAGGGGAGTTCTGCGATTTCTCGGGCGACGTGTTCCCCGAGATCGTCCGTAACGGAGGGGGTCTGTCCACATGTCCCGTCCAGGGCCTGTTCATGGATGTGGGGCATCCACTGGAACTCCTGGCGGCGAATCTGGACATCGTCGACAGGGAGCATCCGGAGGGTCATCATGTGTTCATCTCCCCCGATGCATCCGTGACGGATACGGCCTTGGAACGCTCCGTGATTCTGGAGGATTGCGAGATTTCGGATTCGGACCTCGAACACGTCCTGGTCATGAGGGGTTGCAGGATAATGGGTGCCGTCGTACGTGACAGCATTCTCGGAGAGGGATGCGAGGTCATGGAGGGTGCCGTGGTGGAGAATTCGATTCTCGGCGACGGCGAGAAGGTGTCCCCCGGAGAGGTCAGGAACGATGGTGCCAGGCTCTGATCAGAGTTTCTTGGTACTGGCCACGGGGTCCCAGATGTTCATGTCGTGTTTCCCGTCGGCCACGTGACGCTGTGCTATCCTACGGGATTTCATCTCCAACCTCATGGCATACAGAAGCTTGAACGGATGGAATCCCATGTCACGGACGGTGCCTACGGCGGCCTTCATGAGGATCTTCTTGTCCCATGAGGGTATGGAGTAGTTGTGCTTCTGTTTCATGACGCACTCCCCGATGTTGACGCGTATCCTCTGTTTGAGGAAATCCTCCTCCGTTTCAGGACCCCTGTTCAGGACGATGGCCTCCGGTGCGTAGGCGCATTCGAACCCCTCCTTCTCCAGATTCATCCTGATCAGGTCCTCGTCGGATTGCTGGTCCACCGTCAAGCGGGTGCCTATGTCGCGGAATGCAACCAATTCACCGATTTTGGGATGGATCAGGGCGACGTTGTGATGCATGCTCCAGAGGGTGTGCGTGGCGAATCCCACCTTGTCCGTTCTGTCGTTGGTGGGCACGGGGTGTCCCCCGACCATCCCCATCTTTTCGTTGAAGAAGGGTTCGACCAGGTGTTGGAGGGTGTCCTCGTTGGCCATGACGTTGTCCGCGTTGAGCATTACGACCACGTCGCAGCTTTTGGCATCGAGATAGCAGTTTATGGCGGAGTTCTTCCCCTCCCTTTTTTCCTGCCTTATGAGGACGAGTTCGGGGTGTTCGGCCTGATAGGAACGGACGATGTCGTCGGTACCGTCGGTGCTTCCGCTGGATACAACTATGATCTCCTTGACCGAGATCCCTTCCAATTTCTGTTTGAAGATGGATTCTATGGATTGTCCGATGATCTTTTCCTCGTTGTAGGCGCAGATTCCGACCGTGACTTCAAGCGTCATTCGCTTGGGGATGGCGATGCCTTACATAATACCCACTGGCGACGATCTCGTCCGATTCTGTCCTTTCATCCCCAACTATATCTATGGAAACGTGGGATATGGAATCATGGAGTCGAAGCGGTCGATGGGGCGCATATCCGATGCGTTCTGGCGTCACCCCATAATGTGGACGGTGGTCCTCGGGGCGTTCGTCAGATTGGTCCTGGGATGTTTCTTCACATTCAGCTTCGATTCGGAGTATTGGGGTCTGATAGACGAGAATCTTCAGTCCGGGGCGGGATTGTACGAGCTTCCCGGCATGTATTACACACCCGTATGGGGCTATTTCCTGTCGTTCATCTATGCCGTCGCCCATCTGGTATTCGGAGTGGCTTCGATAGGGGTCCAGGCGGATTCCCTGGTGGTTCTGGAAGGCATGGCCGCAGGGAATTACACGGACATCGTCGTCTCCGTCGAATTCGCCATGTCCATAAAGATGGCTTTGATGCTCGTGGATCTGGCGGTATCCTATGTTCTGTATAGGATCGTCATGACCAGGACGGGGAACGAGAGGTATGCGGTCATCGTGTTCGCGTTATGGTTCCTATGTCCTTTGACGATCCTGTCGTCCAGTGTCAAGATCATGTTCGATTCCGTTTCGGCACTGTTGCTGCTGTTGGCCGTGTATCTGGTGATGGATGGCAGGAATTACATGGCCGGAGGGGCATTCTGCATCGCCGTCATGACCAAGTTCTTCCCGGCCTATGCCATATTCCTGCTGGTGGCCTATCTCTATAACCGTGACCGCACCGCATTCATCAGGAGTCTGTCGCAGGCCGTCATCGGAGCGTTCGTCATGTTGGGTTTGATCCTTCTTCCGGACATCATCCAAGGAAACGTCGATGTCGCGTTCGGATTCCTGACCAACCGCATAGGTTCGGTCTCCGATGCCGCCGATAGTTTCGTCGACACGCTGTCATCCAGCGGATACACCGTGGTCATGCTGTTGCAACCCCTGGTGTTCGCGATACAATTCTATCTGGCATACAGGATGGCGAAATACGACGGGTGCGACCGTGACGGTCGTTTCCTGAAACTCATGGCGCTCTCCACCCTCGCGGTGTTCCTCTGGACCCCCACTCCCGTGTATCTTCTGGTACCCCTGCCGTTCCTGATGGTTCTCGCGGTGGTGTACGAGAGGCGGTATCTGCGCCCGTTGATGTTCCTGATCGTCTCGGCGACCGTGTATGAACTCGTCATCCTGAACGTCTCGACGCTGCTCCAGCTGGACGTGTACTATGGATTGGTCTCTTCGGAATACATCATCTCCGTCGCGGAGTGGTTCAATGACATGTTCTTCATGGAGTTCTCCAATTTCATGGCGTTGAGCATACTGGCGGGATTCTTCCTGACCATCGCCATCTATCTGATACTGTTCATTTTCTTCAAGGATGAATACGAGTCCCGGAGGGCTTCCCATGCGTGACGGCGTCAGAATCCTTTTCATCGCCGTTCTTGCGGTGATGGTGGTCGGAGAGGTGCTCGTTTCCACCGTGGACGTATACGATTTCGATTCGGATGCGGGTGTGGATGACGGAGGCAATCCGTATTATCAGGTCTCCTCCACCGGTGCCACCGTGTTTTCGGTGGTGCAATACACATCCGATTTCGATGTTCCGGCATCGGCCCTGATATTCGCGGATCCCGATTACGCGTCCCTGTCCGTGACGGATGCGACCTCCGCCGCGGAGCATCTGCGTCTGGAACTGGATGTCCGCAATGTGGATTCCGTGGTCGTGGATGCGGATGCCCTGGCCGAAGCCGTGTCCGCAGGCCGTGTCTCCGACCATGCACTGGTGTTCCTGTCCGGTGCGTTCCCGTCCGACGTGTATGCGGGGGAATCGGACGACCCCATATTCGGATGGTTCCGGCAGGGCGGTGTCGTGTATTGGGTCGGCGAGCAGATCGGCAGATACATAGCGCATCCCGACGGCTCCGTAACCGAGGTGGAGGGTTTCGAGGATTTGTTCCTTGGTGCGGGTTCCACCCTCGATTCGGATGGTCGTGTGGATGCCGTCATTCCCGACGAAGGTCTGGGGGATGCGTTGTGCATGAGCGGTTCCGATGCGGCATACGGTCTGAACACGTCCGTCGAGGGTTGCCTTTCATTGGGATTCACCACGGAGGATGGGTATTCGTCCGTTGCCGTCGCGCCTTTCCTCAATGGGATGGTCGGGGTAGTGGGTGGAATGTATGGTGACGATCTTCGTGACGATATGGCACAGCTGATAGCATCGGGTGTCACCCATTCCACCGTGATGGTGTTCCACGATTCGTTCGAATCCAGGGGCGACATCAGGGGTGTTCTGCCTTATGCCGGTTCCTCCGAGGTCTACGTGTTCGCAGGCGGGGTCTTCACTAGCTATGGTTGCAGGCACACGATATGATGCCGTATGGGATTATGGGATGATTCATCCATTACAATTCATTCCATGTATCCTGACCGTTGTGGTTTTCGTCAAACGATTAAATAGTAGTAAGTTGTGGTTGGTCGCGCACGCAATGTACTCACAAAGGGTCCGTTGTCGATAGGGAGGGATTGTATGAGGGGAGTTCACTATAGGGCGAGAGCCCCTTTGAGGATAGGTTTGGCTGGAGGGGGTACCGATGTCGATCCGTACGCTTCCAACAAGGGCGGTATAGTCTTCAACACCACCATAAACAGGTACGCCTATTGCACCATCACTCCCACGGACGATCATAACATGTCCATCCATTCCACGGATTACGGGAAGTATGAGGCGTATCTCGACGGAGGCCCACTCCCGTTGGATGGCAACATGGATCTGATCAAGGTCGTCACCAATCATTTCGGAATAACCGACGGTTTCCGCATGTTCCTTCAGTCCGAAGCCCCTCCCGGTTCGGGACTCGGGGGGTCATCCACTGTGATCGTCTCCATCATATCCGCCATCTGCGAGTGGCAGGGCATAGAGATGTCCGGCTACGAGATGGCCAACCTGGCGTACCGTCTGGAAAGGGAGGAGCTGGGACTCAAAGGCGGCAAACAGGACCAGTATGCCGCGGTCTTCGGAGGATTCAATCTGATGAGATTCGGAAGGGACGGTGTCGATGTCCAGAAGATGGATATCCCCGACGACGTCATCAACGAGTTGCAGTGCTGCACCCTTCTCTCATACACCGGTGTCACCCGTGAATCCGCCAGGATCATCGAGAAACAGGTCGAGAATTACAATTCAAACAGCAACGAGGAGGCGTTGGACAGATCCAAGGACCTCGCCCTGGACATCTCCCGTGCCGTCCAGGAAGGGGATCTCGTCGAAGCGGGAAAACTCCTAGACACCTCCTGGTCATACAAGAAGTCGTTCGCCAACAATGTTTCCAACCCCCACATAGACTCCCTGTACGATACCGCCAAGTCCGCAGGGGCACTCGGAGGAAAGGTCTCCGGTGCCGGAGGCGGGGGATTCATGTTCTTCATATGCGACTACAACCGCAAATACGAGGTTGCGAAGGCGTTGCAGAAACAGGGTGCGAAGATCACCGACTTCATGTTCGAGCCTTCGGGCGTAACATCATGGAAGTATGCCTATGATTGATTCCATCAAAGCGGAGCTGAAGCGCAGCGCTGAGACAATATCCTCCATCGATCCGGAGCAGATTCGCCAGGCGGCGGAGGTCATCACCAGGTCCATGAGGGCCGGCAACAAGATCATCTTCATGGGGAACGGGGGTTCGTCCGCCGATGCCCAGCATATCGCGGCCGAATTCTCCGGTAAATACATGATGGACCGTCCCGCGATGCCCGGGATGTCGCTTTCCAACATCGCCCCCGTGACCGCCATCGGAAACGACTATTCCTACGATCTCGTCTTCAAGAGGCAGATCGAGGCACATTGCAGACAGGGGGACATCGTCGTCGGACTGTCCACTTCCGGAAATTCCAAAAATGTGGTCCTTGCAATGGAGAGGGCCAAGGAGCTCGGGGCCATCACCATATCCTTCACCGGTGACGGCGGGGTCATGCGTGAGATGGCCGATGTGGCTGTAGTGATCCCTTCCAAGGAGACCGCCCGTATCCAGGAGGGTTACCTCTGCGCCTGTCACACAATCTGTGGAATCGTCGAGCGCGAGATGTTCGGCGAGAAGTGTGTGATGGTGGACCGAGACGATACGATTGCAAAGGATTCCCCGTATTGTGACGACCCGTCCAAATTCCACATGTTCGACGGGGCTCCCGAAGCCATCAAGAGGTTGAACGATGCCGGTTACAAGGTCATCGTCGTCACCAACCAATCCGGTATCAACCGCGGTTACTTCGACCTCGATACATTGGATGCCATCCATTCCAAAATGATCGAATCCGTGGAGGCCGCGGGTGGACGCATAGATGACGTGTTCTTCTGTCCACATCGTCCGGATGAGGATTGCCAATGCCGCAAACCCCGCGTCGGCATGGGTCTCGTGGCGATATCCAAACACCGCATCAACCCGTACGTTTCATACATGATCGGTGACAGTGACAAGGACGTGGAGTTCGGAAGAGCCTTGGGATGTCGTACTCTTAAGGTGGATGGAACGTTCACATTCGTCGATGCGGTCGATGAAATCCTACGCAACGAGTGATTCGTGCCCATTTCTCAAACTATAAGTATGCGCGCACCAGTGCGGTTTCCAGGTGTAATAGCATGTATGTTATCTCCCTGATAGTCAAAAACGAGTTCGGTGTCATGCAGAGGGTCATGGGCGAGTTCACCCGCAACAAGATCAATGTGGAGACCATCGTTGTTGGCAAATGCGAGCGTCCCGGCAAGTCCCGCATGGTTCTTTCCGTCATAGACAAGCATCTCGCTGAAATCGCCATCGGGAGGTTGCAGAAACTACAGGACGTCTATGAGGTGGAACTCGTTCCGGAACATGGACAATCCGCGTATGCCCTTTTATCTACGTCCAAGGGGAACGTCGGTCTCGTCGGAGGTTCCGACGAGGTCGAGGAACTCATCGAACGCAGCAGGCCGGACAGGTATGTCAAGGCCCTCAACGCATTATGAAAATCCAAACAGGTGTTACAAATGGATAAGACAGAGAAGATATGGTTGAACGGCAAGCTGGTCGATTGGGCGGATGCCAAGGTTCACGTTCTAGCCCACGCACTCAACTACGGTACCGGCGTTTTCGAGGGAATCAGGGTCTACCAGACCCCCAAGGGTCCCGCCGTCTTCAGGCTCAAGGACCATGTCAAGAGACTCATGGACGGATGCAAGATGATGGGATTCGATCTCGTCTTCGACGGCAAGGAGTACGGATTCGACGACATCATGAATGCCATCAAGGACGTGGTCAGGGCCAACGGCGAGGGCGTCGACTACGTCAAGCCCTGCATCTTCCTCAGCGGTGAGGAGGTCGGACTCAACCCCATCGGTGTCCCCGTCACCTTCTCCATCTGCTGTGTCCGCATGGGTGCGTATCTGGGTTCCGCATCCGCCGGAGCCAAGATCATCACCTCCTCCTGGCACAGGCCCGACAACCTCTGCGGTCCCGCCGGAGCCAAGGTCAACGGTGCATACATAACCTCGACCCTCGCCAAGAGGGAGGCCGTCAGTCAGGGTGCCAGTGAGGCCCTCATGCTGAACTCCGTCGGTCATGTCGCCGAGTGTACCGGTGAGAACATCTTCATCTACCGTCATGGAAAGATCATGACCCCCGTCCCCTCCGAGTCCATCCTCGAGGGAATCACCAGGAACTCCATCATCCAGATCGCCAGGGACATGGGATATCCCGTCGAGGAGACCACCATCTCCAGGTTCGAACTCGTCTCCGCGGACGAGGTCTGGATGACCGGAACCGCCGCCGAGGTCGTCCCCGTCGTCAACATCGACAAGAGGGACATCGGAACCGGGCAGCCCGGTGAGAACACCCTGAAGATCCATGCCAGGTTCCACGACATCGTCACCGGAAAGGTTCCCGAGTACGACGACTGGCTCGACTACGTCAACTGATCACGATCGGATCAAACCCCTTACGCCCCTTTCAGGGCGGTTTCCTTTTTTGAAATCAGATCTCTGGGTCCGGGTCCTCTCCGGATGCCACTGCTTCGAGAATCCTTTCGTATCTGGGGATGTGGGTGTCATAGGTGAATCTGTTCGCCTGTTCCACGGCTTTTGCACCCAGTTCCATCCTCAACCCCTCGTCCGACAACAGCGTGTTGATCCCATCGGCTATGGATCTGGGATCCCTGGGGTTCACGACGATTCCCGCATCCCCGACTGTGTCCGCCAATCCGTTGACTCCCGAATGGATTATCGGGCGCCCATACGACATGTTCTCTATCGCGGTTATTCCGAAAGCCTCGAAGAGGGACGGCATCACGAAGAACATGCTCCCCTCGATAACCGACGGCTTCTCGTCTTCTCCCACGAATCCATGCATTTCGACCTTGTCCTCGAGACCGTATTTGGAGATAAGTTTCCTGAGATTGCTCTCCTCAGGCCCTTTTCCGCAGATCACCAGTCTGCAGTCGACGTACCGCATGGCTTCCACGAGGTATTCCAAACCCTTCACCTTGACCAGGCGTCCCAGGGAAAGGATGTATTCCCCTTCCGGGGCCATGTGGGGTACTGTGCTTTCATCCAGGCAGTTGGGGATGTAGGATGTCCTTTCGAGGGGTATGCCCATGGATACGGTGTCTTTGCGGAGTTCCCTGCTCACACAGACCGTGTGGTCGAAGGTGTTCAGGACGTTGTCTATGAACCTCCTGTCGTTGATCATGGAGATTTTGCCCTGTATCCCGACTCCCTCGCCCCATGTGTTGTGGCATGTGTAGAGCTTCCTGCCTCCGTAGAGGGCCAGATCCCTGTTCCAGGATGGTGCCCAGCGGTAGTTGTAGTTCACCACCTCGGCATCAAGGGAATCAAGGGCGGCGAGAACCCCTTTTGTGGATACGTACGGGGGATTGTACACGTTCAGATACCTGGACGGCAGGCGTATGACGGTGTAGCCGTCCACCTTCTCCTCGCATTCCGTCCCTTTTAACTGGGATGTGAGGATGGTGACGTCATGCCCCTTTTCCGCCAGTCTCTTGGCCATGCTATGCATGCGGTGCTCTATCCCGCCGTTGTATGGGAAGAAGAACGGATTGACATCCACTATCCTCATTCGATCATCCCCAGTTTCTTTTTGTTGTAGATTGAGTAGGCCGTGCATATGCACAATGCCGTGACGATGACCCCCATGGTCACGATTGTGGCCATGGTTCCACTGAAGAACCCGAGGAAGAAGTTGCTTGCCATGAGGATGACCGTGTACTTCAGGACGCTTCCTATGGCGATGTAGGCGGCACACTTCTTCAGACTCCATTTCGAGATTATGGCCATGAATGCACCCACATAGGGGACCATATGGGTTATCCTGTTCAACAGCAACACCTTCTCGCTGCTCACCATCAGGAATTTTATGTAGGAATCGGCAATCTTCTCGACACGTGCGGGGATTTTCACGTGTTTCACCAGACAATACAGTGAGAACGAACCTGTGAGTTCGGCGAGCATCGCAGTCAGGACGAGCATCACGCCGAATTCCGGTACAGGGTTGTAGTTGTAGCCCAGGATGAAGAACACCTCGGGCAGCATCGGGAAAAGCATGGAGTCGATGAGGAATATCAGGAATATGCACAGAACCACGCCCAGATCCCCATAGTCACCGAATGTGCTGTAGATGATATCTCCCAAAGACGTGTTCATCCCTCCTTCCCGGTGATTAACTCCTCGTATAGTTTTACGAGTTTTCCCACGACCACGTCCTCGGAATTCTCATGTGCCGTCCTCAGGGACGCTTCGCGGACATCGTCCGACGCGTTCAACGCCCGATTGACGGCATCGGCGCACCCTTCGGGATTCTTGAACAGATACCCGTTCTCCCCGTCACGTATTATGTCGTGGAACGCACGGGCGTCACGACAGGCAACGGGAATCCCGGTGGCCATGGCCTCCAGGACGGACAGCCCCTGTGTCTCGAATTCCGATGCGGACACGAGCGCATCCGATGCGGCATAGACCTTGGAAACCTCCGCATTGGGGATGAACCCGGTGAAGATCACCTTTCCATCAAGTCCCTCCTCCTTCACGACATCCTCCAGGAACGACCTGCTCGGTCCCTCGCCCACTATGAGGAGGGTCGCATCCACATCCCTCATGGCACGGATGGCGACCTCGATGTTCTTCTCGAACGACAGTCTTCCGACGCAACACACGACCTTCCCCGTGAGACCGAGTTCCTTTCTGAATGCGGCACCGTCTATTCCAGGGTGGAAGTGTTCCGCATCCGTTCCCGTGGGGATGACCTCGAGTCTTTTCGGAACGACCCTTTCGCACAACTCCTTTCCTATTCCGGGTGTGGGGGTGATCAGTGCATCCATCTTGCCGATGATCCATTTGAGGTAGATCCATGCCGCCTTCTCGATGGTATCCAGATGGGATTTGATGGGGGAATAGTATTGGAGCACATCCCCCACCATGGTGTGGAACGTCATGACGGTCGGGATCCTCAACCTCCTGCTCATGAGGTACCCCTTCAGAGCCATCACTGCCACACCGTGGATGTGGATGATGTCCACGTCAAGTTCCTTGAGTCTGGAACGCGCCCTGCTGGGGAATATGGGGATGAAGTATCCCTCGTACGATTTGAATCTGATGCTCTTGATGTAGATCACGCCGTCGATGCGGTGTCCCTCCCCGGGGTCCGGTGCGACTATGAAAACCTCGTGACCCAGGGCCTCCAGTGCACGTTGCGTTATGGTGATCGATGTGACCACGCCGTCCTTCGTGGGGTGATAGCTGTCGGTGACCATCGCTATGCGCATGGGCGGGAATCAGGACGCGTATAAAAACGGTTATCGTTGCCGTTCCCAAACCCTCCGTGCCACTCGTTATATACGGGCTTCAGATACCGCAATCCGATATTATGGCAGGAACGTGCACGGTCGTCATTCCCACCCTCAACGAAGAGGCGAACATCCTCAACATGGCGAAATGTCTTCGCGAGATGTATCCGGATTTCAAGATCATGTTCATGGACGATAACTCCACGGACAGGTCCAGGGAATTGATCGAGGGACTCAACGATCCTCTGACCCAGATCGTGGTCAGGGATCCTGCCAAGAGCGGTCTCGCCGCGAGTGTGTTCGACGGCATCCTCGGGTGTGGAACCGACTATTTCATGACCTTCGATTGCGACTTCCAGCATTCCCCCTCCGCGTTGGGCGACATGTACAGGAAGATGGAGGAGACCGGTTGCGACCTCTGTGTCGGGGACAGGGAGGACCGCTTCGCGTTGGGATTCGTTCGTTGGGCCGGTTCCTGGGCATTCAACATATTCGCGGACGTGTATCTGCTGTTCCGTGGTAAATCCGTGACCAAGGATGTCATGAGCGGGCTCTTCGCGGGAAGGACCGACGTCTTCGTCCCCGTGATAGAGGAGAACTTCGATCAGTTGGAGATGAAGGGATGGAAGGTGCTTCTGGACCTTTTGAAATTCGGACCGAAGGATCTCCACATCACCAAGGTCAAGTACAAGTTCAACAAGAGGGCCGCAGGGGAGTCCCACATAAGTCCCCGTGTGGTCATCTCGACGTTCCGTCAGTGCGGATGGTTCGGTGGCATATGTGCCAGGGTCTACGCCAAGGTGAAACGCGTCGATATTAACTTCTGACCATCCATCATCTTCAGGGGCCCCGATGGTTTCACATCCCATTCGCACGTGCGTTCATCGGATAGAATCCATTATATAGGGTGACCAGTTAGTGCGCATCGCTCTTCAAGAGCCGATGAATGATGACGGTGCTTCGGGCACCGGAAAGAGGTATTGAAATGTCCGTATTTGTTAAATTTGAGACGCCCAAGGAACTCTCCGACAAAGCCTACTCCCTCGCCGAGGCTGCAAGGGACGGCGGAAAGATCAAGAAGGGAACCAACGAGGTCACCAAGGCCGTCGAGCGCGGAAACGCAGCAATGGTCATCATGGCCGTCGATGTCGAGCCCCCGGAGATCCTCGCACACATCCCCGCACTCTGCGACGAGAGGAACGTTCCCTACGTCTACGTCCCCAGCAAGTCCGAGCTCGGATCCGCAATCGGACTCGACAAGCCCACCGCCTCCATCGCTATCATGGATGTCGGAAAGGGAAAGGCACTCTGCGAAGAGATCGCTCAGGCAGTCAAAGCCCTCAAGAACTGAGGTGAGCTGAATGGTTGACACTGACAGCATCCCCTCCGAGGTCGTCGAGATCATAGGAAGGACCGGAATGACCGGTGAGGCTACCCAGGTCAAGGTCCGTGTCCTTGATGGACGCGACAAGGGAAGGATCATCACCAGGAACATCATGGGCCCCGTCAGAATGGGCGACATCCTCATGCTGAGGGAGACGTCCAGAGAGGCCAGAAAGCTGGGCATGAGGTGATTTGAATGGTCGACACTACCAGGAAGTGCTCTTTCTGCGGTGGCTCCATCGAGCCCGGAACCGGAAAGATGTACGTCAAGAAGGACGGAACCGTTCTCTTCTTCG
Source organism: Candidatus Methanomethylophilaceae archaeon (assembly GCA_017507885.1). GTDB lineage: Archaea > Thermoplasmatota > Thermoplasmata > Methanomassiliicoccales > Methanomethylophilaceae > Methanoprimaticola. Next base: position 46,848 of record JAFVZY010000024.1, on the reverse strand, counting down.
ATAACAACAAGTGCTACAAGAACATGATCGAGCTCAAGAGGGTCGCAAGGACCACCGAGTGGACCGAGAAGGCAGCCATCGAGAAGGCCGCAAGGCTCAAGGCCGCCGAGAAGAAGGCCTGATTTCCATGGCTATGGAGCAGACCTACCTCATGGTCAAGCCCGACGGGGTCCAGCGCGGACTCTGCGGCGAGATCCTCTCCCGCTTCGAGAAGAAGGGACTCAAGATCGTTGCAGTCAAGCTCATGGTCATCCCCCAGGAGACCGCAGAGCAGCACTACGGCGAGCACAAGGGAAAGCCCTTCTTCCCCTCGTTGATCTCCTACATCACCTCCGGACCCGTCTTCGCGATGGTCCTCGAGGGTGAAAACGCGGTCGCGATCTGCAGGAACCTCATGGGCAAGACCAACCCCGCCGACTCCGCACCCGGAACCATCTGCGGCGACTTCGCCATGGTCACCGGCTGCAACATCATCCACGGATCCGATTCCGTCGAGTCCGCCAAGAGGGAGATCTCCATCTTCTTCAGGCCCGAGGAGCTCGTCTCCTACGAGAGGACCGCGGACCAGTGGATCTACGAGTGATTCGGCATTCCGTCAAAACATTTACTAAACCTCTTACCCTTCATTTGTTACAGGTGAGCTAATGGCGATAAGGCAACCCGTTGTGAGTGTCCTCGGTCATGTCGACCATGGAAAGACCAAGTTACTTGACCGCATAAGAGGAACGTCCGTTCAGGCAAGGGAGGCGGGAGCCATCACCCAGCACATCGGAGCAACCGAGGTGCCCATCGACCACATCTACAAGGTGTGTTCCAAACTCATCGGTTCCAAGAAGTTCGGTGTCCCCGGACTGCTGTTCATCGACACCCCCGGACACCATTCCTTCGTCACACTCCGTGCCAGAGGAGGATCGTTGGCGGATCTCGCCGTCCTCGTCATCGACATCAGGGAGGGACTCATGCCTCAGACCATCGAGTCCATCCGCATCCTCAGGCAGTACAAGACCCCCTTCGTCATTGCTTTGAACAAGGTGGACACCATTCAGGGATGGGTCTGCGAGGAGGGAAGGCCGTTCATACTCTCGGAGAAGACTCAGCAGGAACACACCCTCGAGGCCTTCAACGAGAAACTCTACAACGTCATCGCCCAGCTCGGTGAGCAGGGAATCGGTGCCGACCGTTACGACAGGATCGACGACTTCACCAAGGCCGTTGCACTGGTCCCCATCAGCGCCAAGGAGGGCGAGGGAGTCCCCGACCTGCTTCTGGTGCTCATCGGACTCGCACAGCGTTTCCTCGAGAGTCAGCTCGCCAAGGGTGAGGGGCCCGGAAAGGGAACCATCTTGGAGATCAAGGAGGAGCGCGGTCTCGGAAAGACCCTCGACATGATCCTCTACTCCGGTACCCTGAAGAAGGGTGACACCGTGGCACTCGGAACCCGTGGCGCACCCGTCGTCACCAAGGTCAAGGCCATCCTGAAACCAAAGCCCTTGGACGAGATCCGCGATCCCCGCGACAGGTTCGACTCCATCAAGGAGCTCCACGCCGCCGCCGGAGTCAAGATCTCCTGTCAGAACTGCGAGGGCGTCATCGCCGGAGCCCCCATCCAGGTCGTCAAGGGACCCAACGACCCCGCCGTCAAGGCACTGGTCGAGGAGTCCAGTATCAAGATCGAGGTCCAGGAGAAGGGAATCACCATCAAGGCCGATGCGATCGGTTCACTCGAGGCCCTGGCATTCGAGGCCAAGGCCAACGACATCCCCATCAGGAAGTACGGTGTCGGTGAGATCACCCGCAGGGACATCGTCGAGGCCGCCTACGGAGACAAGAAGAACTCCGTCATCCTCGGATTCAACGTCACCATGTCCAAGGACGCCGAGGCCGAGCTGATGAATCACGAGGGCATGAAGGTCATGACCAGTCAGATCGTCTATCAGCTCATCGACGACTACATCGAGTGGGTCGACGATAGTAAGAAGAAGACCGACACCGACAAGAGGTCCGAGTTCTCCTTCCCCGCCAAGTTCAAGATCCTGCCCAACTGCGTGTTCCGCGCAAGCAAGCCCGCCATCGTCGGGGTCAGGATCCTCGCGGGAAGGGTCAGACCCGGAGAGAACCTCATCACCCCCGATGGTCGCGACGCCGGAAGGATCAAGAGCATCCACACCGGCGAGGACACCCTCAAGGAGGCCAAGCAGGGAGACGAGGTCGCCATCGGAATCGAAGGCGTCACCGTCGGCAGGCAGATCAACGAGGAGGACGTCCTCTACGTCGACCTCATCGAGTCCGCAGTCAAGCAGCTGCCCGACCTCGACCTGAACGACGACGAGAAGCTCACCCTCGATGAGACCATCGCCATCAAGCGCAAGGAGGATCCCTTCTGGGGAATGTGATTTCCCAGGGGGACTCCCCCATTTTCCTTTTCCTTCAATCCCATCCTGTTTTCAACACCCGTCTTCCCGTGATCCGGTTTTTCACAAAATGATAATATCCCGAAGACGATTCGAATCCTCATGAATCAAAAGACAATCGTTTTCGCAACGGTCGTCGCTGTCGTAATTGTCATGATCGGTAGCATGTACCTCATGAAGGGTAATCAATCCGGTGACGATCCTCCGGTAAGCGAGTGGTACGTGGTGTACGAGGAGGTCGCGGACTTCAGTACGCCCGACATCATACCCCATTTCGAATATGCTGTTAGTGAGAAACGCACCCCGTTGATCATCGAGAAGGTCGAGAGGGAGATGTTCTCCGGAACATTCGATGGCATCCCCGTCATCGGTGGATTCGACGGTTACCTCATCTTCTTTGAAATCTGTGATGAGAAGCGCGGAGTATTCTCTTATTTCGAGGGATATCTAGACGAGTGCTCCATCTCCATGGTCGTGATAGATTATCTGGACGAGGGCTTCTCCGAGGTCACTGGAGGCATGTTCCTCCAATTGGTTCAGGAGGATTGCACCAACATACCCGACGTGGAGGGATACGACATGGAAACCATCACCTTCTCCAACGGTACCGGTGTCGTGTACTCCCCCGGAGAGGAGCCCGGTACCCTTACGACCTCGGAAATCACACCCCCCGCTATAGAGGTCGTCTCCCAGAACAGGATGGTGGCCATCACGCAACTGGACCCCGGTGACGGCAGGACCATCTTTGCCTTATCCGTCATCGCACACTTTTACGATGGCGCGATATGTGGTGTTATGGGATACGACATGGATGACCAGGTCATCACCGCATTTTTCACGATAGCCGACGGAAAGGCTTCCATCGTCGCCGAATCCTACTCCTCGGGCCCCTCTGGCGAGGAACTCTTCTCCTATGTCGACAGCACCTACGATGTCGATTACACCGCGGGTGAACATTTGGAACCCCTCGACATCGAAGGCAAGTGGACCGGAAAGGTCTACGATTTCGACGGAACAACCGTTGTTGAACAACCGTTCGAGGTCATCAAGGACTTCACGATGGTCGACAGGTTCGTCATCCATACCGAGGTGTTGACCGTTGAAGGGCAAGAAAAGACCTATACCTGGTTGGGCTACATGGATGGCGATGTCCTCTCCGTCGTCAATATGCATGATGGCACCGCCAATCTCATGATAGGATACGTCGATGGTGACACCTTGCTTATATCCGGGTACATGGGCTCCAATGGAGAATACAGTGCCCTGCACTTCGAATTGACCCGCAACTGAAACATCTTAAGGGGCCTTCGGGCCCATCAAAACCTTTTGTTTTCATCGTTGTTTCATAGTTCTCGGATCCCTTCAATCCGATAACATCCCAGATTGTTTTGTTTATATACTATTTGCAAAGAAATTCAAAAGCGTCGAGTAAGCGAAAAGGGGAATAATAAACTGCATTCGGAGGACATCTTCCGGATTGTCGTGACAGGAAGGTCTCCACACCGTACGTCGTACATGACAAGAATCCGCGTGTCGATGGTGGCATCGTGGACATCCCCGTGTACATGTCGATGTTCCCATGATGGCTCCATTCGGGACACGTCCCTAGTAAACCTTATAAATAGGACGTGGTTAACGCCGTCCTACAGGTGTTCAAATGGTAGATTTCAAAGCTATCGTGAATGATGTGAAGACCGGCAAGTCCTACAACGTTGCCGTCACTGGTCACCACGCGAACTCTCTGATTGGCGTCAGCATCGGAGAGGTCGTGGATGGAATTTTCGTCGGCCTCCCCGGCTACAAGCTCAAGATCACCGGTGGATCCGACAAAGACGGAACCCCCATGAGGGCAGACCTTCCCGGAAACAAGAGGGTTAGGCTCCTTCTCTCCGACAGTCTCGGATTCCACGAGAGGTACAAGGGAGAGAGGAGGAGAACCGCAATCTGCGGACGCCAGATCTCCCAGGACATCGTCCAGATCAACATGGCTGTTGCAGAGTACGGACCCAAATCCATCGAGGAGTGTCTCAACCCCCAGGCTGAGGACTCCGCGGAGAACTGATGAAAGTCCCAATGCAGCCCGAGATCAACATCGGGATGATCGGTCACGTCGACCACGGAAAGACCACCCTTACCAAGGCCCTTTCCGGAGAGTGGACCGACCGTCACTCCGAGGAGTTGAAGAGAGGCATCTCAATCCGTCTCGGGTATGCCGATGTGGCATTCTACAGGTGCCCCGAATGCCAGGGCCCTGCCGTATACGGTACCAACAAGAAGTGTAAGAGCTGCGGTGCTGAGACCGAGTTCCTCAGAGCCGTTTCCTTCGTCGATGCACCCGGACACGAAACCCTCATGGCCACCATGCTTTCGGGAGCCGCCCTCATGGACGGAGCCCTCCTGCTCGTCGCGGCCAACGAGAAGTGTCCCCAGCCTCAGACAAAGGAGCACTTGATGGCGCTGTCCATCATCGGAATCGAGAACATCATCATCGTTCAGAACAAGATCGACCTGGTCAGCAGGGAGCAGGCGGTGGAGAACTACAAGCAGATCAAGGAGTTCGTCAAGGGAACGATCGCGGAGAACGCCCCGATCATCCCGATCTCCGCGAACCGCGGTGTCAACATCGACATGCTCATCCAGACCATCGAGGAGCACATCGTGGCCAAGGTCAAGAGGGATGCGGAGTCTTCGCCCCTCATGCACGTGGCCCGTTCCTTCGACATCAACTCCCCCGGAGCGGCCCCCCAGGACTTGAAGGGCGGAGTCCTCGGCGGAACCCTCATCCAGGGTACCCTGAGGGTCGGGGACGACATCGAGATCTCCCCCGGAAGGAAGACCGAGGTCGCCGGAAAGGTGGTCTACGAGAGGATAACCGCGAAGGTCACCTCTCTGGAGGCCGGTGGAAAGAGCGTGAAGGAGGTCCTCCCCGGAGGTCTCATCGCGATCGGAACCGGACTCGACGCGGCCATCACCAAGTCCGACGGTCTCACCGGAAGGGTCATCGGGGTTCCCGGTGAGCTTCCCGAGGTGGTCCACGACTTCAAGATGAAGACCACTCTGCTCGATCGTGTCGTCGGATCCTCCGCGGAACTCTCCGTGGAGGAGATCAAGAGCAACGAACCCCTCATGCTCAGCGTCGGTACCGCAACCACAGTCGGTGTCGTCAAGAGTGCAAGGGCCGGTTCCGCAGAAGTCGCCCTCAAGATCCCCGTGTGTATCCTGCCCGGGCAGAGGGTAGCCATCTCCAGAAGAATCTCCAACAAGTGGAGACTCATCGGTTACGGTATCGTAGATCAGTGAGTTCCATGCAGACCGTGGTTCTCGACACAAACGCCTTACTCATGCCTTTTGAGATCAGGATAAACCTCGACCTCGCCCTTCAGGACCTGTTGGGCGAGGCGAGGATCGTGGTCCCGGGCCCTCTTGTGGGCGAGTTGAAGCATCTCGACCACAAGTTTGCCCGCGCGGCCATCACCCTTGCCAGGAAATACGAGATCATACCCACCAAGTCCTCCGGCGACAATTCCGTCATCGAACTCGCCTTGCAGACCGGCGGTTATGTGCTCACCAACGACAAGGAACTTCGCAGAAGACTCAGGAAGGAGGGTGTACCGATCATCCTTCTCCGTTCCGGTACCCATCTCGTAATAGACACATACCGTGGCGATTGAACGTCACAGGTTTTTTTTCAGAAATGAAAGGCGGGTCCCGAAGGACCCTGTTTTCAAACGTCAGACCAGGGGGTATGGCGGGGTCTCGTCGTCACCCAGTTTGGTGGGTTCCCTTCCGATGCTCAGGAGCTTCGAAAGAACGAGTTCCTTCCCCTTCTCGGATATTCCGTAGATGGGGACCTTGGTTCCGGCGATCAGAATGTCGGTGTTGCCGCATGCCCTCTGTCTGAGGCTCTTCGATGCGCATGCGGTGATGATGTCGAACACCTTGTACGCGGTCTCGGCATCCTCTTCGGACATTCCGGTGGTGTGGACCGCGATGGTTACCGCCTTGTCGCCGTATTTCTCCTTGATCTTCACCGCATCGGATACGAAGGGGGTGGTGACAGCCACCAATCCGTAACCCATGGCGAACGCCTTGTCGGCTCCCGCGACCGCATCCATGCGCGCGGTGTCCGGATCCAGCATGTTCTCTCTTCCGACGGCCTCCACGACCTTGGGGATGGGTTCGGTCTCGCAGAGGCCGGATATGCGTCCACCCATACCCTGGATCAGGCGGGGATCGGTCATGACCGCGGTTCCGCATCCGTCGGATGCGATGACGACCGCGTCGAGGGTCTTCTCCTTCATGGCATGGCTCAGGATCTCGGAGACTCCGAATGAGAGGAAATCATCCATCTCGGTTTCCCTGTTTTCGCAGCACATCCCGAAGGTCCTCATGCGGAATTCGATGTTCTCCTTGACGATCTCGGGCGTGATCTCCTTGATGCCACGGTATTTCTCGAACAGGGGGCAGTTTTTGACCAAGGGCTCGGAAACCTCCACGATCTCGCCATCCTCGATGACGACGCGGGTTCTTCCGAGGCACTCCATCACATGCCTGGTCATGGATATCACTCGATGACGTCGATGCTGTTGATGACAACGTCCTTCAGGGGCTTGTCGTTCCTGTCGGTCTTGACGGCGCTGATCTTGTCGACGACGTCCATTCCCTCGAGGACGGTTCCGAAGACGGGGTGTGCGTAGGGGGTCTGGACGAACTCCTTGTCGAGGTAGGTGTTGTCCACGGTGTTGATGAAGAACTGGCTTCCTCCGGTGTTGGGGCGGCCGGTGTTGGCCATGGAGATGGTTCCCCTCTTGTTGGAGTGTCCGGTTCCGAACTCGTCCTGGATGTTGTATCCGGGTCCACCCATTCCGGTTCCCTCGGGGCAGCCTCCCTGGATCATGAATCCGTCGATGACCCTGTGGAAGATGATCCCGTCGTAGAATCCCTCTTTGGCGAGTTTGATGAAGTTGCCGGTGGTGATGGGCATGTCGTCGTGCATTGCGATCTTGATGTCACCCATGGTGGTGTGTATGATGACTTCGGTCATGTCATGCCCATCGGCTGAGTTTCATATAATCCTATGTCCCGATGCATCGTGAAGGACGTATCCTGATCGTGTTCCACCATTCCGTGAATATGGGAAATCGGGGGTTTACAGTCTGCTTTACACCGAACCCATCTTGTTTTTGTCAAAACACATCGATTATTGGTCATTATTGGGAATTTGTAGAATCATCATCACTGATGTATTGGATACATTTGTTAGTTTTTCACTAATTTTTTTCAACCATACTTTTACAGATTAGAATCTTTACACTTCTGTAAAGTGTTAAATACTCTGCCGAACATCACTTTGTCATGGCCATTGCAAACGATATTTCCGAAAAATTGCGCGAGGTAATCCCGCTATTGGAGGTGGCAAAAATGCTTGACGTATCAAGACCGACTCTGTACAAGTACATGGAGTACTACGACAACGGGGATTTCGACAGGATCCCCGGTCATGTCCGTGACTATTTCGACTACATGTCCGACGGGGACCATTCCCGTGCGGAAGCCAAGGCGTTCTTCAACGAGGTTTCCGATGCTAATTCCAACGATTCGAGGAACTGCAATGAAAGACGCGGTTTCAACAGGTCTAGCCACAGGCGCAGCAGTGTCGACGAGGGGTGGTCTGAGGGTCCCCTCTCCAACATCTGCGTATCCGGAAACGGTGCGGCCATGGTGGTCTTCAGGGACTCCATGGATGGCGTCTGCAACACCAGACTCCTCGTGTTCATAGAGGTGGATGGCGAGGAGGTTCCCATCGGAACGTACCTTCCCGAACCCGGGATGAAGTTCGTGAGGGTGGACAATCTGATTCCCGCGTTGGACTACATGTACAGGCTGGAGCAGGAATGTCACGGCGGAAGGGTCGTCTCCCCCGCACGCATGCTGAAGCTGGAGTGATGTCATGAGATTCATCCATATCTCCGACCTCCACATCGGGAAGAAGCTCAGGGACAGGTCCCTGGAGGAGGATCAGCAGCACATCCTGTCCGAGATACTGAGGATCGTCGACGAGATAGATCCCGACGGGGTGATCATCGCAGGGGACGTCTATGACACGTCGTCGCCCACGGTCGATTCCGTGAGGATGCTGGACTGGTTCCTCACTGAACTCTCCGGACGCGATCTGGATACGTTCGTCATCGCCGGGAATCACGATTCCCCCGAGAAACTGGGTTTCGGAAACAGGATCTTCGAGAAGAACCGTCTGTTCATATCCGGGGTGTTCTCCGGCACCATGGACCGTCACACCCTCGTCCGTGGGGATGAGAGGGTGGATGTGTACCTTCTTCCGTTCATTAAACCCGCCCATGTCCGTAGGATGTACCCCGATGAGGAGATCGATGATTACACCGACGCCGTTGCATCCGCGATAGCCCACACTGAAATCGAGGAGGGTGTCCCGAAGATCGCCGTCACCCATCAGTTCATAGTCTCCGACGGCGACTCCCCCGTCACCTGCGATTCCGAATCCGTCTTCGTCGGAGGAACCGAATCCGTGAAGGCATCCGTGTTCGACGGGTTCGACTACGTCGCCCTCGGCCACATCCACAAGCCCCAGAGCATCGGAAGGGAGACCGTCCGCTACTGCGGAACCCCTCTGAAGTACTCCCTGTCCGAAAAGGATCATCAGAAGTCCGTCACCATCGTCGACATCACCGCCGACGGCGTCGAACTGAGCTACGAGCCCCTGATGCCCCTCCGTGACATGAGGCAGATCACCGGAAGGCTGGAGGACCTCATCGCGTACGGCAGGAACGACCCCGGCAGGGAGGACTACATCTACGTCACCCTCACCGAGGATGCCATCGACGCCCTCTCCCGTCTCAGGGAGGTGTTCCCCAACACCATGAACATCGATGTGGTTGGAACCGAGGGCATTAAGGGGGTCACCGAGGAGGTGGCGGTGGAGAGGATGGACATGATGGAGCTGTTCTCCCAGTTCTATGAGCTCAGGACCGGCGCTCCGCTCACGGATTCCCAGAGGAAACTGGTCGCGGACCTCATGGATGACGACATGGGGGCGATAATGTGAAGCCCCTCGTGCTCACCATGTCCGCTTTTGGACCCTACGGGGGGAAGGTGGAGGTCGATTTCAAGAGGTTTGGCGGCAACGGACTCTTCCTGATCACCGGTGACACCGGGGCGGGGAAGACCTCCATCTTCAACGCCATCACCTACGTCCTCTACGGGAAGACCAACGACGGACGCAGGACCGGAATCCGCAGCCACTTCGCCGATCCCAGGACGGAGACCTACGTGGAGCTGTTCTTCGAGCATGACGGGGAGGAGTACTCTATCATCAGGTACCCCGACCAGGAGCGTCCCAAACAGAGGGGCACCGGCATGACCAGGAAGCCCTCATCCGTGGAGTTCATCGCGGGCGACAGGGTCTACACCAAGGAGGCCGAGGTTTCCGCCAAGGTGGTCGAAATAATCGGAATGGATTTCGACCAGTGGAAGCAGGTGTCCATGCTCGCACAGGGGGAGTTCAGGAAGCTCCTCGACTCCAGCACCAAGGACAGGGGTGAGATCTTCCGCAAGATCTTCTCCACCGAGAACGTCAAGAGGTTCCAGGACAGGATCCTCGAAACCGCGAGGGGTTACGAGAACGAATACTCTCACGCCAAGGAACAGATCGTCAAGGATATGGGTGCCCTGGAGATCCCAGACTGTCCCGAATACGAGGAGAGGAAGGGCATGGTCGCCTACGCATCGGAGGTCCTTGAAATCGCCATCGCCCGCAAAGAGGCCGACACATCCGCCATAGCCGAATACAGGGGCAAGGTCGTGGAACTCGACACGGAGCGCAACAGGCTCGTCGCGGTCAAGATCGAGGGCGAGGGCCTGAACCGTTCCCTCGGGCAGCTCGCCGAATCCAGGAACAGGCTCGCGGATCTGCAGTCCCGTTCCCCTGAGATCGACATCACCCGTAGGGAGTTGGATTCCGTTCGCATGGCCGTATCCACACTCAAGGTCCCCAAGAACAGGGTCACCACCCTGATGGACGACATCTGTTCCACCAAAGCACTCCTCGAGGAGTCGAAGTCCAACCTCGCCGCCGTTCAGGCGGAACTCGACAAACTCGAAGGGGAGACCGACATGATCTCCGGGTTCCAGAAGCTCGCCGACGAATGCAGGGAGGAACTCCTCCTGTTGAACGGGAGGCGCGGGGCCTACGAGGTCAGGGCGGAATGCGAGAAGGACCTCGGAATCCAGACCAAGCTCCTTGATTTCACCGCCGCACAGGTGGACGGGGCCAGGAAGGAACTCTCCAGGATAGAGGGGGTCAAGGTCGAGAACAGGAGGTACCTGTCCGAGAACTCCAACGTGGAGGTCAGGATCGGGGAGCTGAACGGTCTTCTCGACGGTTGCAAGACCCGCAGGGAACTGTTGGCGAAGGCACGCAAGGCCCTGGGCGCCCATTCGGACGCCATGATCGAGCTTGACGGTCTGGAGAGGAGGTATGTATCCGCGTTGAGCGAACTCAGAATGATGAACGCCAGGGTGGACGATGCGGAGGACCGCTTCTACCTGGGTCAGGCCGGCATGATCGCTTCCCGTCTCGAGGTCGGTCGGCCCTGTCCCGTCTGCGGTTCCATGGATCACCCCTCCCCCGCGAGTCTCTCCGAGGACGTCCCCACCCGCGAGTCCCTGGACATGATGAGGGAGGACCAGGAGAAGAAGCGTCAGGTGATGGAGGATCTGAATTCGAAGGTGCATTCCGCCAGGGCCCGTTCCGATGAGATATGGTCGCAGTGCACGGACATCCTCACGGAGCTCCTCATGGACCCCAATGAATCCGAACACCTGGAGGTGATCCATGACATGACCGTCGAACTGGACGGCGTCGAGGCGGCCTATAGGAACGAGATCGCCAACCTGATCCCCATCCGTGACAGGATGGCGGAGATAAACGCCGGTTTCGAGAAGCTGGACGAGGAGGAGACCTATTGGAAGGGTCTCATGGAGAAGGAGGACGCCAAACACCGCAATGCACAGAACGAGATCTCCATCCTCAAGGGAAGATTGGAATCCCTCCCCGTGGACGAACGCTACCCCGCCCTCGCCGACCTCGACGAGGCGGTGAAGTCCCTGGAGGCATCCATCGCGGACAGTTCCGCCAAGGTGGAGGCCCACAGGGTCGCCGTGCAGGAGTGCAGGGAGAGAAGGTCCAACATCGAAGGGGACATCGAAGCCAAGGTCGACGTTATCGACAAGTCCCTGTCGGAATTGGAGAAGGCCGAGGCGGAGTTCGAACGCCTCCTGTCCGAGAACTCCCTCGACGAGGAGTCCTGCAACGAGCTCCTCGGGAGGGAGGACACCATCCCGCAGATGGATGCGACGGTCAAGGGGTACGATTCCGAGATCAATTCCATGCATACCCTCATCGCCAAGCTGGAGGGCGACGTCGGGGACCGTGAACCAGTGGACATCCAGGCCCTGGACGAGTACATCGGCGACCTGGACATCCGCATCAAGGACTGTCAGAACAGCATCATGGGGCTCGAGGTCCGCGTGAAGGCCAACACCAGGACCATGGATGGTCTGTCCAGGCACATGAGGGACCTGGAGGACCTGGACAGGAGCTGCGGTGACATCAGGAGACTGGCCGAGGCCGTGTCCGGAAACACCGGTGTGAAGCAGTCCTTCGAGGCTTACGTGCAGGCGGTCTACTTCAAGAGGGTCCTGTACTTCGCTAATGAGAGGTTCAGGGTCATGACAGACGGCCGTTACGAACTGGTCATCAGGGAGGAGGCCACGGACAAGAGGCAGCAGTTCGGTCTCGACATCGACGTGCTCGACAAGTTCACCGGACGCAGGAGGGTCTCAACCACCCTTTCCGGTGGGGAGTCGTTCATGGCGGCGCTGTCCCTCGCATTGGGATTGTCCGATGCGGTCCAGAGGATCAACGGCGGTCTCAGGATTGAGACTCTGTTCGTGGACGAGGGATTCGGTTCCCTCGACCCCGAGGCCCTGAAGCAGTCGCTGTCGGTGTTGATGAATCTCTCGGGAGGGGATTGCCTCATAGGAATCATCTCCCATGTGGAGGCCTTGAAGACCCAGATGGACAGGAAGATAGTCGTGAGGAACGGCAAGGTGGGTTCCAGCGGAAGCACCTTGGAGATCGAGACCTGAAGCAGGGAGGGTATGACGCCCTCCCAAACCCCTTTCATCAGGAATCATCCGTCGTAATGGACGATCCATCCCCCGTTCCTTTTGGAACCGGTCCTTTCCACCAGCCTTCTGGAGCGTAGCTTCGGTACCGTTTTGCCGATGGACGATCTGCGCAATCCCGTGAAATCCGATATATCGTCCAGCGTATAGTTCGGAAATTCCCTCATGCTGTAAGAATCAGGATTTCCCCCTTGGAGTGAGATTATTCCTTTTTCCACTTCCGTTGTACTCTCTTTGAATTCTCTCTCCTCGTTTTCACGGCCCAGGTTCGTCATAGAATCAATTGTGTCGGTGGTCGTGAAAGAACAAATCAATATTCCTTTAAAGTTCCATTCAAAGTTCACTTTCATTTTTCACTCGATTCATCCGGATTGACTCTGGAACGGTTGTGTGGAATCGTTTTGAGATGGTTATCGAAGCGCATGGCGTACAAGGGTTCGGTTCTCAAAGCCATATCACAAAGAATGCCAAACCAACGGCATATCTGTCAACGGGTTCGTTTTTCTGAGTTCTTCGCTCTTTCAAAATTCCTTCAAAGTTCCATTCAAAATTCCCATAGGTTCAAAACATAGACAAAGGCTCCGCCCCGATTGCGAAGAATCATGGGAATGACCGAATCGGAGATAAAACGCATAATGAATGGAAGTGTACAAGAAATGGCGGGCCTGAAGGGATTCGAACCCTTGGCCGATGGATTAAGAGTCCATCGCTCTACCTAGCTGAGCTACAGGCCCGTACAAATCCTGTGATATCTTTCTATTATATAAAACTATCTTTTAGTCGATGAATGGTTTCGTTCGGACGCATCCGAAAACATGTTCTTCAGGCCGTTTTCAGGAGTCCGATTCACCTACCCCAATGAATATAAGCGTCTGCAAGATACACGATACGATGCCCAAATTGAAAGTCAGGGATTTGATGACCACCGATGTGGTCACTCTGCAGCCCACGGATACCGTGAAGAAGGCCGCAATAAAGTTTGCAGTTGACAACATCTCCGGGGCCCCTGTTGTGGACAACAGGAATCATCTCCTCGGAATCCTCAGCGAGAATGACATTCTCAACCTGCTCTACAGATACCAGGTTTCCCTTGACAAGAACCGTGAGGGGTCCGTCATGCTCAACAACCCCCTGGATTCCGACAATCTCGCGGACGATCAGTTGAAGACCATTTCCGAGGAGATCTCCAACCTAGAGATCTCCAACATCATGGTCCGTACCGTTCTCACCACAGGTCCCGACGCCACCCTCATGGAGGTTCTCAAATCCATGATGGAGATGGATGTGAACCGTGTTCCCGTCATCGAGAAGGGTGTCGTACTGGGAGTCATCTCCAGGGCGGACATAATCTTCGCACTCTACAAGAAAAAGGTCTGATCCGAGATGGAGGTGCACGTACTCGCGAGCGGAAGCGACGGGAACTGCGCCGTCATAGAATCGGACGGGGAGGCCGTGATGATAGATGCGGGCATAAGCTGTCGCCGCATCATGTCCCTGATGGACCAGGAGGGGGTCGACCCCTCCTGCATCAAGGCCCTTCTTCTCACACATGAACATTCCGACCACGTCTCCGGTGCGGGCCCTGTGGCGAGAAAACTCGACATACCGGTCATGGGGAGCCCGGGTACGTTGAACAACGTGAATCTCGGGAGGGTGGATTACATCCCCTACGACATGCGGAGATCGTTCGATGTCGGTTGCATACACGTCACACCGTTGCCCACATCCCATAACGCCGCGGAACCCAATGCGTTCCTCACCGAATGCGACGGCAGGAAGATCCTTCTGGCCACGGACACGGGAAAATTCACTTTTCAGATCGAACAGGCATTGTCCGAGGCGGACATAGCGGTCATCGAGGCCAACTACGACAACGACATGCTCGTCAACGGTCCCTATCCGTACACTTTGAAAAAGCTGATCGGTAGCGAGAGGGGCCACATGTCGAATGTGGATTGCGGCAATGCCATACGTCGCACCATGAACGATCGCAGGCAGATATTCCTCGCACATCTGAGTCGTACCAACAACGAGCCCGACGTCGCCCGTGAGACGGTCTCCGAGATAACTGGCATCAAGCGGTACAAGATAGATTGCCTCGAGTTCCAGGGCGATACCAGGACGCTCAGGGTGTAGGCCTGATCATCACGGCCTTTTCCGAATTGACCAGCGCCTCGGCCAGTGCGCGGGGCAGCATGACCAGGTCCTCCCTGACGAGTTCGTAATCCCTGACAGCGCCCGCGAACGGGGGCAGGTCCTCCAGAATCCTCACCAGGACGGGTTCAAGGTCCTCGTCTGTGGCCTTGCCTATCGGTTCCAAGGGTCCCTTCGGTTTGTCTTCCTGTTTCTTCACGGGTTCCGGTTCCGGTGTTCCGACGGATTCGGGCATGGGGGAGGTCATCCCGGGGGTCTCCTCCCTTTCCTGCATCCTCTCGAAATCCTCGGGTATGGGTTCCTCCGGAACGGGGTCCGGAATGTCCGCGGGATCGTCGAACATATCCTCCATGAAATCGTCGATCGGTTCATCGAACAGTTCGGGAGGGAGTTCCGGGCGTTCCTCCTGCACAGGCTTCTCCTGGACGGGGGGACTGGGGGGACGGACGTCGTCTATGCGCGTGTCCACGGTGACCTTCCTTCCACGGAGCCTGTCGATCTCACCCATGTTCCTGCGGGACGCCTCCATCACGGTATGGTACAGGTCGCGTTCCTCGTCGGTGAGGTAATCCAGATCGTTGTTGGCTCCGGCTGCGCCCCTGATGGCCATCTGGCATATCTTCTGATTCCTGATCAGGAGGATGTCCTTGCAGATCCTCTCCGCCTTCTTCCTGCGCTGGTTGGCACCCTCGCACATGACGGATTCGGGGTCTATGGCCATCTGTTTGTCGTAATCGGCCCTGAGTCTGCTCATGAGATCCGCCAAGGACCTGAAGAGGTCCTTTCTGACCTGTGTGAGGGCGTTGCTCCTCATCTCCACTCTGTAGAGTTCGGACAGGTCCTCGAATGACATGGGTTCATAGACGGAGCTCATCCCGGGGTCATGTGCGGAGTTGTAGTTAAACATGGCGTGACCCTTGTTTTTTCATCTTTGCGGCTTTGGTCCGCTGAAAACGTTATCATGTATCCCGTCCTCCGAGGTGTATGAAGGCCGAGGATGTTTCCAGACGCAGGAACGGTTCGTTGGAGGTGGACATACTGGTCTCGCCCCGTTCCAACAGGTCCGGTCCGGAGGGATACGACCAATGGAGACGCAGGATGATCGTCCGTGTAAAGGCCCCGCCGCTGGACGGAAGGGCGAACAAGGAGGTGGAGGAGCTGTTCCGCGAGATCACCGGTATGCCCTCCCAGGTCACGTCCGGGCATCTGAACAGGCAGAAGACCGTGACGGTCTCCGGGGACCCCGACAGGATACTATCCATTTTGGACGGTGTCAATGTTGGATGACGCCGATCGCCTGGAGGCCCTGGAGGCCCTGATCGAGGAGCTGAATTCCCTAAGGGGGACCCATGTGATCCTGGTGGAGGGTCTGAAGGACGTCTCTGCGCTCACCGCGGTGGGTGTGGAGGGGGAATTCCACTGTGTGCAGAGCTCGGGCGGTCCCGTGAGGGCATCGGAGTACGTCTGGAGGTCCGGCAGGATGGCCGTGATCCTCACCGACTGGGACCGTCGCGGAGGCAATCTGGCACATGCGCTCAGGGACAACCTGTCCTCACTGGGCGTCCGTTACGACGACCGCATAAGGTCCGACATGGCCTTCCTGTGCAGACCTTACGCCAAGGATGTCGAATCCATCGATTCCGTCATGGCACTTTTGCAAAACTCTATCAGTGGATGACGCATCCGCGGGATGATGAGTGGAGCGTTCATTGTTTTCGAAGGTATAGACGGTTCCGGAAAGAGCACCCTGTGCAAAAGGGTCGCCGAGACGCTGGGTGCCCGTGGCATCCCCGCCGTCGCCACGGCGGAGCCCACGCACGGCGGAATCGGGGCCATCATCCGTTCCGGTGCCGCGGGCCCGATCTCCCAGGAGACCGAGGCGCTCCTCTTCGTGGCCGACCGCAACGATCACACGGAAAGGATCATGGAATCCGTCTCGGAAGGGGTGGTCGTGCTGTGCGATAGGTATTTCGCATCCACCGTGGCGTATCAGTCCTCCGGTCTGGATGGTGTCGCCGTGGATGCGGAATGGCTCATCACCATCAATTCGCGTTTCATCGATCGTCCCGACCTGGTCATCCTCCTCGATATAGACCCCGAAGCCGGTTTGGGCAGGGTGGATTCCCGCGGGGAGGAGGTCAGCAAGTTCGAGGACCTCGAATTCCTCCGCAGGGTGAGGTCGTCGTACCTGGACCTGGCCGAAAGGTTCGGATTCAGGGTGGTGGATGCATCCCGTACCCCCGACGAGGTGTACGAGGAGGTCGCGTCGATCATAAGGGGGGTGCTCTGATGCATCCGTCGGAGGAGGTCTACTGCGAGAAGGGCGACGACCTCGTCGGAAAGACGATCGTCATGGGCATCACGGGCAGCATTGCGGCCACCGAATGTTTCTACACGATAAGGGAACTCATCAGATACGGGGCCACGGTGAAGGTCGCCATGACCCCTGCGGCCTCCAGACTCGTCGCGCCCGATGCCATGGAATTCGCCTGCGGAACCTATCCCGTCCTCGAGTTGACGGGCGGCACCGAACACGTGGATTTCGTCGGTCATCCCGGGGATGCGGCACTCCTTCTGATCTATCCGGCCACGGCCAACACCGTATCAAAGATCGCCAATGGCATAGACGACACCACCGTCACATCCATGGCCACCGTGGCACTGGGTGCCGACGTCCTCGTGGCCGTGGCACCTGCCATGCATGAGTCCATGTACAGGAATCCCGCGGTGGCGGAGAACATCGCCCGCCTGAAATCCTGGGGGGTGGAGTTCATAGGTCCCCGCACCGACGGCGTCCGTGCCAAGGTGGCCACCCGTGACGAGGTCGTGTCCCGCACCCTTGCGATCGTCAGCGACAGCCCGTTGAAAGGTCGCAGGATACTGGTCATCGGAGGTCGTGGGGAGGAGCCGATCGACGACATGAGGGTCGTGACAAACCGTTCATCCGGGGAGATGGCGGTGTCCCTCGCCCTCAGGGCGTTCCAGCAGGGTGCGGATGTAGAACTATGGATGGGGGGATGCTCCGTCCAGATTCCGGATTACATCAGGACAGTCAGGTTCGGATCCGTTTCGGATCTCGAGGCCATGATCCCCCGCATAGACCATGATGCGGTCCTGGTTCCGGCCGCACTGTCCGATTTCGCGCCGGAGCCCGTGTCCGGGAAGATATCCAGCGATTCCGCTTTGGAACTCAGGATGGAACCGGTCCCCAAGATGCTGCCCCTGATCGCTGAGCGTTGCCCCGTGGTCGTCGGTTTCAAGGCCGAATCCGGGTTGTCGGAGCAGGATCTGTGCGACCGCGCCCGTTCCCGCATGGATTCGTACGGGCTGTATGCGGTGGTCGCCAACGACGTGTCGTGTGCAGGGGCCCCGGAGTCCAGTGTCTGCATAGTCACCCGCGACGGCGTCAGAAGGTCCCGTGGAGGGAAGAGGGCGGTGGCCGACGACATCCTCGATGTTCTGAAGGGTTCCCTATGACGAAGGCGTTCTGTCCGGGACACGTATCCTGCGTGTTCCAACCGTTGTCATCCCTGAATCCGTTGGCCACGGGGTCGCGCGGGATGGGCATCCGTCTGAATCTGGGTGCGAACGTCACGGTGGAGCCCCGTTACGACAGGGAGGTCAACATAACCATAGACGGCAGCGTTTCCATCGCGGAGGTCACCCGTCTGATGGTGGAGCTGCTCTCCCCCGCCAGGGGGTACGACATTACGATAGAGAACGACCTCCCCGTGAGTCAGGGGTTCGGCATGAGTGCCGCAGGGGCGGTGGCGGCCGCGGTGTGCATCGCGCACATCGAGGGCAAGACCCGTCAACAGGCGTTCGAAGCCGCCCATGTGGCGGAGGTGAAGGCGGGAGGGGGTCTCGGCGACGTCCCGGCGATAGTGGGCGGTTCGAGATTCCCGGTGAGGACCATCCCGGGTCTGCCGCCATACGGGAGGGTGGAGCACCTGTTCTCGTCCAGTGATCCGCTCACCGTGTTCACGATCGGTTCCGCCATCAAGACCCCCACCGTCCTGGGCGATCCGGTCGCGGTGGGGCGTATAAGGGAGGCGTCCGAGTCCGCCATAGTCGAGTTCACCGCGGAACCGTCCCTGGACATGCTCTTCAAGGTGTCCAACGACTTCTCGGAGGGGGCCGAATTGGAGACCCCTGCCATGAAGAGGGCCCTGGACAGGCTCCGCGTGAACGGGTTCAGGGCCGGGATGTGCATGCTGGGCAACAGCGTGTTCACGGATGCATCCCGTTCGGAGGTGTATTCCCTGTTCGGACGCGGTCATGTGAGGGCGTATGAATGCACCCCCACCAACAGGGAGATCAAGATCACTCGAAAAGGGTGAACAGCACGTCGTCCCCTTCGACATCGAAGAGGCCGATCCTGGCGCCGCAGTCCAGCCATGCATGGGCGTAGTTCACCGCTGCGAAGGCCGTGACGTAGTCCCCGCACTCCTTGAAGTGTTTGGCATCGCTGTAGTAGCAGTTGGCCATTTCCATGAAGCTGTCCGCCAGTCTCCTGTTGTATGATTTCGCGGGGGCGGCTATCCTGATCTTGGCCAGCGCTCTCGCGGTGATGTCGAGGTACTTCTCCATCCTCTCGTCGGTGACGACGTCCAGTTTTTCCGTCATGGGCTTTCCCATCCCGCCCGCGGTTAAATCCGTATCGGTCCTCCGTCGTTATTAAATCGGTCCAACGGATAGGGTCGCACCATGTTCATAGTTAGCGGTTCATCATCGAGGGACCTGGCCAAGGAGCTATCCCTCGCGTTGGATTGTCCGTTGATAAAGGCCTCCACCACCCGTTTCCCCGATGGGGAGTGCTACACCCGCATCGATGCGGAGTCCCTCGAGGACGACGTGATCATCGTTCAGAACACCTATCCCGACGGCAATCTGGTCGAGATGTTCCTTCTGCAGGATGCCGTACGCGGACTCGGTGCCAAGTCCATAACCCTCGTGATCCCCTATTTCGGATACGCCAGGCAGGACAGGGTCTTCAAACCCGGCGAACCCACCTCCGCCAAGATCATGGCGAAGCATCTGGACATGGATTGCGACAGGGTCATCACCATCGACATCCACAAGGAGTCCGTCCTGGACTATTTCACCTGCCCCCACGAGGATTTGAAGGCGGCCCCCGTCATCGCAGACTATTTCAGGGACAGGAGGATCGACATCGTCCTTTCGCCCGACATCGGTGCCGCAGGACGTGCCAAGGACGTCGGCGACAGGCTCGGTGTGCCCCACGACCATCTCCAGAAGACCCGTCTCTCCGGGACGGAGGTCCGTATCGCACCCGCCCACTTCGATTGCACCGGCAAGAGGGTCCTCATCGTGGACGACATGATCTCCACCGGCGGAACCATCGTCGCCGCGGCATTCGCCCTCAGGGAGGCCGGAGCGGCAAGCGTATCCGTCGCATGCACCCACGGGGTTTTCGTCAACAACGCCATCGAGAAGCTCACATCCAGTTCCCTGGATGCCGTCCTCTGTTGCAACACCCTGGAGAACGAGGTGTCCAACATCTCCGTCGCCAACCTCATCGCCGACACAATCAGGAGGGGTTGAACATGTCCATGAAGGAGGACAATTTCGCGGACTGGTATCTGGACATCGTCGAGAAGGCGGGCCTCTCCGACAAGAGGTACCCCATCAAGGGAATGAACGTCTGGACGCCCTACGGATGGAAGATCATGAGGCAGATAGACACCTACATCCGCGAGGAGTTCGACGCCACCGCGCACGACGAGGTGTGCTTCCCCCTGATGATCCCCGAGACCGAGTTCGCCAAGGAGAAGGACCACATCAAGGGATTCGATGAGGAGGTCTATTGGGTCACCCACGCCGGTCTCAACGAACTGGACGTCAGGCTCGTCATCAAACCCACGTCCGAGACCGCGATGTACCCAATGTTCTCCCTCTGGGTGAGGTCCCACCAGGATCTCCCCCTGAAGACCTATCAGATCGTCAACACCTTCCGCTACGAGACCAAACAGACCCGTCCCTTCATCAGGGTCAGGGAGATCCACTTCTTCGAGTCGCACACCTGTCACGTGTCCGAGGAGGATGCGCAGTGCCAGGTGGAGGAGGACGTCGAGATCCTTCAGAGGATCGCCAGGAAGATCTGTCTGCCCTACACCCTGCTCGTACGTACCGAGTGGGACAAGTTCCCCGGGGCGCACTACACCGTGGGAATCGACACATCCATGCCGAACGGAAGGACCCTGCAGATGGGTTCGATCCATCACTACCGCACCAATTTCTCCGTCCCCTACGACATTACCTACGAGGACGAGAACGGCGAGCACAAGCATGTCCATCAGACCACCTTCGGAATGAGCGAGAGGCTCGTCGGAGCATTGATCGGCGTGCACGGCGACGACAAGGGACTGGTCATGCCCCCGGGAATCGCACCTTTCCAGGTCGTCATCATCCCCATCTTCTCCAAGAAGAACTCCGAGGAGGTCCTTGCGGCATGCAAGGCCCTCGAGTCCGCACTCGTCGCAGGCGGCATCCGTGTCAAGCTCGATGACCGTGACGACCGCCCCGGCAGCAAGTACTACGACTGGGAGATCAAGGGCGTCCCCCTCAGGCTCGAACTCGGCGGACGCGACATCGAGAACGGTGTCGTCGCATTCGCCAGAAGGGACAACGGCGAGAAGGGGACCATCTCCGCCGCCGATGTCGTACCCGGTGTCAGGATGCTCCTCGACGTCATCTCTGAGGACATGCTCGCACGCGCACAGGAGGTCCAGGAATCCCGTTACCAGGACATCGAGACCCTCGAGGACATCCCCCAGGACAAGATCCTCAGGTTCGGATGGTGCGGATGCGAGGAGTGCGGACACAGGTTCGAGGACACCTATGATTTCAAGATCCTGGGAGTCCCCTATGTGCCCGTCCCGTTCAAGGGCAGGTGCATAATCTGTGGCGAACCCACCGAGAAGCAGGCCTACGCCGCACACACGATGTAAACGGGCCCGGGTCGTTCCACGGCCCACCCATCCTTCCATCTGGGCGGGCCCTCCGCCCGCCCTCCGCCAATCATTATAACACCGCCCCACTTACGGACGGTCATGGCATTCCAGGAGAACGAGACCGTCTATCTCGAGGACGGCAACGGAAAGAGAATCTGGTTCAGGATCTCGTACGGCATGATCAAGGTCCCCTCCATGGGGGCTATCGACGGCTCCCGCTTCAAGGACCTCGAAGAGGGTGACGTGGTGTCCATCGTAGGCAGGGAGTACACGATATTCCGTCCCGGTGTCGTCGAACTCATGACATCCCTCGACAGAGGTGCACAGGTCATCATACCCAAGGACGCCGCCACCATCCTGCTGCATTGCGATGTGAAGTGCGGTGACAGGGTACTCGAGGTCGGTGCTGGTTCCGGCGGATTGACCACGGCGCTTCTCCATGCGGTGGCGTCCGAGGGAAGGGTCCACACCCTCGAACTCAAGGAGGAGAACGCCGTCCGTGCTGGCAAGAACGTGGCACGTGCCGGATTGGACAGGTACTGGTCCTATTCGATCGGGGACGCCAGGGAGATGGATGTCCCTGACGACGGATACGACGTACTCACCATGGACATGCCGGACCCGTGGCTCGCATTGGACAATCTGGAGCCCCATCTCCGTTCCGGAGGCAGGATATGCGCCTACATCCCCAACGCCAATCAGTTGGACAGCACCGTCCGTGCATTGCGCGACAGGGGTTACGCCTCTGTGCAGGCCATGGAGAACATGCAGAGGGCGATGGAGGTCCACCCCGGAGGGGTCAGACCGTCCTTCGACATGCTCGGGCACACAGGATATCTCGTCTTCGCGAGAAAGAGGTCCGGAAACAGGGTCTGAGGCCTGTTTCAAACCATTCGCGGATGCACGATGCGGTATTCGTCGCATCCGCGTGTTTTTCTTGAACAATGTTTTATATAGGATGACGGAATCCTCCCTTTTGCAAGCTTTAAGCATCCATGGGCCTGTAGCTCAGCTAGGTAGAGCATCTGACTTTTAATCAGGTGGTCAAGGGTTCGAATCCCTTCAGGCCCGCCATATGGACTTCATGAGCGATCGACGGCGGATCAAGTATGAGGAAGGCATGTACAGCATTTCTCTAAAATCAATTGGTTTCCAGCGGACCGGGCTGGTTTGAAAGTAGGTGGATATCTTGGCAGCAGATAATTTAACGTTCAATGTTCTGAAGCACGTTCTCGTGCCTGAGCATCACCTCCTGTCGGAAGAGGAGGCGGAGGCTGTCCTCGGCAGGAAGGGCATGACTCGCGACCAGCTTCCGAAGATCAGGAAGTCCGACCCCGGAGTGAAGGTCCTGGAAAGCATTCACGGCCCCATCGACGAGGGAAGGGTAATCAAAGTCGTGAGGAAAAGCGAGACCGCACAGGAATTCGTCGGTTACAGACTCGTCACGAGGGGGTAAACGTTTGAGGGATCTAGTCAAGTTGTATTTTTCCGAACACAGCATAGTCAATCACCACATTTCATCATTCGATGATTTCCTCGCCACCCCTGCGAATCCCAACAGCAGGATGCAGAGGATCGTCGACGACATCAGGGTCCCCACCGATGACGCCGACCGTGGAATCATCAAGCTCGACCCCGAACGCACCGGCGGGAGGAACATCGAGATCCACATCGGAAGGCCCCGTGACGCCGACGGAAACGTCGATCCCCAGTCCAGGCCCACCATCCGCATCGACGAGCCCAAGGTCATGGAGGCCAACGGATACAGTCACGAGCTCACCCCCATGGAGGCGAGGCTCAGGAACCTCAACTACATGTCCCCCGTCTACGTCCGTTTCGAGATCTTCGAGGACGGAAAGGAGAGGGAGATGCCCGAGAGCGAGAAATGGATCCATGTCGGAGACCTGCCCATGATGGTCAAGTCCTCCGGATGCAACCTGAACAGGCAGGTCATGGAGAACCATCTCGAGCACAGCCTTTCGCCCAACGAGTATCTCACCGAGCTCATCAAACAGAAGGAGGACCCCAGGGAACCCGGAGGATACTTCATCATCGGAGGAACCGAGAGGGTTCTCATCACCCTCGAGGACCTGGCCCCCAACAGGATCATGGTCGAGTACAACGAGAGGTACGGATCCGCCGTGGAGGTCGCCAAGGTGTTCTCCCAGAAGGACGGATACCGTGCGCTCACCCTTGTCGAGAAGAAGAAGGACGGCACCGTCATGGTCTCCGTTCCCGTCGCATCCGGGTCCATCCCCCTGGTCGCCCTCATGAAGGCGCTCGGAATGGAGTCCGACAGGGAGATCTTCGAGACCATCGTCTCCGATGACAAGATGGCGAACATCGTCTACGCAAACATCGAGGCATCCTTCGACAAGAAGACCTACGCACCCAACGGATTCCACACCCAGGAGGACGCCATCCTGTTCCTCGAGAGGAACTTCGCCGCCGGTCAGGCGAAGGAGTACAGGATCAAGAAGGTCGAGAGCATCCTCGACCGTTCCCTGCTGCCCCATCTCGGTGACACCGAGGCGGACCGCATGAAGAAGGCCATCTTCCTCGGACGCGTCGCACGCTCCGTTCTCGAACTCTCCCTTAAGAAGAGGAAGGAGGACGACAAGGACCACTACGCGAACAAGAGGCTCAAGCTCTCCGGAGACCTCATGGAGGATCTCTTCAGGACCAGCTTCAGCAGTCTCATGAAGGACCTGAAGTACCAGCTGGAGAGGAACTGGGGCAGGAAGAAGAGCGACATCAACATCGCATCCTCCATCCGTCCCGACCTCCTCACCCACAAGCTGCTCCACGCCCTCGCCACCGGAAACTGGGTCGGCGGACGCGCAGGAGTCTCCCAGCTGCTCGACAGGACCTCCAACCTGTCCGCGATGTCCCATCTGAGGAGGATCACGTCCTCCCTTACCAGAAGCCAGCCCCACTTCGAGGCCCGTGACCTTCACCCCACCCAGTGGGGAAGGCTGTGCCCCTCCGAGACCCCCGAGGGTCAGAACTGCGGTCTGGTGAAGAACGCCGCACTCATCATCGACATCTCCGAGGGCTTCCCCGAGAACGACATCAAATGGATGCTCAGGGAGCTCGACATCGAGTCCGTCAAGACCGGTGGAGGAACCCGTGTCTACGTCAACGGGGACCTCGTCGGAGTCCATGCGGACGCACACAGGCTCGTCAACGAGATCAGGGAGCGCAGGAGATGCGGTCTCCTCGCATCCGAAATCAACATCCGTTTCGACGAGGAGATGGGGGAGGTCATCATCAACTGCGACGAGGGACGTCTCAGAAGGCCCCTGCTCATCGTCAAGAACGGAAAGACCGCCATCACCAGGAAGCACATCGAGGGAATCCGCGAGGGCAAGGTCCGCTGGAACGACCTGTTCCGTGAGGGAATCATCGAGTGGGTCGATGCAGAAGAGGAGGAGGACGCCCTCATCCTCGTCGAGCCCTTCGAGACCCCCGTCCGCTGTCCCTGCTGCAACCACGCGCTGTCCCCCATGGACGTCGATTGGATGAACCCCGGAAAGGACGGGGCATCCCTCCTCAAGTGCGGATGGTGCGAACAGGAGTTCGAGGTCGAGAACAAGAACGGACCCCAATACACCCACATGGAGGTCGATCCCATGGTCATCCTCGGAGTGGCATCCGGTATCGTTCCCTACCCCGAGCACAACTCCGCACCCCGTGTCACCATGGGTGCGGGAATGGGTAAGCAGGCCCTGGGTATCCCCACCGCCAACTACCGTATCAGGCCCGACACCAGGGGACACCTCATGCAGTATCCCCAGGTCCCCATGGTCCAGACCCAGACCATGAAGTTCATGGGATACGAGAACAGGCCCGCGGGACAGAACTTCTGCATCGCGGTCATGTCCTTCCACGGATACAACATCGAGGATGCCCTCGTCATGAACAAGAGCTCCGTCCAGAGGGGACTCGGAAGATCCACCTTCATGAGGTCCTACCGTGCCGAGGAGCGCCGTTACCCCGGAGGACAGGAGGACCACTTCGAGATCCCCTCCCCCGACATCATGGGTGCCCGCGCAGATCTCGCGTACGCATCCCTCGGAGAGGACGGACTCATCGCCCCCGAGAGTTACGTCACCGGTTCCGACGTCCTGATCGGAAAGACCTCTCCCCCCAGGTTCCTGGAGGAGGAGACCGACTTCCTCACCCCTCAGAAGAGAAGGGAGACCTCCGTCACCGTCAGGCCCGGGGAGAAGGGATACGTCGATTCCGTCATGATCACCGAGTCCGAGAACGGATCTAGGCTGGTCCGTGTCAAGGTCAGGGACGAGAGGATCCCCGAGCTCGGAGACAAGTTCTGCTCCAGGTTCGGACAGAAGGGAGTCATCGGAAGGCTCGTCGACCAGTGCGACATGCCCTTCACCGCCGACGGAGTCACCCCCGACCTCGTCGTCAACCCCCACGGTATCCCGTCCCGTATGACCATCGGACACGTCCTCGAGATGATCGCAGGAAAGGTCGGTTCCATGGAGGGACGCATCATCGACGGTACCGCATTCTCCGGAGAGAACGAGACCTCCATCCGTGACGGACTCGTCAGGAACGGATTCAGGAACACCGGAAAGGAGGTCATGTACGACGGAAGGACCGGACGCATGATCCAGGCCGACGTCTACACCGGAGTCATCTTCTACGAGAAGCTGCACCACATGGTCAGTGGAAAGATGCACGTCAGGTCCAGGGGACCCGTGCAGATCCTCACCAGGCAGCCCACCGAGGGACGTTCCAGGCAGGGAGGTCTCAGGTTCGGAGAGATGGAGCGTGACTGTCTGATCGGTCACGGAGCCGCAATGGTCATC
Organism: Candidatus Methanomethylophilaceae archaeon; assembly: GCA_017507885.1. Taxonomy (GTDB): domain Archaea; phylum Thermoplasmatota; class Thermoplasmata; order Methanomassiliicoccales; family Methanomethylophilaceae; genus Methanoprimaticola. Next base: position 20,250 of record JAFVZY010000024.1, on the reverse strand, counting down.
AAGGACCGTCTGCTCGACGAATCCGACGGTACCAAGCAGTTCATCTGCGGAAACCCCAAGTGCGGACACATCGCAATCATGGACAGGCACGGATCCCTGTACTGTCCCGTATGTAAGAACAACACGAACATCTACCTCGTCGGAACATCCTATGCGTTCAAGCTCCTCATGGACGAGCTTCTGTCTATGGGTGTGGCCATGAGGCTTCAGCTGGAGGATCTGAGATGACAGTGCGTGGAATCACAAAAAGGATCGGATCGATCAAATTCTCCTGCGTCTCCCCCGAGGAGATCAGGAAGATGTCCGCAACCAAGGTCATAACCGCGGACACCTACGACGACGAGGGATACCCCATCGAGATGGGACTCATGGACCCCCACATGGGAGTCATCGAGCCCGGACTCCGCTGCAAGACCTGCGGATGCAAGGTGGACGAGTGTCCCGGACACTTCGGACACATAGACCTGGCCATGCCGGTCATCCATGTCGGATTCATCAAGGACATCAAGATGCTCCTGGAGTCCACCTGCTGCCAGTGCGGCAGACTCATGCTTTCCGAGGACCAGATCAAGGTCCGCAGGGAGAGCATGGACAGGATGGAGGAGCTCGGTGGAGGAACCATCGATGTCAAGAACTTCTCCAAGGAGACCGCCAAGGACGCATCCGGAAAGGGAATCTGTCCCTACTGCGGAAAGGAGCAGGTCAAGATCAAACTCGACAAGCCCACCACCTTCAGGGAGGTCAACGACAACCACAAGCTGACTCCCAAGGAGGTCCGTGAGAGGCTCGAGAGGATCACCGACGACGATCTGGTGACCCTCGGAATCGACCCCTCCACCTGCAGGCCCGAGTGGATGGTCCTCACCGCACTCGCGGTGCCCCCCGTGACCGTCAGGCCCTCCATCACCCTCGACTCCGGAGACAGATCCGAGGACGATCTGACCCATAAGCTGGTCGATGTCCTGAGGATCAACCAGAGGCTCAGGGAGAACCGTGATGCCGGAGCACCCCAGCTCATCGTCGAGGATCTCTGGGAGCTTCTGCAGTACCACGTCACCACCTACTTCGACAACCAGACCTCCGGAATCCCTCCGGCAAGGCACAGGTCCGGTCGTCCCCTGAAGACCCTCGCACAGAGGCTCAAGGGTAAGGAGGGACGTTTCAGATCCAACCTGTCCGGAAAGCGTGTCAACTTCTCGGCACGTACCGTCATCTCCCCCGATCCCCTGCTCTCCATCAACGAGGTCGGAGTGCCCGTGTTCGCCGCGAGGGAGCTCACCGTTCCCGTGCACGTCAACGAGCACAACATCGAGCAGGTCAGGGAGATCGTCAGGCGCGGACCCAGTCCCGGACTGGACGACCCCTACCTCCCCGGCGCGAACTATGTGATCCGTGCCGACGGAAGGAGGATCAGGGTCACCGAGAGGAACTCCGAGGACGTCGCAGAGGGAATCGAGATCGACTACACCGTCGAGAGGCAGCTCATCGACGGGGATGTCGTCCTGTTCAACAGGCAGCCCTCCCTTCACAGGATGTCCATGATGGCCCACAGGGTCAGGATCATGCCCGGACGCACCTTCAGGTTCAACCTGTGCGTGTGTCCCCCCTACAACGCGGACTTCGACGGGGACGAGATGAACCTTCACGTCCTCCAGTCCGACGAGGCACGCGCCGAGGCGCGCATCCTGATGCAGGTCCAGGAGAACATCCTGTCCCCCAGGTACGGAGGACCCATCATCGGAGCCATCCACGACCACATCACCGGAGCATACTTCCTCACCCACGACAACCCCCGCTTCGACAGGTTCGAGGCGGCGAACATCATGTTCAGGCTCTCGGACATCCCCATGCCCGAGCCCTACATCGACGAGAAGGGGGAGCCCTACTGGACCGGAAAACAGCTGTTCTCCACTGTGCTCCCCTCCGACTTCCGCAGCACCTTCAAATCCAACATCTGCAGGAACTGCAAGACCGGATGCAAGAAGGAGGAGTGCGACTTCGACGCATATGTCAAGATCCGTGACGGAAAGCTCCTCTGCGGAACCGTCGACGTCAAGGGAATCGGAAACAGCAAGGGTAAGATCCTCGACCGTATCGCACGCGACTACGGGGCGGACCGTGCCGCACTGTTCATCAACCAGGTCACCAGGCTTGCACTGGGAGCCATCATGAACCACGGATTCAGTACCGGTATCGGTGACGAGGACATCCCCGCCGAGGCGGCCAACCAGATCAGCTCCTTCAGTCAGGAGTGTATCGACAAGGTGTCCGATCTCGTGGAGTCCTTCCACGACGGAACCCTCGACCAGATGCCCGGACGTTCCCTCAGGGAGACCCTCGAGGTGAAGGTCATGGGAGTCCTCGGAGAGGCTCGTGACCAGGCCGGACGTATCGCAGGAAACCACCTCGGAATGACCAACCCCGCGGTCATCATGGCCAAGGCCGGTGCCCGTGGATCCATGCTCAACCTGTCCCAGATGGCGGGTTGTGTCGGTCAGCAGGCCGTTCGTGGAGAGAGGCTCTCCAGAGGATATTGGAACAGGACGCTCCCCCACTTCGAGAAGGGGGACCTCGGTGCATACGCCAGGGGATTTTGCTCCAATTCGTACAAGTCGGGTCTGACCCCCACCGAGTTCTTCTTCCACGCGATGGGAGGAAGGGAGGGATTGGTCGATACCGCGGTCAGGACCTCCAGGTCCGGATACATGCAGAGGCGTCTCGTCTCCGCATTGGAGGACCTCAAGCTGACCTCCGACGGAACCGTCAGGAACACCATCGGAACCGTCGTCCAGTTCAGGTACGGAGAGGACGGAGTCGACCCCGCAAGGACTGTCAGGGGTAAGGCGATCGATCTCGACGACCTGTTCGCAGAGGTTCTCGGAGACAAGGCCGACGAGCTCCTGCACATCGACACCAAGGATGTGGGAGGAGACTACGGTTCCCTCGAGAAGGACGAGATGGAATACATCGAGGAGGAGGACTCCGAGGACTACGACGACCTTGACATGGACTATGACGGTGGAGGTGAGTGATAATGGCAAGAAAGGACACTATGAAGGCGTTGGCCAACAGGGGAGTCCGCGACGAGGTCGTGGCACTGTTGCTCACCCAGTACAACACCCTCAGCGACATCAGTGCGGCCGGAGTGGACGCACTGGTGGACCTGGGAATAGATTCCGCCGAGGCTGCGGAGATCATAACCAAGATCGGCAAGAGACCCTCGTCCTCCAAGGCCAAGAAGGCCGTGGTGGAGGACGTGCCCGTCCAGCCCATGGAGGAGGTCACCAACTACTACGTCTACAGCGATGTGGAGAACAGACTCAAAGCCATCGCGGAGAGGCTCGACGTTCAGCTTCCCATGAAGATCATCGTCGACATCGCCGACCGCATCAAGAACGCGGACCTGGACGAGGAGACCTGCGAGAAGCTCATCTCCACGGCATACAGGATGTACTCCGCACACCTCATGGACCAGAACGAGTCCGCGGGTGTCATGGCCGCACACTCCCTCGGAGAGCCCGGTACGCAGATGAACATGCGTACCTTCCACTACGCGGGAGTCGCAAACATCAACGTCACACAGGGATTGCCCAGGTTGATCGAGATCGTCGATGCCAGGCGCATCCCCAGTACCCCGTCCATGGACATCCCCCTCAAGGGAATCGCCGCAGAGGACGAGAACGTGGCACGTCTCGTGGCATCCAACATCGAGATCACCTCGCTGCAGGATGTGGCCACCATCGAGGTGGACATCACCAACATGAGACTCATCGTCGATCCCGACAACCGCAAGATGGATGTCAAAGGCATCACTTCGGAGGAGATCGTCGACAAATTGAACAAGCTCAAGGCCGTTCGTGGAATGGTCGAGCTGGACTCTTCGGAATACAAGATCGTCGTCAGGTGGTCCGAGGAGCCCTCGTTCAAGAAACTCCAGTCCATGTACGACGCCATCAAGAACGCCAAGATCAAGGGAATCGACGGCATCACAAGGGCCGTTCTTTCCAAGACCGAGGGTTCTTGGAAGATCATCACCGAGGGAAGCAACCTCAAGGAGGTTCTCAAGGTCGAGGGAGTGGATGCTGACAACGTCATGACGAACAGCATCCTGGAGGTCGCGGACGTTCTCGGAATCGAGGCGGCCAGGAACTCCATCATCCACGAGGCCATGGGAACCCTCGGAGAAGCGGGTCTCGACGTCGACATCAGACACATCATGCTTGTGGCCGATCTCATGACCAACGACGGTTATGTGAAGGCCATCGGAAGGCACGGAGTATCCGGAAAGAAGTCCTCGGTTCTCGCCAGGGCGGCTTTCGAGATCACCGCCGCGCACCTTCTGCACGCCGCGATGGTGGGAGAGGTGGACCACCTTGAGGGAGTCACCGAGAACATCATTGTCGGACAGCCGGTCACACTCGGTACCGGTGCAGTAAACATTATTTACACACCCAAGAAAAAGGGGGATGAAGAATGAGCGATGAGAAAATTGACATCAGCAGAGCATTGAAATCAGCAATCACCACCGGAAAGGTCGAGTTCGGTCTCGACCAGACCCTCAAGGCCGTCAAGAGCGGAAACGCCCAGATGGTCGTCCTTGCAAGGAACTGCCCCAGCGAGGAGCTGAAGGGCGACATCGGAGTCAAGGTGCACGTGTACAACGGAAACAACATGGAGCTCGGAGCTCTCTGCGGAAAACCCTTTTCCGTTTCTGCCCTTGTAATCATCGACAAAGGTAGCTCCAACATCTTAACGCTGTGAGAAACATGTCCGCAGATATCGTTCTTACAGAGGATACCCTCAGGTACATCTCGCTCTTCGAGCAGATCACCAAGGCCAACGCCATCGACTGCATGGAGACCGAGGAGAAACTCGTCTTCGTGGTCGAGAAGGGTCAGGGCAACATCGCCGTTGGAAAGAAGGGCGACCATGTCATCAGACTCAAGGACAAGACGGGAAAGAACATCCAGGTCGTGGAGTATTCCGAGGACCCCGAGCAGTTCGTCAAGAACGTCTTCCATATATACGGTCCTCAGAAGGTCGTTATCGAACAGCGCGGAAACATTACACACGCCACCATCACCGTGGATCCCAAACTCAAGGGCCGTGCGATAGGCAAGGCCGGAAAGAATCTCCGCATCGCCAGGGACATCGTGAACAGACACCACGAGATCCAGAGCCTCAGCGTCGAGTGAAGTCCGTCCCCCGTCGGCCGTCATCGGACGGTTTTGGGAAAAACCACCTTCATGAAACCTCTTACGACCCCCGGATGTCTCCGTGCATCCAGGGGTTTTTTAATATACCATATATTTGGATGTTAAATCCAACATATTTAAACATACATTATGGAACTTATATCCGACATATAAATATCGGATTCAAAAAATGAGTCTGGGGGAGTATGGACGATCCGTGTATCGGTCCTGTCGTCCAACCCCTGTCCCGGACTCAGTTGAGCGGGGTCCTCTCGACTTCCAACGCATCCGCGGTGGGATACTGCTCGGAGATGTAGCACTTCCAGGGAATGTCCTCGGCGATCTCCTCCAGAATCCAGGGTGCGACCTCAATCTTCCCTTCCAGAATCTGGAACATGTCCTCCTCGACGTCCATGTCCCTGAGCGCCTCCGCGGCCGCCCCCGTGTCCTGCGTGTACATGAATCCGCGGACGAGGGTCCCGTCCTCGGTTATGGCCTGATAGTCGGTACACATGCATTCCGCACGACGGATGAGCCTTCTGCGTAGTTGGACCCCGTCCTTGAAGGGCGAGGAGCAGAAGTGGATGTTGATGTCGGGATGGGATTCCATTACCGCACGGGCGGTTTCCTCGGAACCGAGGACGGCCGAGGAGATCTCGTCTCTGACCTCGTAGCCGTTGTCCGCCATCATGTCCCAGTTGCTCTCCGAGAATTCCAGTTCGTTGAGATTGATGAAGTCCACGCCGATGGAATCCGCGTACTCCACCAGAGTGTTCAGGGAATCCTCCCTGCCGGGGAGTGCGGGGACCTCTATGCCCACGTCCATCCCGGTGGTTTCGACGATCTCCCTCAGGCGTGTATCGTCCATGCGGGTCCACACGGCCTCCGGAGGGTGGAAGCGTATCTCGTCCAGTCCCGCCTCCTCCAGTTCCGCGACCTTCAACGGGTCGATGGTGGCGGTGTAGAGGTGGATGTGGTGCTCGGGACCGAACCTCTCCTTGAGGAGCCTGATCATGCGTACGGTACGGTCCATGCGGTTCAACGGGTCCCCTCCGGTGATCCCGGTACCGGTGGCGTCCATGGATTCGGCCTCCTTTATGACGTCCTCGTCGGTATAGGCGCGGCCCTCGTTGGCGTAGACCACGTCCTTCCCCTTCTTCTCCTGGGACACGGGGCAGTATTCACAACCCCATCTGCATTCGCCGGTGACGAAGAGTACCATCTTCGAGCCGTTTATGCAGTGTTCGCATCCCTCGGCGACGTTTCCGTTGCACAATGAGCCGCATTCCATTTCCATGAGCATGCACGGTCCATCCTGCACGATGGTTTAATAAGTGTCGGGTCCGTGATGAAGGCCATGAAGAAGGAAAGCAGACTCGTGCTCGCATTGGACGAGACCGACGGGGTCAAAGCCCTCGCCATCGCGGAGAAGGTCGGCGACATCGTCGACGCCATCAAGATCAACTGGCCACTCGTGCTCTCCGAGGGGCCGCAGATGATCACCCGTCTGTCCGAGTTCAGCGAGGTCATCTGTGATTTCAAGGTGGCCGACATCCCCAACACGGTCAGACTGATCGTCGAGAACTCCGTGTCCCGCGGGGCATCCGCGGTCATCGTCCACGCGTTCACCGGAGACGATTCCCTGAAGGCCGCCGTGGAGGCCGCAGGGGATGCGGAGGTCTACGCCGTCACCGAGATGAGTCATCCGGGAGGCAGGATGTTCACCGCCCCCAATGCCGAGGCCATGGCGCGCCTGGGGGTGGAATGCGGGGTGTCCGGGTTCATAGCACCCGCCACACGTCCGGAACGCATCGCCGCCGTCCGTGCGGTCGTCGGCGATGGCTTCAAGATCCTGTCCCCCGGCGTGGGCGCCCAGGGGGGGAAGGCGTCCGATGCACTCCGTGCGGGTGCGGACTACGCCATCGTGGGTCGTGCGATCTACGGTTCCGAGGATCCCCGTGCATCGGCCCTGACGTTCCTCGAGGATGCCGGAACGGTACAGTAAGATGTATCATCCAAAACCATTTACCTTCCCTTCGCCCTTTTATTATTATATTATTATAAACCCGTGAAAGATATTTTATATGGCTCTGTTCATGAACGTGCATTCTAACGACGGAGATTTAGAATGCGTAAAATTGGAAAAGAGTCTACCTCCCCCGCCGAGTCGGGGGACAGTCGCGGCTCCAGCGACAAAGGGTGGTTAAGAAACCACTGGTGCTCGGTTTCCCTGGCGGTGATCGTCGTATTGACCCTGTTGCTGAGGACGGTCTTCACCTACGGAACTTCCGCCGGGGGCGATTTCGCCCTTTCAGGCGGTTCGAGCAGCCAATATCATCTGCACGTAATCGAAAGCATCCTCAGCGGCAGCTATGCCATCGGCGCAGATGCCGCAGTCAACTATCCACTCGGAGGACTCAACGTCTATCCCCCTCTCCTCGACTTCATCGCAGCGGGAGTGGCATCCGTTCTGTCCATGACCGGTCTCGGATCCACCGAGGCCGCATCCGCAGCATTGGGAGGACTCAACCCCGTCATCGGTGCACTCGCCTGCATCCCGGTGTATCTTGTCGCAAAGGAGATGTTCGACAAGAGGGCCGGAGTCGTCGCGGCTCTGGTTTACGCGTTCCTCGCTCTGCCCATCGCGACATCGGTCTTCTCCAGTGGAACCGAGTACGCACTCGCAGCGTTCCTCGCAGCGTTCATGTCGTACTTCCTCGTCAAGACCGCGAAGGCGCTCGATTCCGCAGACACCTCCAAGGCCGCAATGAAATACGGTCTCCTCACCGGTGTCTTCCTCGGACTCGCAGCACTCACCTGGAACGGCTTCGGCGTTCTCATCGCCGTCATCGCCGCCACCATGCTCCTCCAGGCGGTTTCCGACCGCTTCAGAGGCGCGGACATGAAGGTCGCCATTGTGCCCTATGCCCTTGCGATCATTGTCGGCACGGTCCTCGCAGCCGTATACTACATCCCCGCGGGTCTCTTCGACGCGGTCTTCTCCGGACCCCTTCTCCTCGCGGTGTTCTCTGTCGCCTTCGCGTTCGTCTTCATGGCGCTCAGGAGCAAGCCCTGGATCATCGTCATCCCCGCACTCGTCATCGTTTTCGTGGTCGTTCTCGTCGCACTGTACTTCGCAGTCCCCGACCTTTTCAACGCACTCGTCAACGGCAACAGCATCTATGTCGAGGGAATGGCCGACCTGGTCTCCGACCGCGTCTCCATGTCCAACGTCTCGTCCTATTACGGATGGGTCACCATGTGGCTCCCCATCTGTCTCGCACTCTACGAGACCTACGTGTACCTCAAGAAGGACCGTACCGCATCCCGTCTCATGATCGCCGTCTGGCTGTACATGATGTTCTTCGCAGTCTGGAGTTCCTACCAGAACGCGGCCGTCGTCGCAGCCGTGTTCGGTGTCGGTTCCGGAGCGGCCATTGTCATGGTCCTCCAGCAGGCCAATCTCAGGGATTGGGCCAGGAACATCAGATCCGCAGGATTCCCCGGTGGAATCAGGAAGATGATCAAGCCCCTGCCCCTCGCATCCGTCCTCGTGGCGGTTCTTCTCATCGCGGTCCCCGGAGTCTCCTTCGCACTCGATGCCGGAACCCCCGCCAACGATTCCGATTCCCCGTTGTACAACGGAAACACCCAGTTCGTCATCAAGACCGGTGACTCGTACCCCGTCGATGCGATATGGGGCAGTGTCGAGAACCCCGATTCCGCCCTCGTGAACTGGATCGACTACACCTACGACGCCGTATCCCAGGGAGGATTCGACACCGTCACCGACATCCGTGGCGACGGAACCTCCGCGATGGCCCACATCCTTCTGTCCGAAGGTTCCACCGGAGCGGTTGCCGCCATGGCCATGCGCATCATCATGTCCAACAACGTGGACGACTTCGCATCCTGCTTCGCATCCGCCGACCTCTTCGGCAAGATCAAGGGATTCGTCAACGACCCCTGTTCCGCCAAGGACGAGATCGTCGCCAACCCCGACGTCTACGGAAGCGTCGCATCCGACCTTTCCGACATCAACGCCGTAAACCTCGTATGCATCGAACTCCTCTCCAAGGAGCTCGGAACCGTGGGTGTCTACGGACTCTACGATTCCGTCTGTGCTGTCGCCGGCGAGAAGATCGGATACATCCTGGTCGACCCCATGATGCTTCCCCTCCAGTCCGGTGCATCCTCCAACTTCTCATCTATGGCCAGCATGGGAGGATACAACATCGACTCCAACGGGGCCGCACCCGAGTTCTTCACCTACATGAACTACTTCGGATACACCGTCTACACCGATGCGATGTACGACACCTTCCTCTGGAAGGCCATGATCGGACCCTCCGCCACCGAGGCCGGCGAGTCCAGCTCCTACAGCTACCTCTTTAGCCTCTCCGCAAGCGACGGTTCCGAGGATTCCGTCGTGGTCACCCCCGAGGGAATGGCCGGATTCGAGATCGCCAAGTGGATCATCCAGTACAACCCCGACAGGACCGCAACCGGTTCCTCCGACGGATGGGAGTACATGGACTACGATGCCGCGATGGCCCTTCAGAAATCCCAGGGCGGAGTCGTCAACTACCTCTCCTCCTACATGCTCTACAAGTACGTCGGTCTCGGAACCGGAACCGAATCCGGAAACGTCTCCGTCTCATCCGGTGCCGTCGACGGCATGACCGTCGAGGTCCTCCAGTACAACGAGCACCTCGGAAAGTACACCGTGTACTCCGTCGGAACCGTCAAGGACGGGGCATATGCCGTCGCCGTCCCCGACACCGGCGATTACAAGGTCGCAGTCAAATCCGGAAGCGTCGTCCTCGCATCCTACGACAAGGGCGCCGTCCCCGCGAACATCGCGGTCTCCACCGTCTCCGTCTCCGGAAACCTTCTGGTGGGAGAGGCCGTTTACAACGGTCCCGCACTCAAGGTCGTCATGACCAACAAGGCCACCGGCGAGGAGAACGTCGTCGAGAACGTCGTCGATTCGTATTCCGTCTCCGGAATCCTTCCCGGCGAATACGATGTCGCCATCTACAACGGTTCCGGAACCTCCATGGCATCCGTCTCCGTTGCAATCGCAGCCGACTCCACGACTTTCGGAATCGGACTCACCGTCAAGACCATCACCGCAACCGTCAAGGACGCCAACGGCGACCTCGTCGCGGATGGAACCACAACCGTCAGGGCCACCAACGTCGACACCGGCGAGTCCTACTCCGCCGAGACCGTCGAGGGTGTCGCCGCGATTCCCGTGGTGCCCGGAACCTACACCGTCTCCCTCGAGGGCAAGTACGTCTCCATGATGAGCACCACCCAGAACGCCAGCAGCTCCAACAAGTCCGTGTCCATCACCGGCTACGACTCCCAGGTCGTCTCCGGAATCGCCCCCGGACTGAGCGTCTATGCGGGCGAGTTCTCCACCACGTCCGATGCCAACGGTGTCGCCCTCCCCGTCGGAAAGGCCACCGACAAGACCCTCTACTCCGTCTACGGAATCGTCGACGGAAAGGTCGTCCTCGGAACCGTCAAGGATGGAGTGGCATCCACCGCCTCCTACGACATGGCCACCGTCACCGGAAAGCTCGACAGGTCCGGAACCGTGTCCTTCATCATCGATGGGGCCACCGTCTCCGTGGTCACCGACTCCGATGGAAAGTTCACCGCATACCTCCCCGCAGGAAAGGACTGCATCGTGTACGCCACCGACAAGGCCACCAAGGTCTACTTCGGATCCATCGCCGGAATCGCCGACAGCGACATGGGCGACATCACCATGGTCGACGGAAGGAAGGTGTCCACCACACTCAAGTACGCCAGCGGAACCAGCACCGGAAGCGTCGCACTGCCCTTTGTCAAGGCCGGTGTCGTCTTCACCTACGACAACGTCGAGTACACACTCAACGGAATGACCAACGTCAGCGGACAGGCCGTGTTCTACGCCCCCGACAACGTCGAGGTCAAGGCCCTGTTCAACGACGGAGCCCTGGACAACACCATGTTCGCATGCACCGATCTCTCCAAGACCGTGTCCTCCGGCACCTCCAACGCGACCAACACCGTCACCATCGCCCAGTACGACTCCGGTGCCAACGTGACCAACACCAACTACGTCAGGCAGGTCACCGTGACCTCCGCATACAAGGTGGAACTCGACCCCTATGTCGCAGGCGACAACATCGTCCTCGAGAAGGATGTCCCCACCCTCATCAACCCCGGACAGTTCACCGCAAAGGTCACCGAGGGAGGATACTACTTCGACGGAACCGTCAACATCCTTCCCGGAAGCTCCGAGATCGTCGGTCTCGAGCCCATGGAGGCGGTCAAGATCGACGTCACCACCGGATCCGGAAACGTCGTCACCGTCACCTCCGAGGGAGAGTACGCCAAGGTCGGTCAGTCCTACTACCTCCAGAAGGGATTCGATTTCCTCTTCAAGTCCGTCGGTGGAACCGGAGCCGACAAGCTCGTCAAGTACGTCCAGTACACCGATGGTTCCGCAACCACCTCCCTGGACCTCACCGCCGACACCAGGGTCATGACCATCACCGGATTCATCGGAGTCGCGGCGGAGGGAACCCTCACCGCAACCGCAGGCGGAATAGCAATAACCGCGGATGTCGAGAAGGGACAGTTCTCCATCGAACTCCCCGAGACCATGACCTCCGCCAGGTTCTCCGTCGAGGCCTCCCTCACCGAGGGCGACATGGAGTACGACTATGCGGGAGAGATCGATGTCACCGGTCTTGCGGACGGAGAGTTCCGCAACGTCCCCGTCTACGGGGCGGGTGTCCCCGTCGTCGACGAGGATGCGACCTTCACCGTCGGTGTCGTCTCCTCCGATTTCTCCAATGGGAACGGAACCGTCGTCATCGAGATCAGGAACGAGACTCCCGTCGTCAGGCAGTACACTATCGCAGCCGGATCCGCATGGCTTCTCAAGGAGGCATACTCCGTCTCCGTCGCAGCCGGATCCGCCCAGAACGTCACCGTCACCGGAATCTACGACGTCGACAACGTCGCAGTCGGAAACGCCGGTCTGACCCTTGAGGTCACCGATGTCGCCGCGCAGAAGACCGAGTCCGTCGCAATCGTCGACAACGGTGCGACCCCCGTCTACGGAACCCTTGACATCCTCAAGGCTGGAGACGATGGAGCAACCATCGACAGGATCTCCGCCGGGGAGTACATGTACGCCGTGACCATCGTCAACAACGGCGTCTCCGCACAGACCGTCACCATCACCGCGGCCAACGTCGCCGGATGGAACCTCGCACTCGTGGATGAGGCCGGACTCGTCATCAGCGACATGACCGGCGGTGCATCCTTCGAGGCATACGGTCTCCAGACCACCGTGGTCTATGTGAAGCTCATGCTTCTCCAGACCGCCGCCAACAACAACGCCCCCGCGATCTCCGTCGCGGTCGCATATGAAAACGGAAACGCCAGTCTCGACATGAGCCCCGTCACCGTGGATGTCACCCTGGACTCCATGGAGGCATCCGGATCCGACGTCTTCAACGAGAGGTCCGATGTGCCCATCGGAATCTGGTTCATGCTCGCGGTCGGAATACTCATGCTCGTCGCTGTGTTCTGGCTCGGAAGCAAGAGGGGGGTGTTCTCACGCAGAAAGTAAAGATCTCAATCGCAGCAATCGCGGCCATCGCCATGATGGCATGCATGATGGCGGTCCCCGCCGTCGATGCCGACGCGTTCAGCAACATCGAGGGTGAGACCCTCGTGGCCGTAGAATCCGAACACGAATACATCTTCACGTACGAGTCCTCCGAGGGCGAGTTCGAGTACAATGCCAAGCTGGTCAACGGCAAGGGCGAGACCCAGACCTCTGCGGTCTCCCCCTCCACCGGCACCGTGTCCGGAACCGTCACCCTTGACGTCGAGTTCCCCAAGACCGCAGGGGACTACACCCTCGTGGTCGAGGTCTCCGCCGAAGGAGAGGATTCCGAGGTCGTCGACGAGGTTTCCCTGGACATCGAGGTCGTCGAACCCGTCACCCTCACCGTGACCCTCAGCACCGCCGAGGATCTCGACCTTACCGGATTCGGAGTCTACTTCTTCATCGACGGACAGAAGATGGAGGACAGCTACACGACCTTCGACCTCGTCATGGCCGGAAGTGCGGAGGTCACCTACGACTGGATAGTCTCCCCCGATGGAGACGAGCACACCTTCTGGGTGGAGCCCGCCGTCGAGGGAGTCGTGGTCGTCGAGGGACTCGGGGAGAAGCACACCTTCTACTTCGGTGACAACGATTACACCCTGTACTCCGTGTTCTCGGTCGTACTCGTGGTCGTCCTCGCCATCATCCTCATCTGGGTCTACCGCAAGCCCGTCAAGAACTTCGGAAAGCCCAAGTCCAGGCGCTGAAACCTTTGAAACGGGGGTTCGCCCCCAATCCTTCCCCGCACCCTGGTCATCTTCGGGGTGCGGGGTTTTTGAAAAATGTCCGATTGAAAGGTATCGTCAATCGTCTTCGATTCCGTTCAACGCCCAACGACCCTCCGGCCCTCCGATTATCGAAAGTTTTCCGGTTTCCTGTCGAGGTCGAGGTAAAATGAGATTTGAAACTCAAAGTTTGTCGATGACGTCGGAACAGGATGCAACACTCATCTAACCGACATGATCGATGCCAGGGTCATCTCCGAACGGGTCTTGTCCATGAGTCCGCGGGCGATGTCCTGTTTCCTTCTGACGGGTGCTATGGCATCCGGCACATCCAGCATCTGGATCTCCTCGTGGACCTCCTCCATGATCGAGAATACCCCTTTCGCCCCATCGAGGTCCCCTTCGGCGAGGCGGGTCATCACCATGCGTCTCAACTCCCCCGAACAGTCGCAGAAGCCCTGTATCCACGGGGATGCGCCTATGCCGAGTTGGATGTGGTCAGGGACAATATCGCCGGAGGCCAGGGCGGACATGATCTCCGCCTCGGCGTATTCGCCCATGGCATCCTGCACGGGTCCGGACATCAGGACCTCCGGCGTGGAGCAATGGGATTTCATGGCATCGAGTTCCCGACGCATCTGATCCAGGGGTTCATCAACAGGTTCCCCGTCGTGGATGGCATGGATCACCTTCTTGGACAGGCGTATGACCCTGCGGGAGCAGGCCATGGCGGCCTCCCTCCCCTTCTCTATGGTCTCCAGCTGGGATATGGCAGCATTCACTCCGGATTCGATGCCCGACATGGATGCCCGTATGCGGAATCCGATTAATATCCTTCACAGGGAATCGTAGAACGATGAACGGATGGCATGGGTGAACTGTCCGTCCTCCTTCCTGGATACGAATCTGGTACTGTCCGCCGGCGTGAACGTCAACCAGTCGTATTGCACATCCATCAGGGTGAGGGCGTCGGGGCGTGCCATTCCGAACGTCCTGTCGGCACCGTCAAGGGCCTCCCGGACATCGGACAGTTCAGATCTCCCCCTTCCCACGGATATTATGGCCGCGGATATCCTACGGATCATGTTCCACAGGTAGTATCTGCCGTTGAAATCCAGGTAGATCACCTCGTCGGCGAAGGTGCATTGAACGGAATCCAGGGTCAGCACGGTGTCCTTGCCGTCGGGGCGGCAGAACCTGATGAAGTCGTGCTCCCCTTCGAACAGCCTGCAGCATTCCCTCGTCCTCTCCGGATCCATGCCTTCCGAGGGTACGGTGTACCTGTATAGCCTACGGGATGCGTGACGGACGTTGAAGTCCCCGTCAACGAAGCAGTACGACCTGTAGAAGATCCCGTCGGATACGGAGTTGAGCGCCTTCAGGAGCTTGTCCGGATCCTCCAGAGGGGTGTCGAAGACGATGGCGTTCCCGAGGGAGTTCACACCTTTGTCGGTACGGCTGGAGAATCTGAGGTTCAACTCCTCCGGTGTCCTTTTCAAAACGTGTTGGAGGTTTCCCAGCACCTCCGCCTCCACGGTGGGGGTGCCGGGTTGCACCTGGGAGCCGGAATACCCGTCCCCCAGGTACGCTATCTTGACCGCTATGCGTCTCATGCGGAGCGGAGTTCCCTCATGTGGTCCACCCTCTTCTGGACCAGTGCGCGGGTCCCGATGTCGTGACGGACCACGATGGCATCGCACACCACGTGTTCGAGTGCCTTTTCGCAGTTCTGCTCGGCCTCCTCGAGGGTGTCGGCGATCCCGATGACCCCGACGGACCTGGAGGTTCCGGTGACCAGTTTCCCGTCCTTGACGTCCACGTTGGCGTAATACACGGTGGCACCGCATTCGGCGATGGCCTTCTCGTCCACGGAGATCTCGTGTCCGGACTCGGATTTCACACCGTATCCCCTGGGGACCACGTACTTGCACACGGTGGCCTTCCTTGCGAACTCCGCATCCTTTCCGAGGGTTCCGGTCGCCATCTTCCAACAGATGTCGGTGAATCCGGATTCGAGGATGGGCAGGACGTTCATCGCCTCGGGGTCTCCGAACCTTGCGTTGATCTCGATGATCCTGGGTCCGTTGACGGTGAGCATGAACTGTCCGTACATGGTTCCGTGGTAGGGGCAGCCCTCCTCCGCCATGGCGTCCACGATGCTCTGAAGGATGGCGATGGCCTCCTCCCTCTCGGTCTGGGTGATGAAGGGCAGCAGGTGGTCCCCATCGGTGTAGGAACCCATTCCGCCGGTGTTGGGTCCGACGTCGCCCTCGTAGGCCCTCTTGTGGTCCTGGACCAGGGGCAGGGGCACGATGTTCCTTCCGTCGACGAAGACCATCTGTGTGAACTCCTCTCCGACGGCCCTCTCCTCCAGTATCACTCCGGCTCCGCCGATGTTCTGGTCGAAGATCTCGTTGATGTATTCCATGGTTTCCTCGAAGGAGTTGAGGTGCTCCCCCTGGACCTTGACGCCCTTACCGCCGGTGAGTCCCACGGGTTTGACCACGATCTCATGGTCGATCCCCTTGAGGTATTCCTCGGCGTCCTTCGCGTTGTCGAAGGATGCGAATCCGAGGTTCCCTTCGATTCCGTACTTGTCCACGAGTTCCCTCATGAACGTCTTGGAGGTCTCGATGCGTGCCGCGGCCTTGGTGGGTGCGGCGCATTTCACGCCCTGGGCCTCCAGGGCATCCACTATCCCGACCTCGAGGGGTGCCTCGGGTCCGACGTATGCCAGTTCCACGCCCTTCTCCTTGGCGAACTCGCACACCCTGGCGACATCCTTCTCGTCGCAGAGAAGATATTCCTTGGATTTCGAGATGATTCCGGGGTTGGCGTTCTTCATGACCGCATAGATTTCGGCTCCGGACCTGTACAGGGCCTCGACGGCCGCGTGCTCCCTTCCGCCTCCTCCTACTGTGAGTACCTTCATGTGATTCACCTTGATTGTTTCAGAGTTTCATTGCAGCGAGGATCTCGTCCAGACCCTGATCCCTCTTCACGCTGCATTTGTAGATGTCCTTGATTCCGCCGGTGAGTTTCCTGTAATCGCCTGCGATGACCTCCGGATCCACATCCACCGCATCGGCGATGTCGATCTTGTTGAGGATGGCGATGTCGGAATGGAGGAAGATGTCGTGGTGCTTCCTGACCATGTCGTCACCCTCGGTGGTGGAGATCACCACGACGCGGTAGTCCGTCCCAAGAGGGAAGTCGGCGGGACACACCAGGTTGCCCACGTTCTCGATGAAGATCACATCGTAATCATCGAGGTTTATCTTGGACAGGGTCTTGGAGACGAGGTTCGCATCCAGGTGGCATTCGTGGCCGGTGCTGCAGTTGACGGCCTCCAGTCCCGATTTCTCGAAACGGGTGTAGTCGTCGGCTCCGGTGACATCCCCTGCGATGGCGCACACGCGGACGCCCTTCGACCTGAGTTTCTCGGCGAGTTTGATTATCAACGCCGTTTTCCCCGCGCCGATGGATCCCATGAAATCGACGGATTTGATTCCATGCTCCTTCATCAGCCTGTAGTTGGCGTTGGCGATCTTGCTGTTCTCCTTGAGAACATCGAGCTCCATGCCTGGTTGGACTATGTGCATGGGTTCGGCATGGGGGAGCCTGTTAATAAGAAGGCGGTCCGCCGCACCATGGGGAACCGTCCCTCGGATTCTCAAGACGTCATAATCCGGATGTGGATAGCATGTCGCATGTCCGATAAGCAGAGTCAAAAGGCGGGAAGGAAGAACAGACTGTCCAGAAGGGAGAAGAACCATGCCGTATGCAAGGCTTACGGAAAACTGGGTCTGAAGTGCATCGATAAGAACAAGGCCGTCATTTCCGGATTTCCCATCAACGGCAAGGACGAGATGGTCATTCAGAGCGTCATCCTCGGCGGTTATTATCTTCATTTCAACACGACCATGTGCACCCGTCTCAACGGTTCCGACAGGGACAGGGTCATGGAGAGCATCTGCAGGGATAATGAGAATCTCATCTTCGGGAGGATGGGTATCGACGATGACGGGGACGTCCATTTCTCCTCCACGGTGTACCTGAAGCATGACGACGATCTGTCCATGCGCGAATTGAAATTCCATATCAGAACGGGATTCGCAATGGCCCGGAGGATGCATGAGGACTATGAATTGACCATATTGGACTCGTCCGAACCCGCACCAGCGAGGTGCGGGGGGCAACCGTGTTCGGACCACATGTTCGGGTGATCCCATGGGCAAGAAGGATTCCAAGGTCAACAGGAAGCGTGACCGGGATGATTGGATGTGGCCCCTGGACGTCAACGGGGGGTATGGGAGGGTATCGTCCTCCATCCCGGACATGTCTCTTCATACAGATGCCGTGGAAAGGCGCGGGATCCGTCGTGTCCCGCTCCCTTTGGACGGCACATCCTCCGGGGGCATAGTGGTGGGGGGTTCCCCCGGCCATGTCATGACGGACGTGTCCGAACGTCACGGGATAGTGTTCGGGACCACCGGTTCCGGAAAATCGATGGGTGTCTCCATCCCTACGATCCTCATGTCCGGTGATGCCGGACATCACATGGTCATCAGCGATGTCAAGGAGGACATGTATTGCAAAACGGCGGGGTTCCTGGAGGCCAGGGGTTACGAGATATACAGGATAGACATGCGCAACCCCGAGACGTCCTATTCGTGGAACCCGTTGTTGGATGCCTATCGTCTGTACTCCACCGGCGACGTCATGGACAGGGACAGGGCCAAGCAGTTGTTGATGGACATGTCGGCCGTCCTTTGCCCGATCACCAATTGGAACGATCCGTATTGGGAGTTGGCATGCAGGAATTTCATAACGGGTCTGTGTCTGACCCTGTTCGAGAACAGTTTCGACGAGGCACAGGTGAACATGCGCAGTCTGGTGAAGATCAAGGCCGCGGCGATGTCCGACGATTCGCCCTTCGACCGGTATTTCGACCATCTGGATAAGGACGGTTCGGAGTATCTGCTCCTCTGTGGCATGTACAAGAATGCGGAGAGTACCAAGCGTTGCATATATTCGATGTTCGACAAGGTGATGTCGCCGTTCATGATGTTGGATTCCCTGAGTTCCACGACGGCCTACAGCGACCTGGACATCAACGACATCGGCGTGAGGGGCAAGATCGCCGTGTTCCTCACCGTTCCCGACGAAACCGATTCCCGTGACGCGGTCGTGTCGCTGTTCGTGTCACAACTGGCCGCCACGCTCACGAGGAACGCCCATTCCTTCGAGGGTAAGCGTCTTCCGAAGAATGTGATGTTTGTCTTGGACGAATTCGCGACATTCCCTGCGATGCAGACGATTCCGAGGCTGTTGGCCACATCCAGGAGCCGTGGAATACGCTTCCTTCTCCTTCTTCAGGGTCTGGGGCAGTTGAGGAGCAGGTACGGGGAGGATCTTTCGGAGGCGATCATGGGGAATTGTGACGACATACTGTACATCCACAGTCGTGAGCTGCCCCTGCTCAGACGCATCAGTGAATTGTCGGGTGAGGATGCGTACGGAAAACCGTTGATGACCGTGGGCAGGTTGCAGAACCTGGATCCGCTCACGAGGGAGGCGGTGCTGTTTGCGGGAAGGGGTTCCCCGATCATCACCCGTTTCACGGATTTCAGGGATTTCGGGGAGATGCCAAGGGCATCGGAACCGGATGTGAGGGGGATCAGGGATTTCGAGACGTTGGATCCATGGGATTGCCTGAGGCCGGAGAACAGGATCGGGCCCGGGGGAGAACGTCTGTTCACGGACATATTCGACCTCTGAGGGCGTCGAACGGCATACGCCCGTATGTGGCACTTCGGGATGCATCCCGCAGGCCCCCTCCCGCACCCTCTGACAACAATCATAAACCCCTGCCCCTTTCCAGTCTCGATTGAGCATGAGCTATTCTGAACAACTTTCAAGGAAACTGGAATCCCTCCAGGCAACCGAGGGTACCAGACTGTCCGTGGAGAGGGACGGCAGGACGTTCACAGGCGTCCTGATGCCCCACCACGAGTTCAGTGCCCCGGACATCCTCATCCTGAAGATGAAATCCGGATACAACGTCGGTGTCCGTATCACGGATTCCACCGTGATCGAAGTGGTCGAGAGGCCCGCCGCACCCGTCCGCAAGGAGGAGCCCGTCGAATTCAAGAAGGGACTCCCCAAGCTGGTACTCATCGGAACCGGCGGAACCATCGCATCCTATGTGGATTACAGGACCGGTGCCGTCCACCCTGCACTCTCCACCTCCGACATGGTCAACGCCGTGCCCGAGATCAGGGACATCGCCAACATCGATGCCCGTGTTCTGTTCTCCATCTTTTCCGAGAACATGAACGTGGAGCACTGGCAGGAGCTCGCCAAGGCCGTTGTCGAGGAGATCGAGAACGGTGCAGATGGGATCATCATCCCCCATGGCACCGACACCATGGGATACACCGCCGCGGCACTCTCCTTCATGCTCGGGGACGTCACCAAGCCCGTCGTCCTCGTCGGTGCACAGAGGTCCTCCGACCGTCCGTCCTCCGATGCATCCAGCAACCTGATGGCATGTGCCAGATTCTGCACCAAGGCGAACCGTGCGGGTGTCTTCGTGGTCATGCACGACACCCCCGGCGACGATTCCTTCGCCGTCCACATAGGG
>JAFVZY010000023.1 GCA_017507885.1 Candidatus Methanomethylophilaceae archaeon | reverse complement strand
TCTTGGCCTCCTCGAGCATGGTGAGGTAGGCGTCCAACGCCTCCTTGTTGGGGAACGCGGTTCCGTATATCCTCTGGAGCATCTTGTTCTTCTCGTTTCCGCGCCAGTATGCACCGGCGATGGACAGGAGTTTGAAGGCTTTGACGGCCTTGGTGTACATGGCGTGGGGTCCTGCACAGAGGTCCACGAACTCGCCCTGCTTGTAGAAGCTGATGGCGGCGTCCTCGGGGAGGTCCTTGACGAGTTCGACCTTGTAGATCTCGCCTTTGGACTCGAGGTATGCGATCGCCTCGTCACGGGGCAGGGTGTAGGTCTCCAGTTTGAGGTTCTCCTTGACGATCTTCTTCATCTCGGCCTCGATCTTCTCGAGGTCCTCGGGGACGAATCCCCCGTCCTTGTCGAAATCATAGTAGAATCCGTCGTCGATCGCGGGTCCGATCGCGAGTTTGGTTCCGGGGTAGAGCCTCTGAACCGCCTGTGCCATGACGTGGGATGCGGTGTGTCTCAGGACTTCGAGTTCGTTTTCACATTCCTGTACCGATCCGTCGCTGTATAACGCCTTCATTTGAATCATCTCTTCCGCGGCCCCTACGAACGGGTCGCGACTTGGTTTGATGTTCTCCCCGTATGTGCGACGGTTATTATATTTTGGCTGGCCCGTCCGTCCTTTGTCGAATGGATGTGGAAATACAGGGTGATTCAGGTTCTGCATGACTCATGGTTATACAAGACCGAAGTACCTGTCGAAGTATTCCTTCAGGTCATCCGTCATGCGCATGTTCCTATATGTGCACGCGAGATATAATAACATTGAGTTGTTATCTTTGTATTATTTGTTACTCAATATCATGGTGACCTTGCGTTTAATCTTTTCATTTGATTACTTAATTAGTCGTAATTAACACTACTTTATTGTCTGATATGCGACTGTTAGCTTTATCTAGTTGTCTTTTATTTAACTTCAAAACAAATTGTAAATGTTGTAACGGGTAATGATGTGTCCTCAAATCCGATTGCGTTTGTGTCCATTGATTTCGATGGTTGTCGTAGGTGAGTGAGTGTTTATCGATTCGACTTCGGATGCGGGGAGGGGGACTTTCATATGAACAGATCCGTCAAAGCCCTGATTCTGGCTTTGTTGACGGTGACCGTGGCAGTCGTACCCATTCTGATGTATGGTGCCGTGTCCGGGGACACTTACACCGGCGAACAACATACCGTCGTTTATCATTTGTATCATGAGAAACCAACTATCGATACGAATTACAATCATTATACCGACGATGAAACCACGTACACTGCCACATATTATGGTTCAGTGGTTTCGACGGAATACAACCCCCAGATCTGGACGGTTCCCGGCATCGACAAATGGTACCCCATAAATAATTATTCCCGGGGTAACACACTGGTTTTCGCCGGATGGTCGTACCTCCAGGTCGGCGAGGACGGTTCCATAACGTATTCCAAACCCATGCTTCCAGGAGACGTCATGTCCGCGGAGCAGATCGAATCTGCCACCATAGATGGCAGTATCCATGTCTATGCCAATTGGGAAAAGTTGGAATCATATTCCACCATATCCAGAGAATGGGATTGGCGGATTCGGGATTACAGATATGTGGTTAACACCACAGGTTCCGTTAACAACGGCAACATCTATACCAACATACTCTACAACACCCATTCGCTCAGTGCAGATAACACCAATTCGGTACTCAGCAAAGTTGGAGGGCCTGTCACGGTCCGCGGTGGCACCATCGCATTGGGGTCGGGCACCTTGACTCTCCAAAACGACACCATCATGGATTCGATGCATCTGACCGGTTCCTTCTCCACGGGATCCACCCATGGTGACGGAAACTGCGGACTCTATGCCGGCGGGCACACCCTGGTCATCGGCGAGGGCGTAGAGACGGGGGAAGGTACGGCAAGCAGCGGTTATCCCCAGTTGTTCGGCGGCGCCAACGGCGGTACTGTCCACGGCACCAAGATGATCGTTCACACGGGGACATATGGCAACGTGGTATCCGGATCCCGCGGAGGAACGGTCTCCGGGGACACGTACATCGTCCTGAGGGATGTCCATGTCTTGGACACCCTCATCGGATCATCCTCCGGCACAGGGGTCGTCACGGGTTCCGCATACGTGTACGCCACATCCCTTGACATGCACGGCGACTACTATGAGGAGAAGACGTTGGAGTCCTCCTACACCGGTGCCGGACAATCGGGCGGAGTGGTCCTGACCGAATCCACCATCCTCACCGGCGGTTCCAACAATGGGTCCGTCGGGGAAAGCACCCATGTCCACATCTCCGGCGACTCCGTCCTGTGGGACGTCCAGGGTGCTGGCAGGAGGGGACAGTCAGTGGTGGTCGGCACCGCCCACGTGGACATCTCCGGAATGGCATGGGTGAAGCACGTGGTCTGCGGGTCCATCACCGATGGCCTCGATGGTTCCAGCGGAGGGGTCAGCGGCTCCAATGAATGTGTGAAGAACACGTCCATAGTCGTCGGCGACTACGCAACAGTGGGTTCCGTATTCGGTGCGGGTTACGACACATTCTACAAGGCCACCTACTCCTCCATGTACAACGGCGGCAGCATCGAGGTCACCCTCGAGGACGGTTGCACCGTGGGATACGTTTACGGAGGGGGATACAGGGGTACCGTCGGAAGCACCAATGGCGACGGGAAGGGACTGAGTCCCTTGGACTCCATAACAATCAACATCAATGGCGGAACCGTCCTGGGAGACGTTTTCGGCGGTGGACGCGGAGGCGTCGACAAGATATGTCACAACATCGACGGTTCCTACAACTGGAGCGAATCCTATAACGACTCCACCGGATTCTCCAAGGTCTTCGTGGATGAGGTCGTCCTCAACATCAACGGCGGAACCATCCTCGGTTCCGTCTACGGCGGAGGCGAGTCCGTCCCGGTCATCGGTACGGGATACGCCCATGAGGACGGTGTCGCATGCATGCAGGCTGGAACAATCACCATCAACGTCCTCTCGGATTCCATCGTCGAGGGTGCGGTCCACGGTGGGGGAAAGGGGGTCTCCGAGATCACCGGCGAACCCGACATAATAGTCGTCGATCGCCAGGGCGGAATCGCCCGCATCCCCTGGTTGAAGGACAACCCCTCTTATGCCGCATACGACTCCGACATCTATTCCGGTTACGCGGCGGTGGACTCCTCCTTCATCTACATCAACATACTCGGTGCGGAAAGCGTCGGCAACGTATTCGGGGGCGGGGCATTCGGTACCGTGGACACCCTCGGAATCTACATGGAGGTGGCCGAGGGTTCCATGATAGGAGGCACCGTCTTCGGAGGGGGCATGGGTTCCACCTCCGACGAGGTGTTGGGGGTCGTGAACACCGACACCATAAGGATCAAGGTCCACGGGGGAGCGACCGTCGATCCCGGTACCAGGGGGTACTCCCTGCTCGGAGGGGGCGCTTACGCCTACACAGACTCCGATTCCGTCAACATCACCGTCTCCGGGGATTCCACCGCCATACACGGGGACATCCACGCGGGCGGTCTCGGATACGAGTTGTCCGACGGTACCCTTCCCAACATCATGGACGTCTGCACAAGGCAGGTCCTCGTCGAGGGGGCCGCCGTGTCCGGTTCCATCTACGGTGGAAGCAGGCTTGGAAACGACTGCCCCTCAAAAACCATACCTGACGAATCCGACTACGGTCAGGCCTACATCCTCGTGACCTCCGGAACCGTCTCCCAGAGCATATACGGTGGCGGGTTCCAGGGCAGGTCCTACATGGACTCCCACATCTACATCGGTTCCCCCGCATTCGAACACCTGGGGACCGCACCCCCCGAGGAGGAGGACCACGACCACGTGCCCCTCGCTCTGGTCGTCTACAACATATACGGCGGCGGAAACCTCAGTGGAGGGGAGGCCTATGTGAAACCCCTTCTTGAGGGGGATGCGGAGATCCTCATCGGGGGCACCTTCGAGAACGGTCTCGCCTACAGGATGGGGGAGGAGGTCTTCGATGCCCAGAACAACCACGTCATGTGCCTTCACGGCAACATCTACGGGGACGGCAACTACAGTACCATCGGCGGGACCTCCAAGGTCACCATCGAGGATTACGATCAATACGGCGACCATTCGATATGGTCCATACAGCGTGCGGACGCCGTCACCATCTCCGGATCCCATCTCGAGATAAGGGGTGCCACCGACGGAGGTTCCACCGAACTCAGTGACATCGTCACCCTGAACAGGATAGGGTCCCTCACCCTTTCCGACGGTGCACACCTCGAACTCCGCTCACAGACCTCGTTCATAGGTTCATATCTGAGCAGCACCGACGGTTCCACCCCCGCCACCCGTGCGGACTGCACCTACGAGGACGGTGTTCTTTCCGGTAACCGTCTCACCATCCACGACGGAAGGATGTTCTCTGTTCTCGGCGACAAGAACATGGGTTACATCGATTCCAACGGCAACGGTTACCGCGATGAGGGGGAGGAGTACACCGGAATCGTGGACGGTTTCACCATACTCTCCGTCGGCGATGACAACTCCTACTACGGCGCCTACGCCGTGGGTTCACTCGGCAGCAACCCCTCCACCGCCGGATTCATGGTCCTCTCCGGGGACGTCCTCATCGACGCCTCCGTTATGGACGGTGACGGCACGCTGAACGTCACCCGCACATGGTACCTGGTGGGACACATCGAGATCGGAAGGACATGGACCTTCGAGGAGGGTCATGACGGCACGCAGGAGGTGTGGGCCGTGAAGGATTACGTGAACATCCCCCGTATGGGAGGTGCCGGCACGGTATTCGCCTACAACGGCATGGCCAACAACCCCCTCGCCTTGGGCACTCTGCTGTTCGTGGACCCCGATGAATACGATGGGTTCACATCCGTATCGGGATTCTCCGCCGTCGACGACATAGGGGGACGCATGTTCTTCGGAATGGACCTGTCGGGTGACATAATGGCCGCCGATTCAATGTTGCTGGCATCCCATGTCCTCATCGACGATGCCTGGATACGCGAAGGCCTGTCCAAATACGTGGTCCTGGGAGGCGAGGGCATACGGTTGAACTTCAACGCTGAGCTGCTGTCGTTCCTGTACTACGGTGGTGCCGACCATCTCGGTTCATCAGGTGTCATCGGAGGTGTCACGATCAGCATCATGGAGATGGTGAAGTACACCTATCAGGCCGGGGACACCGTTCGTACCACGTACCTCCCGGTGAACATGGTGGACGTGGACATCACCATCTATGTCGAACCAAGGGCGGCCACCGAGGGGGACGAGGTCCAGTTGGCCACTGTGGTAAACGTCATGGAGGTTCAAGGCGGATACGCAGGCTCCGGACACATCGTTTTGCCCGGTGTCGGTTCCATGGTCGATTACCACGTGACCATGAACTCCCACGACCTCACGGGCATCACGGATTCCTCCGTGGACCTGTATGCGGACGATCATTATCTCGACCAGTTGGGTTGGGTCACCACCCACTACGGTACCGATCCCTTGAACGTCATAGACGGCGGTCAGGCCGCCATCGACGGCGAGGTGTTCTTCGGGAACGGCGGAATAAGGCCGTCGGTCATCAGGGTGGACTACGCCGGCGGGGAGGTGTCCGGGAACACCATGAACCTTCACATCAGGGGTTCCGGCGAGGATTCCAAGACCACGTACCACGTGCGCGTCACCTTCCAGCCCGCAGGCAGCGTCAACGTCACCCTCAGGTACATCCCCGTCTACGACGGCGTGGATTCCATGAAGACCCTGTCCTTCGGAGGAGACGGCACGTCGGAAAACCCCCTGACAATGGCCTGGTCCGACACCGTCGGTTCGATCAGCCTGCCATATGGAAGCTCGGTCGCATCCATCACCATGTACTGTCAGGGTGTCGAGCAGACGTTCCTCTCCATCATGAACTCCTCCATATCCCTGATACAGCCTGACGTGTCCTCCGCGGAGATGTTCGACTACGAATTGTATTTTCACGGATGGTATCTTGACACCGGTCACACCAGGCAGTACAACCCCTCCGAGGCCCTTAGGGAGGACGTGGTCCTGTATGCGGGATTCGGAATCACCGTGAGGTTCCACGGCGACGGAGTGGCCGTCGTACCGCAGAGCGTGGTCATAGAACCAGGCACGTCTCTCCATGACAACGGACTCTACAACGTGGAGGACGACATCCCCGGTGAACTCGAGGGTGTGCAACCCTACTCCGGAGTCGGGGACGAACGCATGGGATACGGACTCATGGAGTTCATGAAGTCCGGCACAGGGGACACTTACCTGTCGTGGGCGCTCATGAAAGATGGCGGGTTCGTGGACATGAAATTCGATCAGCCCCTCTACAGCGACTTCGACGGGGATTCGATCATCGACCTGTATCTTCCATGGGTGGCGTACAGATACGACATGACCGTCACCATCGCCGATTCGTCCCCCGAGGGTTCCGTAATCAACAGCGTCACCGTCTCGGGAAAGGACGTCGTCGCTGAATTCTCGGTATACGTGGTGGGATACGACATGCCCGTGGTGATCACCTTCAACCACAACGTATCGGAGGTCGTCACTCGTTCCGATGCGGGATTCGTCTTCTCCGGATTGAACACCAGGAATCTGGAGTTCACCGTCCCCTACCTCGGGGACGAGGGATCCTCCTTCGAACTGAAGGTGACCCTGGTAACCGGTGTGACCCTCACATTCACCTATGTCACCGACGGGGATGCGAGCAGGTTGTCCGACAACGACAATATCGGTCTGAAAATCGTCGACGTCACCGGGAACAATCCCGACTACGGGTTCACCCTGAGCAACGGGTATCCCTCCACTGCCGTCACCGTCTCCACCGATTCTTACAACCGTCTGTGGGTCACCGTCCCTTCGGGATATCATTGGGCACTCTGGTGCGACGATGTCCTCAAGACCGGTGGTTTCGGCGGAAGGACCGACGCCAAGTACTCGGATCTCGGAACCTTCGCCGATGACGGCTCCGTCAGGATATCCGTCTACAAGGCGGTGGGGGTCGACTCCGCGGTCGAGGGAATCATCGGCGCCGACAGGGCACTGCAATCGGTAACCGTGATCGGAACCAAATTGGACGGCACGGGCACCTACGACGTGTCGCTGTCCTGGAGCAACGGAACCTACACCGGTGACCCCCTGTTCGAGGGATATTCCCTCGATGTCGTCATCACCGACGGTTACGCCGTGTTCGAGACCGCAGGTCTTTCAGGATCATCCCCGTCATACACCGTCCTCGGTACCGCCGACGTCCTGCTGAAGTGCAGGGTCACGGTCACTTGGACCCTTAAGGTGACATTCCTCGAGGGTTCATCGCCGATCAGTCTAGGGGTGTTGGTTAGGAACTCCACCGGAACCGTCCTCGGTGTCACTGCAGACGGTGACGTGACGGAGTACGACCTCAGAGGCGAGGCAGACTCTTTCACCGATTCCACCGGAACCCTCAGCAAGACCACCGCAAGCTTGATCCCGGATTACGTGGAGTGCTCCTTCGGCGGTTTCGTCCAACAGGACTTCTCCAAGAACGGGGACGTGGTCTCCGTCACCATGGCCATGGTGGAGTATCAGGTCCTGTTCGACGGATACACCGTCGATGACGCCGTGGCATGGGATGTGTTCATGGGCGGGGGTGTTCCCACCACCGATGCGGACACGGCCGTGGATTCCGACGGCGACAAGATATGGATGGATGCCGCAGGAACCAGCATCATCGATACCCTGACCGTATCGATGTTCGACGGAAACAATTCCATCCAGCTCAAGTATCTCATACCTTTGGACTTCAGTTCCGCTTGGATAGACGGGGGCCCTGTGTTGACTGTTGTCGACATTGTCGTTGTAAGGGAGTCTGAGGTTGAGGCGGGAAAGACGATCGAAATCGATCTCGGAGACGAGTTCTTCCATAAGGATGTGGGTGACGACCTGTCTGTCACCTATGCGGACGGTGTTCTGAGCATTCATGCCGAGGATAGTGGTACGGGCTCCATCGTAATAGAAACCGGGCATGTCACCCTTATCCTGTACATCCTTTCCGATTTCGATTCAATCACACATTACGCTCAATCCATGCGGGAGGCCGCATGATGAGACCCGTTATCGGGTTAAACGATTTGATAAAAAAAAGAGGTTGAATAATATGATTAAGAAAGCAACTGCAGTCCTCGTCGCCGGTATCATGGCGATGATGGCGGTCTGCTGCATATCCGTTCCGGACGAAGTGGAAGGATCCACCATCTCCTTGACGGGAATGAACTTCGACGCCAATGACGATCAGAAGGTTCGTAATTTCACTGTCAACGAGGGTGAGTACTACGGTTATGCATACACCCTTACCATCGGTGTCGCTGAGGTGACCTCCGGTGCAAGCGCCGCCACCAGCTACACCAAAGTGTTTGAAAAGTTGACG
Source organism: Candidatus Methanomethylophilaceae archaeon (assembly GCA_017507885.1). GTDB lineage: Archaea > Thermoplasmatota > Thermoplasmata > Methanomassiliicoccales > Methanomethylophilaceae > Methanoprimaticola. The sequence continues at coordinate 16,205 of JAFVZY010000023.1, read as the reverse complement.
GGTTACGACACCGGAAACGGATCGGAGTCCACCCCCACCACCTTCGGTGGCGGTGAAGTATCCGTAACCGCGGATGCGAGCAACATCGGTTCCTACAACATCAACGTCGACAGGCCCACGGGCAATTATATCATGGAACTCCAGGTCACCATGCACATCACCGTCGGAACCGTCAATGTCGAGATGGACTCCCTCGTGTTCAGGATGGACGTTTCGGTCAGTGGAGCCGCAGTGGAGGACCTCAAATTCAATTCCATGACCTTCGAGGTTGGAAAATACGCATGGGACAGGGTTTCCGAGAACGGTGCCTCCGTTCTGGGATCCATCGATCTCTACCACTGGTACGCGGAGGGACTTCCCGAGGGACTCTCCATGTCCGAGAACGGTTACATCTCCGGAATCGCGGAGGCCACAACCACAGGAACCGTCGCGACACTGTACATCTTCGGACACGAGGGCAACGGCGAGTACCACTCCAAGATCACCATAATCGTCAAGGCTGCCGAGAACAATCCCAACACCTTCGACTACAGTCTGACCGGAGGTGCAGGTAATAAAGCAACCAACTGCTATGATTACGTGGCCGTCCAGGGAGATGACGTCACCCTGACAATCACACCCGATAAGGCCAATTCCACCCTTGCCGTGTATTCCGTTGACAACAACGAACATGTGTACACCACCATCACCTCTACAGGGACTGGAGAAGGTGGAACCACCTACAAACTCTCCACCGCGGGTTCCGGATGCTACAAGGTCATCCTGAAGTGCAACGACATCGAAAGCAATACCGAAGAGACCACGTACTTCCACCTGTACGTCATACCCGCATTCGACGTGGTCGATGCGGACATAACCATCGGTTCAACCTGATGCAGAACGAGGTGTTGAGAGATGATCCGCAGAATCGTACCGATGTTCCTTCTGGTGTTGATGGTGTGCATGCTCGTCGGCACTGAACCGGTCCAGGCCGAAACGGTCGACGACACGTTCTACTGCTACGGCAACACCGTCCACTGCAAGTATCCCGGTACCAACCTGGATGATGTAGACGTCGTATGGGAGGCATATGACAAGCATGGGACGGAGGTCCCCTTCGTTCTCGTCAACAAGGGGTACATAACCATCGATGCCACCGAACTCGACGAGATCCTGGTCGTCCAGACCGTTTCCCGTGGAAACGATTCGGACAGCATGAAGATGCGGGTCATCCCTCTGCACGTCGATCCCTCGGAGGTCATAACGGTGGAGTTCATCGACGACGGAAAGGTCGTTTCGACTACCAAGCTGAACAGCAACACCGTCGTCAGATTCGGACAGAATCATGTCGAGCCTCCCAACCTCCCCGACCGCTTCGGGGAGGTCTTCCAGGGATGGTTCACCGACCCCCTGTTCACCGAACCCTTCGACCCCAGGGAACCCGTTCTCGAAAACACCAAGGTGTATTCGAAATGGGTCGTCTCCGTCGTTCCCGACGGGGATGTCGTCATCGGGGACAACATACTGGTGACGTTCCACTCCGTTCCCGGTCTCACATACGTGACGACCGGACAGGGCAGCGATTGGGTGTCCTTCGACATCGTGGTCAAGGACGGATACAGGTTCCATGAGGGCACCATCCGTGCGGAGGTTGACGGTTCCGAGGTCGAGGGTGACGGTCTTTCCTACAGGATAGAGTGCACCACCGACACGGACATCGCCATCAAGGGTGAACGCATATACTCCATGGCCTACGAGTTGACCAACGCATCCGTGAAGGCCGTCGGATACGACACGCTTCCCTCATCCGTGCCTCTGGACGGGGTGACCCTGAATGTCACCGCAGATAGAGGTTACAGGGACCTTTCCATCAAGGTGTACTCCGACGGAACGGATGTGACCGCCTCGTGCGTCGATGGGAACTCCGTACATCTTCAGGATGTGACTGGCAACATCCTTATCGTCGCCGTTGCGGAAAACACAGGTTCGGAGACCGTGGGTGAGAACATCATCGTCACCTTCCACACCGTGCCGGGACTCACCTACGAGATCACCGGCAAGGGTGACGATTGGATATCCTTCGAGATCAAGGTCGTGGAGGGCTACTCCTTCCGCGAAGGCACGGTCACCGCGGAGGTCGATGGTAACGCCATCGGTCATTCCGGTAACACATACGTGCTCTACTGTTCTTCCAACAAGGACGTCATGATCTCGGGGGACCGCATCTACACCATAACCTACGACTTATCCAATGCCACGGTCAATGTGGAAGGATACGATTCCCCGCCGACGGTGTTCCCCGCCGGAGGTGTCTCCATGACCGTCAGTCCCAACGACGGATATGGTAGCCTCACCATTAAGGTGTACTCCGACGGCAACGACATCACCGCGTACTGCGTGGGTGGTGACAGGGTGTCCCTCTACAACGTGTCGGGTGACATCCTGGTGGTCGCCAACGCCTCTTCCACGGGTTCGGGATACACGCCAATGTGGTGGATCCTGGTCCTTGTGGTCGCCATCGGTACCGTTTCGGCCATCGTCGTGGTAAAGAGACAGATCGGATCCCGTTGAAAACCCCAATGAAACACAGTCCCCGTCCACGGGCGGGGACCCTTTCCAAAACCGGGGTACCACCCTGAATCCCCCAAATCGTCCTGTGCAGTTCTGCGCGTTCGGTTTCCTTTCTGTTGTCCATGGTATCTTAATCCTTTATAGTACATTGATATGTAAATATGCATTCGTTTGTAATCTTTGTAATCCGTATGTCCTTCCCGACAGACGCCGCCCTCCATGTCTCCGCGCGTCAACATTTATAATGGGGTCCCCCATCCGACGGTCATGATTCAGTGTCCGCGCGGTACCCGGGACTTCCTTCCCGATGAGATGGAGAAACGCAGGTTCTACGAGAACAAGCTCAGGCATACCGCCGGAGTATTCGGATTCAGGGAGATCGAGACCCCCATCTTCGAGGATGCGGAGCTTTTCATCCTCAGGTCCGGACCCAATGTGCTCAAGGAACTCTACGATTTCAAGGACAAGGGCGACAGGGAGATCGCACTCCGTCCCGAGATGACGGCCCCTGCAATCAGGATGTTCGTCAACAACATGAGCAATGAGCCCAAACCCATCAAGATCTTCTATTTCGGACAGTGCTTCAGGTACGAGAGGCCCCAGAGCGGCAGGTACAGGGAGTTCTTCCAGTTCGGAGCCGAACTCATCGGAAGTGCCACCCCCGAGACCGATGCGGAGGTCATCTGCATGGCCGCATCGATGATCAAGGCTCTCGGATTGAAGGAGTACAAGGTCCGCATAGGGCACATCGGTGTCCTGAGGCAGAGGATCGCAGATGCCGGTGTCCCTCAGGAGAGGGCGGCGGAGGTCCTCCAGAAGCTCGACAAGAAGCTCTACGACGAGGCACGTCCCCTTATGGCCGGGATGGGTGTGTCCGAGGATGCGATGGAGGACATCTTCGCATTGACGGAGACCGTCGGTGGAACCGAGGTCCTCGACAGGGTCCCCGGCGATGTGGGCGATTACCTGAGACAGGTCGTCGGATTCCTGAATGCCATGGGTATCGTCGACATCGAGATCGACCTCGGAGTCGTCCGCGGTCTCGACTACTACACCGGAATGGTCTTCGAGGCGGAGGCCCCCTCCCTTGGTGCCGAGAAGCAGATCTGCGGCGGAGGTTCCTACACACTGTCCGAGCTGTTCGGAGGGGAGAAGGTGTTCTCCACCGGATTCGCCATCGGATTCGACAGGATCCTCCTCGCCATGGAGAAGGAGGGACAGGTCTACGAACCAAAGGGCATCGACGCCTACGTGCTCTCCGTTTCCGAGGACATGAGGATGAAGGCCGCCGAAGTCGTCGCCATGCTGCGTTCCGCGGATGTGTCCGCGGATGTGGACATCATGGGACGCAAGATGGGAAAGGCCCTGAAATACGCCTCGTCCGTCAAGGCCCGTTACGCCGTCATCGTCGGTGCCAAGGAGATGGAGGATGGATGCGTCACCCTGAGGGACATGTCCACCGGTGACCAGGAGCTCGTCAAGTTGGATGAGCTCGTCGCCAAAATCAAAGTTTGAAACCGGAGGGGGTCCTCTCCCTCCCCATTCGTCGTTTTCACAATCTCATGTTCGATCGGCATGTCTTCTTTGCGGGCTTCGTCGTATCGTATCCTAGTTGGACGTAATATCCAATCAATTAAATATCCCGCAGACGCTGACACATGGGAGTAGAATGTATCAAGTGGCTGTCTACGGGAAGGGCGGAATCGGTAAATCCACGATGTCCGCCAACATCTCCGTCTCCCTCGCGGAGAAGGGGTTGAAGGTCATGCAGGTCGGATGCGATCCGAAACACGATTCCACCAGATTGTTGCTCGGAGGGAGGCCACAGACGACCGTCCTGGAATATGTGCGCAACGTCCCCGTGGGCAGAAGGAGGCTTGAAGACGTCATCGAGACCGGAACGTCCGGTGTGCTCTGTACCGAGGCGGGCGGTCCCGAACCAGGGATAGGTTGCGCCGGACGCGGGATCCTGACGACGTTCGACACGTTGAAGAAACTCGGTGCCGACAAACTGGATACGGACGTGAGGATCTACGACGTCCTCGGCGACGTGGTCTGCGGGGGATTCGCGGTTCCGTTGAGGGGTGAATATGCGGACGGGATAGTCCTCGTCACATCCGGCGAGTTCATGGCGATGTATGCCGCGAACAACATCATGAAGGGTCTTGCCAACTTCGATACCGGTGAGCCCCGTCTGATCGGCATAATACTCAATTCCCGTGGGGTGGAGGGTGAGGAGGAACTGGTCCGCAGGTTCGCGAAAGCCGCCGGTACCGAGGTCATCGCCGTCATCCCCCGTCACAGGCTGTTCTCCGAGGCGGAGGCCAACGGACACACCGTCCGCGAGATGTATCCCGATTCGGAGGTCTCCGTCGCCGTGGATTCCATCGCACAGCGCATCATCGATGTCCGTGACGGCAGATGCAGGGCCGTCTCCCCGACGCCGTTGGATGACGATCAGATGTCCGATCTCGCCGCGGGCAGGGAGATCCGTCCCGGGAACGGTTCCGCGATACGTACACGAAACGGTTGCACGGGATGCGGTCGCAGGACATCGATCAAGGATGTGCCCATCATGCACTCCTGTGCCACATACGGTGCCGTGGCGGCGTATCTCAAGATCGAGGATGTCGCCGTGGTCCTGCACGGTCCGCTCAGCTGCGTATACATGATGGATACGGCACGTGCGAAATCCGTGTTGGAGCTGTTCTCCCGTGGAATATACAAGAGCAGACCCAACCACAACCTGTTTTGCACCAGGATGGACGACAGCGTATCCATATTCGGGGGCACGAGGCTGCTGGAGGACACCCTGAGGGATGTCGTATCGCACGGATACAGGGATGTGGCGGTCGTCACCACCTGCATGCCAGGCATCATCGGGGATGATTGCAGGACCGTGGTCGACAGGATCTCCATGGAGAATCCGTCGGTGAACATCGATCTCGTGGAGGCCGACGGGGACATCGCGGGCGAATACAACGACGGCTTCATGATGGCCATGGATCACATCGTGCAGATGATCGATTCAGATGTTCCGAAGGAGGAGGGTCTGGTCAACATCATAGCGACATCCTTCTTCGATGTCCACACCAGGGAACACGCCGAGGGTTTGACGCGCATGCTGTCCCGTTTCGGACTCAGGGAGAACTGCAGACTGGTCGACGAGACCACTTCCGAGTCCATACGCGGATTCTGCAGGGCGTCCTTCGACATGATGTTGAACGACACCGCCAATTGCAGGGAGCTTGCGGCGAAGGTGAAGGAACGCACAGGGAGGGAACCATTCCCCGTACCGATCCCCGTGGGCCTCTACGATTATGAGGAATGGATAACCCTTATGGGGGAGTCCATGGGCATGGAGGACCGTGCCGCGGAGGAGATCCGTTGCATAGAGGAGGAGTATGCGGCATTCGTGAGTGAACACGCACCCCGTTTCGCGGGGAAGCGTGTGATAATAATCAACAAGCTCACACACAACGTGGATTGGTTGATCGACATCCTCAAGGATCTGGGTGCCGACATAGTCCGGGTCGGTTTCAGTCCGAGTCCCAGGAAGGCGGGTTGCGAGCCCGTATCCCGTCATATGGACATGATCGTCCGTGATTACGACACGGACAGGTTGAACGAGGACATGGTCGCATTGGATCCTGATCTTCTGATAAGTGATCTGGTGAAGCCCGTGAGCGGGAAATGCCGTTTGGCCAGGTTCAGCAAGATAGGGGTCGGTGCGACGCCCGTCCTCGAATACGCGGAATATCTGGAGAACATCATGAGGTTGCCCCAGGATGCGGGTTGGAAGGAGGGAAGGAAGGTATGAGGGTGACGCCCGATGGATTCAACGGCGCCCTGATGGCTGTGGAGGGCATATCCGATGCAATGGCGTTCCTCCATGGTCCGGGTGGATGCAGGGTGAGGCAGATGGTGTATTCCACCGCGGTCTTCCCGCGTGAGGATCCCGATGACATGCAGGGGTATTTCGTACCGTATTTCTACGGTTACCCCCGGGTTCCGGCAACCTATCTCGATGAATACGATTACATCAACGGGGCCTTCTACAAGGTCGTGGAGGGTCTTCCGTACCTGGATTCCAAGAAGCCCGAGTTGATCGTCATAATCAACTCCCCCGGTGCCGCCCTGATAGGGGACAACCACGAGAAGGCCATCCGTGACCTGGGGTTGGAATCCAAGGTCATGTACATGGACGAATCCCTGGTGTCGATGCCGATGACGTCCTGTCACGGGCACATGTTGAGGGCGGTGATGGATTTCCTGGAACCCTCCAGGGATTGTCCCGAGGAGGGGACCTTCATTCTTCTGGGAATGACGGTCATGGACAAGGATTGGCGTGCCGCGACGGAGGAGCTCGCAGGCCTGGTCGAGGCCATGGGGTTGAGATTCAAATGCGCACCGGGTGCGGGCGCATCCACCGTGGAGATGCGGGATTCCGTGAACGCCGAGTTCGGGATCGTGATATCCCCCGAGGCCAGTGACGGGATCGCGGACTACTACGAGGGGCACGGGGTCCGTATCATACGTCCGGTTTCCGGGGCACCGGTGGGGTTCGATGCCATCGAATCATGGATAAGGAACATCGCGGAGGTCGCCGGAAGGGATCCGACGCCTGCCCTGGACATGCTTTTCAAAGCCAAGAACAGGGTGTACGAGAAGTTCGTCGGGATGAAATACAACGCTCTGCGTATCAAGGGGATGACGTTCTCCATCGCAGGCGTGGCATCCGTGGTCCGTCCGTTGACGGAGTGGTTGTATCGTTATCTCGCGATGGCACCCGTCGCCGTCAATGTGGATCCGGGGGCCGATTCCGGGGAGGTGGAGGCATTGAAGGGATTCCTTCAATCCGTGGATTATTCGGATTCGTACGGGATGGAACCGAAACCCGGCAGCGGTGCGGTCCTTTGCGAAGGCATCCAGGCGTATACGATGCAGATAGAGGGGAAGTGCAGGATAGCGGTCCCCATAGGGCATTCGTCTATGGGATTGGATGACGTGATCCCCCGTCCCATATACGGGATCCAGGGTGCGTTGTTCATCCTCGATGAGATCCTCCACGGGGTGAGGGGAAGCTGACCTCACTCCGGGGGACCTATTATCCCGGTGGATACGAGCAGGTTCATGGACTGTATGAACGTCTCGGGGTGCGGGACCATGACCATGAGTTGTTCCGTGGAACGCACCCCGCCCTGAAGCGCCTTGATGATGGCAGCGGCATTGTCGTCGTATCTCAGGATGTTCTCGAAGGTCTGTTGGTCGATCATTCACATCACCTGCCGCCTGCAAGGGCGGCTCCATCCTTCCAACAATAAGTGGGTATAAAAGGTTTGGAATGGCCGTGAGGCCGGTTTCGATCCACCCATCAGACCTTTCTGGTCTTCAGGAGGTGATGGTTCAGAATGAAGAACGCCACTCCGAATGCAAGGAGGACCACAAGGGAGATCCAGGGGAACTCGGGGATGGCTCCGGGAAGGGCGGCCGCCCTGATGCATTCGCTGGCATGGGTCAACGGCAGGCAGTACAGGATCGCCTGGAAGATCGGGTTCAGTGAGGAGACGGAGAAGAACGTTCCGCAGAGGAATGTCATGGGCAGGATGATCAGGCTGCTGAACGTACCCATGCTCTGGTGGGATTTGGCCAGGAGTGCGGCGGACATCCCCAGGAGGGAGAACACCATGCAGCTGCACACCACGCACAGTACGAACAGGGGCGACAACACCAGTTCCTCGGGCTGAAGGCAGAGTCCTATGGCATACAGGAGTCCGCAGCTCACGAGTCCACGTACGAGTCCGAGCATGCATTTTCCGACCACTATCGCGGAAAGGCTCAGGGGACACATCATCATCTCGTCGAAGCTCTTGTAATACAGCCTCTGGACGTTCATCCTCGTGGATGTGGATGAGAACGCGGAGGACAGGGAGGAGAGTGCGACGATACCGGGGATAACGAAGGCCACGTAGGAGACCCCTATGTCCGTGCTTCCCGAGCGGAGTCCGTATCCGAACGCCACCAGGTAGAGGATGGGACTCATTATGCTCATGATGAGGATGCTGAGGAAGTTGTGTCTGAGGAACCTCATATCCCCCCAGGCCACGGCATACACTTCTTTCAAAAATGTCATTTCTGAGACCCCACGCTGGAACCCGTCATTTCTACGAACACGTCCTCGAGGTTCGTGGCCCTGATGGTGACGTTGCTTACATTGTTCAGATTCGAGACGAATTCCTTCGCCTCCTCATCGGTTTTGAAGTATCTGTACCGGGTCTTCCCCTCGTCCATGTACTCCACTGCGACGTTGCCCACGTTCTCACAGAGTTTCTTGGGTTCGTCCAAGGCTATGATTTTCCCCTTGTTGATGATCCCGACCCTGTCGCATAGGGCCTCCGCCTCCTCTATGTAATGGGTGGTGAGGAAAACAGTGGTTCCCTTGGCATGCAGCGATTTGACCACATCCCACAGGAGACGCCTGGCGTTGATGTCCAATCCGGAGGTGGGTTCGTCCAGGAACAGCACCGCGGGTTCATGAAGCATGGCGCAGACGATCGCGGCCCTCTTCTTCCAACCGCCTGAGAGCGAATCCACGGGTTTGTCCAGGTATTCGCCGAGGTCGAAGTAGTCGGACAGCTCCTTGATCCTCTCGTCCCTTTCCTTTTTGGGGATTAGATGATACATGGCATGGGAGATCATGTTCTCCCTGATGGTGAGGTCCTTGTCCAGGGAGATCTGCTGTTGGATCACTCCCATGCGGTTCTTGGCGGCCGTCTGATTCTTCTTCAGATCCACCCCGTCGACTATGATCGTTCCCGAATCATAGTTGGTCAGCGTGGCTATGCATCTGACCGTGGTGGTCTTTCCAGCACCGTTCGGACCTAGGAATCCGAACAATTCCCCGCGATGAACCCGGAGGTCCAGACCGTCCAAGGCGGTCTTGTCCCCGAATTTCTTCACGAGATCCGTTATGATAATGATGTCGTCATCCATTCAATCAGCTCATGAACTGATAATTGGCTGATGCATCCAATACTTATTAATGGTAACGTTGTTAGGTTTTCCTAACTTTTTGATGGGTTTGAAAGGGGTGACCCCCGCGGGATTCCACGGGGGTCTGTGGTAAAATAGGGGTCCTTGTGGATTCGTTTCAAATCAGGAGTAGTACTCTTCCCTGTAAGGACAGGCGGTCATGATCTCGTTGATGTTGAGTTTCTGTCCGTCGAGGTCGTTGAGATAGGGGAGGAATTCGTCGATGAATTCCTGGAACACCTGGTCTCCGTACCCCTCGAAGAGGTCGGGATACATGATCTCTGCAACGTATGCCACCCTTACGACGACGGGCATGCTGCAGTTGATCCAGACCATATCCTCGAATTGTGCGGAAGCCTCGAGCACTTTGATTTTACTGTTGTTCTTCCAGAGGTCCAGAGGATCCACGTTCACCAGATCCTGCGTGGAGAAGTTGAACATGTAGTCGATCATTCCGTCGTAGTCGGTGATTCCCTCGGGAGTGGTCACCTTTTCGGATCCATCTCCGGGCTGAGTGAAAACATGCACACCACCGGCAAATCTTATGATGTCGGCATATTGGGATTCGTTGTTGCACACGTAGAAGTTCATGTTGAGTCCGAGTGCCGTGACCTTTTCGCGGTCCCCCACCTTGTTTTTGATGTGGTCGTAGACGTTGTAGCAGTATTGGCACATGTCTATTCCCTTCTGCACGTACTCTCCTCCGAAGAGGTATCCGTAGGTCGCATATGCGTCGGCGTTGGATTCGGGGGAGGTGCAGTAGACGTTCAGGATGGGGATGCCGGCCGCTTCGAAGTCCGCCTTGTATCCGAGAGCGCTGCTGCTGTAATAGAAAATGGCTCCGATCTTTTCGCCCTTCTTGTCGAGGTCGGATTCGATGTCACGGATTGCCTTGTATTCCGCTTCCTTGACCTGTCTTCCGGAGGAGATGTCGATTGCATCGCTGTTCCTGAGGAGGGTCTGTTCGACGGGATAGTCTGATGCGATGTATCCTGCGACACGGTCCACTGCTCCGAGATTGGAGACGAGCATGGCCATGTCTGCGTTGACCGTGATGATGTTGTCGAGGGGATAGCTGATTTCCTGGACGTTTCCATAGGAGTCGGTGACAAAGACGGAGTCCATCTCATCGTCAAGGATCTTCTGGAGGTATGTCTTGTCCGCCTGGTCGATGGTTCCGTTCCCATCGACGTCCGCAAGAGGGTATTCCTCGGAGGAAATCTCATCATTCAGAATCTTGTCCAGTATTTCCATGTCTTTGCTGTCGATTCTGTAGTCGTTGTCGACATTCCCTCCGATTGCAAGGGACGCCTCGATATCCGCATTCTTACCGCCATCGTCGAGATTCATTATCACGACAGCGACGGCTGCGACTATCAGTACTGCGACTACACCAACGACTGCGATCTGTTTGGTGTTCATTCAATCGCCATCATATCAAACAACAAACCCATATATATCGTATTGGATTACTCATCCAAATAGGAAAATCCAATGTAATACCAATGTTGGACGAAATATCCATTTACGTCGTTGTGATCGGATGAATACTGTGAAACGTACAGAAGATATTGATTTCAAGCAGAATTACAAGCGGGAAATCACCAAAAAGGTATCATTCGTGGTTTGTTCCCTAGTGGTTCTGGTAGTGTTGGCTGTATTATCCTGTGCCATAGGGACCGGATACGGATTCTTCGAGACCTATCAGATAATCTTGGATCACATCATGGGTGTGGTTCCTGCGAACAAGGCGGAATGGTGGGCTGACCATTACGTATGGGAGAACGTACTGCCCAGTGTGGTGGCCGCCATCATTGCGGGAGCCGGTCTCGCACTCGGGGGTTCGGTCATGCAGAGCATGATGGGCAACCCCTTGGCGGATCCGTACACGACCGGTATATCGTCGGGAGCGTGTTTCGGAGCAGTGGCATCCATAACACTCGGTCTGTCCTTCTCATCCCTGGGAGGGGAGATGGGAATCGTCGCCATGGCGTTCGTAGGGGCACTGGTTCCCGCCTTGATGATGATCTTGTTGTCGAAATACATCAACACTTCGCCATCCACGCTCATCCTCATCGGTACCGCCATATCGTATTTCTTCAACGCCATGGTCACGTATGTGATGGTCATCGCCGATGCGGATGCCCTTCAGGATGCGTTCATATGGCAGATCGGGGCCGTGAGCGATCTTCATTGGAGTGACATTCCTCTGATGTTGTGTGTGGTTGCCATCGGAAGCGTACTGATCATGGTCGTCTCCAACAAGTTGAATCTCATGATGATGGGGGACAACAGTGCCAAGACCATGGGATTGGATGTCGAGAATTTCAGGATGCTTTGTCTGATCCTGATATCCATCCTGGTCGCATCCATCATCAGTTTCACGGGTATCATCGGTTTCGTGGGCCTCATAGCGCCGCACATAACCCGTTTCATAATAGGTGGTGACAACAAGTTCGTGGTTCCCGCCGGAATGCTGATGGGTGCGATAATCCTGTGTCTGGCGGACCTGGCATCGAGGTGTCTCCTTGATTATGGAAATGTACCCATCGGTGTCGTGATGTCCTTCATCGGTGCACCTGTCTTCCTGTATCTCGTGACCCGGTCCAAATCGGACAAGGAGGTGTTCTGATGGCATCCAGGCATGAGGGTTATCGTCGCCTTTGCAGGAGGAAGGTCCTGTTCATCGCGGGATTCATGATTCTGACCGCAGTGGTTGCGATCTTCTCATTGAACGTGGGATTTTACGAAACCTCGTTTTCACAGGTTTTTGATGTAATATGGAGCAATCTCAATGGACAACCCGTATCCTCCCGTCAGGATCAGCTGATAATATGGGATATCAGGGTTCCCGAGGCCCTGGTCGCAATCATGACGGGTGCCGCGCTTTCAGTCGGTGGTGCGGTGATGCAGACCGTTCTCCGCAACCCTCTGGCCGATTCCTACACGATGGGAATATCCTCGGGTGCGTTCTTCGGGGTCACTATTGCCGCCATAGCGGGGATATCCATACTTCCCGGTGTCGGGGGGAACCTGGCCACCGTCTTCAATGCATTCATCTGTTCCCTCATACCGGTGGCTTTGATTCTCCTGATATCCCGTAAGAGGAGGATGACCCCTACGAAGATCATTCTCATCGGTATCGCCATCATGTACGTCTTTTCTGCTGTCTCCACATTGTTGATGCTGACCGCGGATTCCGAGACATTGGCGGATGTGTATGCATGGCGCGTGGGTACGCTCTCCCAGGTGGAGTGGGGTCATGTGGGCATAATCTTCGTGTTCGTGACCCTCGGATTGATCTATCTGATGTTGAACAACAAGAAGTATAATCTTATGATGGCAGGTGAGAATTGCGCCCAGACCATGGGGATCGATACCAAGCGTACGACCCTCACATCCCTTTCCATCGTATCCCTGGTCACCGCAGCGGTCGTATCGTTCACCGGAACCATAGGGTTCATAGGATTGGTCGGGCCGCACATCGCAAGGATATTCGTGGGTTCCGAGTCGAAGTATCTGATTCCCGCATCCGCCGCATTCGGGGCGGCATTCCTCCTGGTGGCGGATTGTGTTTCCAGGGTTTCCGGTACATACGGTCTGCCGGTGGGAGTCATCAGTGCGATGATAGGCTGTCCGCTGTTCATCATAATCCTGGTGAAGATGAGGAGCAAGGAATGGGCATGAAGGAGGTTTTCAAATGAAGGTTACAATCGAAGGAATGGAATTCGGATATTCGAACGAGGCCGTGGTTCTGAATGATATAGATCTGGACATCGCCGGTGCCCAGTTGGTCTCCATAGTGGGGCCGAACGGTGTGGGTAAATCCACACTCATACATTGCATAAACAAGATCCTCTCCCCAACCAAGGGGACGGTCATGATCGACGGGAGGGACGTCTCCGAAATAAGCATCAAGGAGATGTCCAAGATCTCCGGGTACGTCCCATATACCGCGAACAACTCGTTTCCCCTGTCTGTGGTGGATACCGTTCTGATGGGGAGGCATCCCCACAGCAACTGGAAGACCACCGATCACGACCTTGATGTCGTATACGATACGCTGAGGATGCTCGACATCGAACATCTGGCTTTGAGGTCGTTCAACGAGCTTTCCGCGGGACAGCATCAGAGGGTCATGCTTGCCAGAGGTCTGGTCCAGGAGCCCAAGATCCTCCTTCTTGACGAACCCACGGCGAACCTCGACATCAGACATCAGATGAACGTCACCCGCATCCTCAGGAATCTCGCACACGAGAAGGGCATACTCGTGATCATCATCAGTCACGACCTGAACATCGCCGCGACCTATTCCGACAACGTCATAATGATGCACGAGGGCAGGGTGTTCAAGGTCGGTTCCCCGATGGAGGTCTTCACCGAGGAGAATCTCAGGACCGTGTACAACGTGGATTCGGAGATCACCGTGAAGAACGGCCGTCCGCGCATAGTCCTGTTGGACGATTTGTATGTGGACGATGACGATCCGTGTCCGGAAGGTTCGTACGTGAGCTCCGGTCGTTGAAACCGATTCTTTCGAAAACATTTTCAGGTTTTTCATCCGACCCCGTCCCGGAATCGGAGCGGGGTCGGTTTCCATTCCATCGGAATCAGTGGTACCTGTCGTTGACCTCCTCGATCCTCTCCTCGAGGTCCAGATAGAGTTCCTTCATCTTCTCCAGGGTTTCGGGCTTCATGTTCCACATGCCCCTCTCATAGGCTTCCATGAGGCGGTTCATCATGTCCATCATGGCATGCGGATTCTCATCCTTCATCCATTCCCGGGTGTCCTCGTCGAAAAGGTACGTCTCCGTCAGCTTCTCGTACACCCAGTCGTCGACGATGTCCGATGTGGCGTCCCATCCGAACGTGAACTCGGTGAGGTTGGCGATCTCGGCGACACCCCTGTACCCGTGTTGTTTCAATCCGTCGATGAACTTGGGATTCAGGATCTTGCTTCTGTAGACGAACTGCAGCTCCTCCTTGGTGTCCCTTATCTTCAGCCTGTCCGGATTGGAGCCGTCACCCATGAATGAGATCGCGTCCTTGTTCCCGTAGACCCTGATGAACGAGTTCATTCCGCCGAGATAACCATAGACGTCGTCGATGTCCAGGAGGTCGATCTCCCTGTCCGGCATGTTCTTCACGGTCACACCGACCTTTCCGAACCTCTTGATGAACTGGTCCCTCATGTTCTCGCCGGTGATGCCGCGCCCGTAGGCGTAGCTTCCCCAGGTGATGTAGATGTCCGCGAGATCCTGCACGGTCTTCCAGTCGCTGGTTTCGATGGCCTTGTTGACACCCGGTCCGTATGCCCCGGGAGGACATCCGAATATGCGGACGGAACTCTGTCTGCGGGCCTCGTCCACCGTCAATCCCTTCTCCACGGATTCGATGATGTCGTTCCTGAGGTTGGCTGCGAGGTAGTTGTCCTCGTCATCCTCGTCCAGTTCCGCCACGAGTTTCACCGCATCGTCGATCAGATCGATGAGGTTGGGGAACGCATCCCTGAACAATCCCGTGATGCGGACGGTGACGTCTATCCTGGGTCTGCCGAGTTCCTCCAATGGGATCACCTCCAGATCGATGACCTGTCCCCCGGCCTTGGACCACACCGGTCTCACCCCCATGAGCCACAGGATGTATGCCACGTCATCGCCGTTGGTCTTCATGGTGTCCGTCGCCCATATGACGAATCCCACTTCGCGGGGGTAGCAACCCTTCTCGTCGATGTACTTCTGGATCATCTGGTCGGCCATCCTCTTCCCGATCTCCCAGGAGGAGGGCGGGGGGACGATGTCCGGATCGATCCCATAGTAGTTCCTGCCCATCGGCAGGATGTGTGCGTTGCCCCTGGTGGGTGCACCGGAAGGTCCCGGGAGGACGTATCCCCCGTCGCATCCGAGCATCAGGTTGTCCATCTCGTCGGTCATGCGCATCAGGTTTCCGGAAAGGACGTCGCAGATGTAGCGGACCGACGTCTCCAGATCCTCCGACATCCCCCCTGCGGATTCCCTTGCGAGGGATATGCAGGGCTCGATGTCGTAATCCAGGGACCTCATGCCTTCGATGACCCTCAGGAGTCTGTCGTCCAGGTCGTCCATGATGGCGCTGTTGACCTCCCCGTCGGTCAGTCCGGAGGGGTCGTCGAGAAGCCCCTTCATGTCGTATCCCAGAACCGCGGCGTAGGAGTCCCTCAGGGATGGGATGCCTCCGTTGCGGAGCCTCATCATGGAGTAGATGGTCTCGTCCAACCTCTCGTTCTCCGGTGCCCTTCCCAGGATGTGGAGTCCGTCGCGGACCAATGCGTCCTTGATCTCCGTGATGTAGTCGTGGATCTCCTCCAGATACGGTTCGAAGTCGTCCACGGATATGTCCTCGGGGATTCCCAGCTCCTCGAACATGGACGCCCTGCGGACCCCCTCCATCACCTGTTCTATCAATGCGCGGCGCTTCTCCCCCGTGGCGGTCCTGGCTTTGAAGTATTCCTGGAGCGGATTGTCCATCGCGGATATGTCGTCGTATGTTCCGGCGCGCGCCATGGTGGGGCACATGTGCCCTATCAACACGGCTTCGGAACGCCTCTTGCACTGTATCCCTTCCCCCGGGTCGTCTATGATGTA
>JAFVZY010000022.1 GCA_017507885.1 Candidatus Methanomethylophilaceae archaeon | reverse complement strand
GAATTAGGAGAATAACTCAAATTGTTGTCACCCACGACTTACATGCGACACGGATGGCGGATCGTGTATTCTTGTTTAATGGAACGCGTATTTGCGCTCTTCCGATCTCAGTAGGTGGCGGGGATGCCGCGGTCGGACATCAATGCAGTCAGGACATGGGTCATGTTGGATTTGGATGCGCAATGGCGCCACAGCTGGTCCGCGGTGTAGTCGCCGCGGTCGCTGTCGCCTATGGCGTTCCGGGTTCCTCTGGAGGAAACCGGCGTGTTGTTCCCCAGGAGGTCCCAGTCGCCGTCACGGGTGTAGAACCTGAGATCGAACCCCTTCGTGCGACGGTCGACGTCCGTGGAACCCGGACCCCCGAAGAGGTTCGAGAACATCACGTACACCTCCGTCTCCAGACCCTTTTCGGAGAAGAGGTCGGCTCCGCAGTATCCGGAGACGTCCGCGGTCACCGTGAAGGTGCCGAAGGCGCCGACGGATCCACGCCCGATGGGCCTGTAGGGCAGGTCCCTCCTGTTCATGTTCGCATAGGTTTCGTCGTAGTACGATTCCATCAACTTCCCCCTTCCGTTGTCGGAGAGGTGGCGGTTGACGCTTCTCGCGTCGTCGTTGGCAGCACTCGTCTGAGGCATGAAGGAAAAATCGAAAAACCATGATATAAAGACCTTTGCATGATTCTTCCGAAAACCCGTAGAATACTCTGAAAAGGGTTTTTCCTTCAAAGTATCCAAATTAAGTGCGTTAAGTGGCTTAACGGGTATTTAAATTTCGATGAACGATACAACATATATTCAACTAGGGAATAAGATAAAGGTCAGGCGGGGAAGGGGTTCCCGAAGGGGTGTCGGAAAAGCGTCCCGACCCCTTCGGGAATGGAAATTCCCTACTGGGGATGAGTAAATAGTTTTAAATATGGGGATTCGAGGGGCCCGGGTCAGGCCGGACGCAGGGACGAGGTGGCCTCGCTCAGACCGAACTCGTCCATCCCGGCCAGCAGGACCACGTCCGCGAAATCCAGTCCGAGTGCGGCCGCCATCCTCCTCCCGTAGTCCTCGTCGGCCTTCATGCACCTGGCCGCGTGCCTCCTCCTCACGTTGACGGTGACGCCGTCCATGGCACGGGCGGTGTTCTCCACCAGGACGTCCCTCTGGGCGTCGGACATCAGCCTGTAGAGGTTCCCGGGCTGGATGTAGACATCGTCGTATCCGCGGGGGTGCCTGCCGGTCCATCCGTGGAGCTCGGAGGGGACCTCGCGGTCCCCGCCGGGGCCCCACCTGCCGTAGGAGTTGGGGACGATGGACGGGACGGACCCCGAGTTGCCGTCGACCCTCATGGAACCGTCGCGGTGGTAGGTATGGACGGCGTTGCGGGGACGGTTGACGGGGATCTGGTTGTAGTTCACACCGAGACGGTACCTCTGGGCGTCGGCGTAGGAGAACAGCCTCCCCTGCAGCAGCCTGTCCGGGGACAGGCCGAGGCCGGGGACGATGTTCGCCGGAGAGAACGCCGCCTGCTCCACGTCGGCGAAGTAGTTGTCCGGATTGCGGTTCAGCTCCAGTTCGCCGACCCTGATCAGCGGATGGTCGCCGTGGGGCCAGACCTTGGTGACGTCGAAGGGGTCGATGGGATACTCCCGGGCCTGCTCCTCGGTCATGACCTGGATGTACATCGTCCACTTCGGGAAATCCCCGCGCTCGATGGCCTCGTACAGGTCGCGCTGGTGGCTCTCCCTGTCCCTTCCGATGACCTCCATTGCCTCGTGGTCGGTGAGGTTCTCTATGCCCTGCCGGGTACGGAGGGTGTACTTCACCCACGTTCTGGTGCCGTCGGCATCGATCATGCTGTAGGTGTGACTGCCGAAGCCGTGCATGTG
>JAFVZY010000021.1 GCA_017507885.1 Candidatus Methanomethylophilaceae archaeon | reverse complement strand
TGGCCGCATCCCAGTGGGACATGTGGTGGCTCACCCAGTTGCCGTTCTTCCTCGGGGAAGCGGCATTGGGGATCCTGGGTGCACCCATAAGCGCATCCGCGGGGATGATAACCATATCCCGCATGGACCTCACCAGCATATGGCCCATGGTGATCATCGGAATCATGTGGACCGTGATCCTGCTCATGATCGGACTGATCAGAACCGAAGGGAGGGAGATGTGATGAACCGCATCGTGAAGGCCGTCGCGATCCTTGCGATACTGCTGTCCGCGGTCATGGTGATGCCGATGACGGATGCGGAATCGGAGCAGAACACCATCAGGATCTCCAACAACTACGCCTACTATGCCGAATTCACCTATGAGGAGGGGATGCTGCTCAACAAGAAGGACTACATGTACCTCAAGGATGACAACCCCAAGGCCCGGGTGATGTTGGATTACATCGGTGGTGAGGATGTGGACATCCTCCCCGGGGACGACAGGAGGGCCGACTTCGAAGAAGGCGAGAGGTTCTACGTGTTCGCGGCCGATGACGGGTTGAACATAGAGTTGAAGGTCGCCGTCGCGGGGGAGGAATCCGTCTCCGAACTGATCCAGGGATTCAGGATGCCCTATGGGGGCGGACTCATGGTCAAGGCCGGGGACCGCTTCACGTTCAAGGCCGTCACCGCTGTGGATAACTACGGGCACTCGGACATAATATGCTACCTTGTCGAGGACGGGAAATACGTCTTCCTGGGCCCAGGATTGGACGACATCCCTCCCGAGTTCCAGAACAATCCGAACATCGTGTACAACGACGAGTATGTGGGAACCGCCACCAAGACGTCGGAATTCAAATTCCAGACCCTCAGCCTCTCCGGACCCGCCAGCTTCTACGTGGACGTCACCTACGAAGGGTCCGGATTCAGCACCCCAAGCGGATCGTCCGCGGTGTTCGCCGCACTGTGCGCGATCATCACGGTGGGTGTCCTGATCCTGTTGTTCATCGCTGGACGCGGACCGAACTGGTCCAAATGAGAAACATCTGA
The DNA here is from genome assembly GCA_017507885.1 of Candidatus Methanomethylophilaceae archaeon. GTDB lineage: Archaea > Thermoplasmatota > Thermoplasmata > Methanomassiliicoccales > Methanomethylophilaceae > Methanoprimaticola. The sequence goes on along the minus strand of JAFVZY010000021.1, from coordinate 4,169 downwards.
AACGGTTTCATCGGGAGGGACCGGAGGATCATCCGGCCCCATCCCGTTCATCTCATATCCACACTTGTCGGCTGACCGCACCTGAATCTGACGATCCCGTTCAGCATCTCATCGAGTATGTACCTGCACCCCACGGTCCCCACCATGCATCTTCCGACGAGGTTCAGACCGCGTATGCCCGGGGGACGTACCTCCACGTACGATGTCACCCCTCCTTCGGCCCTGCCGTAGGAGCATTCGATGCCGTCGGTGAACACGATGTCGTTCACCCTGCGGATGGGGGACATCAGGCAATCCGACTTCCCGATGGACTCCAGATACGATGCGATCTCCGGAAGGTACTCGGCATCCGTGGGGATGATCGAATCGGGAACCATGGCGAACACGTCGTGCATCCATCTCATCAACGGATACAGTTCCGAAGAGGACGCCTCCATGGAGAAATACCTCCAACGGAGCATGTTCACCCCCTTGTTGTAACAGTTCAGCATCCGGATCACCTTGGATTCGTCCATATCGATCATCTCCAGGGCGGGTCCGGGATCCACACCGAGCGAATCCGCGACCTGGACCAGCAGCGAACGGGTCGCCCTGTAACCCACTGGGGCACCGGACTCCGGACGGAGACCGGGGATGTCGAAACGTTCCCTGTACATTCCCGCGGTGTCGCCGCACATCTCGGGATGGATCATCACGTTCAACCATGCGTTGCGGGAATCCATGACCTCGTCCTCCGACGGCATGCATCCGGGGGCGCAGAGGACCCTCACGCCCATGGAGGAGAACAATCCGCGCAACTCCTCCAGACCGTACTCCCATCCGAGATCCGTGATGCCGTAGCCGAGGATGTTCACCGAAGGGTCCGGCGTCCTCTCCGACGACTCGGGAAGCACGCATCCCAGGATCCTGCACATGGCGAAATCGTAACCCTCCTCGAGGGTCATCGAGGACAAATCCGCATCCAAGGGGATCACGTCCGTCCCGGTTCCGGATATCCGGGCGTAATCCGTGCAGATCAACGATGCACCCAGGGTCTCCACGACGGACGTCCTCTTCCCGGTGACACCGGACACCGACGATATCCCGTCGGAGACCTTGGCACCGGTCCCGAACACGATGTCGTTACCGTTGATGTACGTGCAGGGAAGACGGGACTGTCTGCTGAAATACCTGGATTCGCAGCAACGGGTGTCCTCCTCCCTGTATGACGACTGGAGGTCGCGAAGCAGTATCTGGGTCCTGGACCTGCATCCACCGGCACCGTTTATGAGCGTGTCCGTGAGCTGCAAGGATTCGGACGCCAGGGTTGCACCCAGGGTTCCATCGGATTTCAGGATCACAGCCCTCCCTCCCAGACCCTTCCTATGGGAAGGTGGAACGCATCCGCAAGCTTCTCCGCCCATTCTATGGCGCCCCCTATACCTGTGGTCCAGGAGTTCATGGCACACCACGGGATCCCCAGCTGGGAGACACGGTTGTGGTCGTTGGTGACGATCAAATCGGGTTTCACCCTCTCCACATCCCTTCTGAATCCGCAGAAATCCCCGTCCCTGACCACAGGGATGTCCCCGCAATCCGTGAACTTCTCGTCGTTGTCCACTATGTTACCCCTGACGAAGGTGACCTGTTCCACCTCGACCCCCAACGCATTCAGGGTCTCCAGATGCCAGTCCAGGTCGGAGTGGGAGAAATAGTAGATCATGACCCTTCTGCCCTCTACACGCGGACGTATCCGTGCGATACCCGATTCGTATCCCTCCGTCAGAACCGCCTTGGCACCTTCGCGCAGATGATCCCTGCCCGTGGCATCGCAGATGGCGTCCACCCATTCCAGGGATTCGGCCAATCCCATGGGGATGTCCACCTCCACATGGATCATTCCGGTCCTTTCCGTGAGCTTCCTGCATACATCCCTGTTGAACCTGGACCTCCCCAGCTGTATGCCGAACTCCGCCTCCGAATACCTCTTCAGATCGTCCATGGTGCAGAAGTCCGGGAATCTCATGTTGACCTCCAATCCCAATGCATCGAGAATCCGGCGGTACTCCCTCATGTTGTCCTCCTTGCCGAGGGTGTAGAACATCCTGCTGACCAGATTGACGGTGTTCCTGCGGGGATTGTCGCATGGACTGGTCATCCCTATGAGGAGGTCCACGGCACCCTGTATCTCACCGAACTTGCTTCCGAGGAACACCTCATCCCCTGGAACCGCCACCACGTCCGAATCCAACTCGGAGGAGAGACGGGAGGCCGTGGATGAGAGATCGGTTCCGATGATCTCCGCGGAACAGGTAGGGACGATGAACACGTGACGGAACCCGTCGTCCACGGCCCTGCGCACCGTATCCTCCAGTAGACCAATATCGCCTGAGAACGCGGTGCCGCCATCCAATCCGGTGCAGTATATGTTGCACGGTGGCAGAAGACCTCCCCTTGATGCGGAACTCTGCATCATCCTGCGCCTGAACGCGAACTCCATGAGATATGCGCAGTTCAAAGGTCCGTGGACCACCGTGGCGGCATCCGTGATCCTCAACGCCATGTCCACTGCACCATGGGAGGTGCAGGAGGGCATGACCTGGTTGCGGGAATAGGTCATGTTCCTGTCGTGATCCACCATCTCGAAGGTGCATCCCGTCTCCATCCTCTCGTCGACCCTGTCCACGATGGGCCTTCCGGCCGCCAGGTCCAACATGGATTTCTCGGGCAACGGGGATGCACGGTACAACTCCGCACCGCCGACGATGAGGTTCAGGACATTGCGTATCATGGACGCCTCATCGGAATCCGGGAAGGCCTCCAACAGGGTCATACCCGCCCCGTCCGCCTTTTTGAACAGTTCGCTGCGGGGCATGTCGCATATGATCGGAAGACCGACGGCTTCCGCAAACCTCCTTACGGGCACATCCTCGCGGGGATCGCCACGACGGTTGAGGGCGATTCCGAGGATGCATGGGGTGTCGTTGATGTTGCGGATGCCCCTGAGGAGGTTGTTCAACGCATACAGCGACATGAACTCCCCGGACGTTATCAGGATGACCGCATCCACGTTGTCCCTTCTCAGGGGGATCGAGAATCCACCGCAGACGACATCACCGAGTACGTCGCACACCCTGTAATCCGCCCCCACGTCCGCGAGACGGTCGAACATCAGGCCCATGCCCTTTCCGGCACAGCCGGTTCCACAGGATGCACCGCCGCATTCCACACAGGTCACACCCGAACCGGAATCCACGATGAAATCGTCGGGACTGTCCGCGAAGGTGGGAATGCTACGACCACCCACGAGAAGACGGGTGGAGTCGTGTTTGGGGTCGCACCCCACATGCAACACACGGTTCCCCATCACGGACAAACCGTGGGAGAGGTTGGCGGAGAAGGTGGATTTGCCTATGCCGCCCTTTCCATAGACGGAGATCTTGAACATGGTAACATGTGTGAATCCTGAATTGGATATTTAATCCAATTAAACCTGGATGCTGGAAACTTCCTTATCCGCAACAGAAAAGATGGAGGGAGGACCGCCGGGTGGATGCCCCGGCGGCGGAATATGGGAACGGCCTCAAACGATTTCGGAATCGGATTTGGAGGCGATGCGTTTCCCGGCCTCGAACGCCTTGCGCCTCTCCTGGGGGAAGACGGTGTCGTGACGGATCCTCTTCTCCCCGGGATCGAAATAGTTCCAATCGTATACCGAGTAGTCCTTCACCTGGAGCGTGTTGCCGCAGACCATAACCTCGGTGGGTCCGATGTTTGCCCCGAGGGAATGCTTGTAATTGGCAAGGACCCTATCGTAACCCACATCGGGATACATCTCCTCGGGAACGTTGCTGGTCATGATCAACAGGACAGGGATGGGACGGTCGTTGCAACAGAAGGCATCCCTGTTGTATGTTATGTACTGGAACACCAGCCTCTCGTACAGGGCGCGGAACGATGCGGTCGCATCCCCCAGGTAGTTAGGGGTCCCGATGATCAGCCCATCCGCCCTGCGGATCGCCTCCAGAACCGGGGAAAGGCCGTCGCGATGGGCGCACACACCCTTGTTGCCACCCCTCTTGCATGCGAAACAGGACACGCAACCGGTATACTTCTCCAAATCGTAGAGGTCGAAATGCGTCACCTCCGCCCCGACGGATGCCGCACCATCAGCAGCCTCCTTCACCAGG
>JAFVZY010000002.1 GCA_017507885.1 Candidatus Methanomethylophilaceae archaeon | reverse complement strand
TATGGCCTCCGCCTGCGGCGGATGGAGTTCCAAGAACCCTTGGGAATTCAGGGCTCCGATGATTTCGGGGGAGATGTCCAGTTCGTCTATTCTCATGGGATTCATTCGAGAAATGTCGGAGGTGTAGATAAACACGTATCCACTTGTTTGTAGTTATATGAATAACTATGATTACAAAGATAACAAATTTAAATTGAAAGGTCTGATATATCAATAATCCATTCAAACGGTATGCGGTTTCCTGGAGGGGTTGTCTACACCAAGGAATGGGTCGTTGAACTCATGTTGGATGAAGCAGGTTATACCAATGATCGTAATCTGTCACGTCTGAGGATTCTGGAACCCGCATGTGGGTGTGGTGCATTCGTCGTACCTATCGTCCGTAGATTGTGTAATTCCTTGAAATCATCCAAACAAACCGCTGATTCATTGAAGGATTGCATCCATGCCATGGATATCGATGAATCCAGTGTGGCGATATGCAGGGACGAGGTTTCGAAGATTCTGCTTTTCAATGGTTTTTCATATGAGGATGCACAATATCTGACCACATCCTGGATCAAGGCCGGGGATTCACTTTTGGAATCCGATGGAGGATACGACGTGGTCATTGGAAATCCTCCGTATGTGAGATCAGAGGATGTTCCTGCAGATCTTCGTCGTGTATACATGGAAATGTTGAAAACGGTTACCATGGGTACGGATTTGTTCGTTGGTTTCATAGAGAACGGATTACGCAGGATGTCTCCGAATGGAAAGTTGTGTTTCATCTGTGCGGATCGTTGGATGCAGAACAAATACGGAGGTAAATTGAGGGGATTCATTTCGGAATCATATGGGATGGAGCTGATATGCCGTATGCATGATGTGGATGTTTTCGAATCCGAGGTTTCTGCATACCCTGCAATAACCCTTATCGGCGCCAAGGGATCAAGCAAATGCAAATATGTCGTTTGTTCGGATGGATTTGGTCCAGAGGATGTGGATGATTTCAAAAAAGCCGTTTCAGGCCTGGTTGTTTCGAGCGGTAGTTTTTCCATCGCCGACATCTGGATAGGGGGGACGGATCCGTGGCTTCTGTCTGATCCCGGTAGATTGAGATTATTGGAAGAGATTCGTTCACGTTTCCCGTCCATCGAAGAGAGTGGTGTCAAAATCGGAATCGGGGTTGCAACCGGAAGGGATGATGTATTCATCACCACCGATCCCAATCTTGTAGAATCGGAGTGTATGATTCCTCTGATCAAGAAAGAGGACATCGAGGATGGTTGTACTCCTGAGCAGGCCGTTCATTGGTTGGTCAATCCTTGGGACGAAGAGGGGAGGTTGATCGATTTGGCCGGTTATCCAAAGGCTCGTGAATATCTGGAATCCCATAGGGATTCTTTGGAGAAGAGGCATGTGGTCAAGAAGGATCGTTCGAAATGGTATCGTACCATAGACAAGGTCAATCCGTCACTAAAATCCAAACCGAAATTGTTGATGCAGGACATGAGTAGATATCCGGATCCATTCTTTGATGATGGTTCATATTATCCCAGCCACAACATGTATTGGATCACCTCGGATACCTGGGATTTGAAGGTGTTGGGTGGAGTGTTGCTGTCGAATCAAATGGAGTTTTTCATTGATGCGATCGGCGTTAAAATGCGTGGAAACACCATGCGTTGCCAGGCTCAATATCTACGTATGTTGCATGTACCTCATCCGAAGGAACTCACCGAGGCCGACTCGGAAGAATTCAAATCGGCCTTCGAAAAGCGTGACCGGGATATGGCAACAACCTGCATGCAGAGGATTCTGAACAAGGAGGTGACAATGGATGCAGGAGGAAATGAAACAGGCTTTGTTGAGGTCGTATGATTTCCGTTTGAAGGCCGGTGAGGTCCAAATCGAGAGAGGGGTTCATGATATAGGTCTTCGTACCCAGGTGACTTCTGGAAAGCATTTGGACGAAATCATCGAATTGATATCCCGCGACATGGTGAATATGGGTGTCAAAGAGGGAACCATACACACATCCGGAAACGGTGTCGAGGTACCAGGATGGTTCAGGGCCAGAAAGAGATGGGACATCGTGGTTTCGGATGGGCATCGGTTGATGGCATGTATAGGGCTGAAATCCATTTCCGGATCATATGGAAACAACATCAACAATCGCGTGGAGGAAGCCATAGGTGAGGCCGTGGATGTCCGGTATGCGATAGAACACGATCTTTGTGGCAGTCATTCGTTGCCTGCATTGGCATATGTACTGATCGTGAAAGGAGATTCCAAATCCCGTTCCATCCTATTATCTTCGAATAATTCCGCATTCAAGCAGGATCCCGTGTTCAATGGGACCAGTTACGTCGATCGTTTCAGGATAATGTGCGAACGTTTACTGGAAGAGAATATCTTCGAAGCCGTATGGTATGTTGTTGTGAACCCTGATGAACAGTCGATCGAAGAGCCTGCGGATGCCCTTTCCTATGTGTCTTTTATCAGGAATCTTCGTAACAATCTGCATTTGGATGCGGGCCGCCATGATGTTTGACATGGTGCAATCGTTTAGACCTGTATTTGGAAATCATGGTGTTTTTATAGTGACCTTTAAAAGAAAGGTCCCTTATGGACTCCTTCATGAAGATGAAAATGGGCGTTGCCATGGCAATCCTGGTTCTGTCCCTCGCATTGATCCCTTCCGTCGACGCGGACACGGCCGATGCGGGTTGGTACGGCTCCCAGCTTGATGCCAACGGTTTCGCCGTATACGATGCGATGAGGACCGCATTCAGTGGTTGCACCGACGATTCCGTCCAGATACAGGCGACCTTCGACAGGACCTCGTCCGTCACATTGTTCCCCGATGCGGAATCCGCCCGCAGGGATGCATCCGCATCCGTCGGAAACGCCCTGACGGCCGCCTATTACGACATGCCTCTGGCGATATGGCTGTGGAACCACCCCGTATCCCCCGCGGAGGTCGTCGTCGATACGGCGGAGGTCGTGATGGACGGGGAGACGTACCATGTCGCCGAATCCGTCTCCTTCACCCTTTCCGTAGGGGACGTCTATGCGGGGAAGGTCGCATCCACCATTGCCGCCGTGATGGACGAGATCGCCGATCGCGTCTACGATGGAAACGATGCCGAGAAGGCCAGAAGCATTTCCAGCAGCCTTATGGATGTGGATGTCATCGATTCACCCGAGGGAAGGGAGTGCGACGTCTACGATGCTCTCGTGTTGGAGAAATCCTCTGCGGCGGGAATCGCCGCCGCGTTCATGTGCATCGCAGAATCCAACAACATGGATGCCGTCATCGTGGGTGGCACGACGTACACCTCCGATTCGGAAGAGGGCGTCGCATCCTTCTGGAACATGGTCATGCATGATGGGAAATGGTATGCCGTGGACATGGTGATGAACATCGATTCCGACGGCAACGTCTGTACCATGGTCGGTTCCGATACGGAGGTCGACGGTTCGCCCTTCATCGTCACCCACAGGATCGATCCCGACATGCAGGGCTCCACCGGTCTGAGTGCACCGGACATGAACCGTTCCGCATACGAGTACCCGAAGGAGGTCAGTTTCATAGACGAGTACGGCATATACATCATAGCCGGACTGATGGTCCTTGTGATACTGTTCGTGATAGTCAGGTCCCTCAAGGACGGTTCACTCAGATGAATGAACATTAACATTTTTATACAAGTGCAAACTCTTATTGAAAGGGGTCAAAACAAATGAAAAAAGAAACTGTAAAGAAGTGCGAGCTTTCCGTCGAGGAATGGGCGGATGAGCAGACCTTCAAAACCACCGAGGAGGTGGAGATCCCTGACAAGATGGCATCCCGTGTCATCGGTCAGGACGATGCCGTGGAGGTGATGAGGAAGGCCGCCTCCCAGAAGAGGCATGTCATGCTCATCGGGGAACCCGGTACGGGTAAGTCCATGCTGGCCAATTCCATGGTCGAGTATCTTTCCCCCGAGGACCTCCAGGACATCGTTGCATACCACAATCCAGAGGATTTCAACGAGCCCAGGATCAGGACCTTCCCTGCGGGGAAGGGGAAGGCCGTCGTGGCGGAACAGAAGGCCGCGGCCGCCGCCAAGAAGAATCAGAACAACACCCTGTGGATCTACGGTGTGGGAGCCATAGTGCTCCTGGGTCTCATCGGAACCATCTACTTCGGCAATTTCACCATACTCCTCGCATCCCTGTTCGCATCGCTTCTTCTCGTGATGCTCTTCAGGTCGCCCAATCAGCAGAGGAACGAGACCATGATCGTCCCCAAGGTGTTGGTCGGTCACGATCCGGGCGATGTACCCCCGTTCGTCGATGCGACGGGGACGCATGCGGGTGCCCTGTTGGGTGACGTCAGACACGACCCGTTCCAGTCCGGTGGGCTAGAGACCCCTTCCCACGACAGGATAGAGGCGGGAGCAATCCACAAGGCCAACAAGGGTGTCCTGTACATCGATGAGATCAACATGTTGAGGATGGAATCCCAGCAGGCCCTCCTCACCGCCATGCAGGAGAAGAAGATGTCCATCACCGGACAGTCCGAGCGCTCCTCCGGTGCACTCGTCAAATCCGAGCAGGTCCCCTGCGATTTCATCCTCGTCTGTGCCGGTAACCTCGATGCCATGCAGGGCATGCATCCCGCGCTCCGTTCCAGGATCAGGGGATACGGATACGAGGTCTACATGCGCAGCACCATGCCCGACACCCTCGAGAACCGTGACAACATCACCAGGTTCGTCGCCCAGGAGGTCGTCAAGGACGGCAAGATCCCCCACTTCGACAGGTTCGCCGTGGCGGAGATCGTCAGGGAGGCCCAGCGCCGTTCCGGAAGGAAGGGCGAGCTCACCCTCAGGATGAGGGAGCTCGGAGGTCTCATCCGCGTATCCGGTGACATGGCCGTCAACAGGGGCGCGAAGACGGTAACCCGTGACGATGTCCTCCTGGCCAGGCGCACCGCACGCAGTCTAGAACAGCAGATCGCGGACAGGTACATCGAGGGAAGCACCTCCTACGCCCTGTTCAAGACCGAAGGGGAGGTCGTCGGAATGGTCAACGGACTCGCCGCACTGAATGCCAGCTCCAACATGGCCGAGTATTCCGGTATCGTCCTGCCCCTGGTCGCGGAGGTGTCCCCCTCGCAGAACCGCAAGGCCGGACGCGTCATCGCCACCGGTCAGTTGGGAACCATCGCCAAGGAGGCAGTGGACAACATCTTCGCGGTCATCAAGAAGTTCACCATGACCAACCTCTCCGACAGCGACATACACATCCAGTACATCGGAACCTACGACGGTGTCGAGGGTGACAGTGCATCCATCACCATGGCCACCGTCATCATCTCCGCACTCGAAGGCATCCCGATCCGTCAGGACCTCGCGATGACCGGTTCCCTGAGCGTCAGGGGAAAGGTCCTGCCCGTCGGAGGAGTCACCGCCAAGCTGGAGGCCGCAGCCGCATCCGGAATCAAGATGGCGTTGATCCCCAAGGACAACGGAAAGGACGTCATGATCGAGACGAAGTGCTACAAGACCATGGAGGTCTACACGGTTCAGACCCTCAGGGATGTCTTCGAGTACGCCTTCGTGGACTGTCCCAAGAAGCAGATGTACCTCGACAAGCTCCTGCCGTTGAATCCCGATGGTATCTCCACCGTCGAGAGGATCGAACCCCCCGTGGAGCACGAGTTCCACATCCCCGCGGAGGAACCCGTCGAGGCCGCCTCTGAACCCGAACCGGTCGTCAAGGCCGCCTCTGAACCCGAACCGGTCGTCGAAATCCCCGTTCCGGCAACCCCTTCCGTCCAGTGAGACGTTCAAACCCCCTCCGGTCCTCGGGTCGGGGGGATTCCCCTTTTTTCCATCGCCGCATCGTGTTCCGGGTAAACGTTTATATCATCCACACATACGTTTGGAACATGAGCAGGAACGACTACAGCGCTCATTCCCTTGTCGTGGGCAGATTCCAACCGTTTCACAACGGTCATATGGACGTTGTGCGCAAATGCGCCGAGGAATCCGAACATCTGGTTATCGGAATAGGCAGTGCACAGTCCTCGCACGATCCATCCGACCCCTTCACGGCTGGTGAGAGGTATCTCATGATCCACAACACCCTCATGGATGAGGGCATCGACAATTACAGCATCGTTCCTGTGGAGGATCTCAAGAGGTATTCCGTATGGGTGGCGCACGTGGTCTCCATGGCACCGCCGTTCAGGAGGGTATACACCAACAACCCCCTCACCAAGCGTCTTTTCGAGGAGGCGGGTTTCGAGGTCAGGAACTCCCCGCTCTACAACAGGGAGGTCTATTCCGGAACCGAGATCCGTCGCAGGATCGTTTCCGGTGAGGAGTGGCGTCCCCTCGTACCGAAGGCCGTCGCCGAGGTCATCGACGACATCGACGGTGTCGGAAGACTTATTGACATCACGGGGTCCGGAAATGTCCCAATCTGATGTTTCGATCCTGTGTCCCCTTCTCAGGGAGCGTGGAAAGACCATGGCCGCCGCGGAATCCTGCACCGGAGGGATGATCGGTTCGTCGATAACGGATCTTCCGGGTTGTTCCGATGTCTTCATGGGGAGTGCGGTCACATACAGCAACGATGCCAAGATGTCCATCCTCGGGGTGTCGGAGGATACCCTGATGGAACACGGTGCGGTGAGTGCGGAGACCGCCAGGGAGATGGCGTCAGGAGCCTGCAGGGTCTTCAACAGCGATTACTCCGTGGCCGTGACTGGGATAGCCGGACCGGGTGGCGCCACCGAAACGAAACCGGTCGGTCTGGTCTACATCGCGGTGGCGGACGGTCCCAGAACCGTGGCAACACGCAACTTCTTCCAAGGCGACAGACGTTCCGTCAGGGAGCAGACCGTGGATGAGGCATTGGGACTTCTCATAGACATGGTGCGTGGATCCCTTTGACCGAAGAAAGGTATTTGCGTCAGATCCCCGTGTTCGGGGAGGAGGGTCAGAGGCGCATCATGGATGCCGTCGTGGGCATAGCCGGATGCGGGGGCCTGGGTGTGAACGTCGTCACACAGTTGGCGGTCGCCGGGGTGTCCCGTTTCATCCTCTGCGATCCGCAGATTCCGGACGAGACCAATCTGAACAGGCAGTTCGTGTATCATTCCCTGGAATCCGTGCCCAAGGTGGACACCCTTTCCGAATGGGTGTCGTCCCTCAACCCCTACGCGAGGATCGAGACCCATCACGAATCCGTGACGCTCGAGAACGGTTCCATGTTCTCCGGATGCGATGTCATCGTCGATTGTCTCGACAACATGGAAGGGAGGATGGTCCTATCCGATCTGTCGGAGTCCCATGGGATACCCCTGGTGCATGCGGGTGTCCAGGACACCTTCGGACAGGTGGCCGTTTGCATACCCGGTAGGACCCCTTCGTTGAGGGGGATGATCGGTACGCTTCCGAACAGGGAGGGCACGATCCCCTCCGTGGGTGCGGCGGTATCCGTCATCGCAGGAATGGAGGCGATGGAGGTCCTGAAACTCCTTGCGGGAATGGAATCCGATGCGGTGGGGTCCCTGGTGACCCTGGACATGTCCTCCTGGACCATGGAGAGTCTGCGTTTCTCCTGATTCCTGTCGACGGATATGTATATCCCCGTGGCAATCGCGGGGGCATGGAGCACATAATGACCGGAAAGGTCAAGGAAGTCTACAAGGTGGACGACGACACCCTCGAGTTCGCCTACACCGATAACATCTCCGTTTTCGACAAGATCATCCCCTCCCAGGTCCCTCACAAGGGAGCCACCCTCTGCAGGACCGCGAAGTACTGGTTCAACCTTCTTTCCCAGGAGGGCATCCACAACCACTACCTCAGCGAACCCTCCGCGAACACCATGAGGGTCAAGAGGGTCGACATCATCCGTGATTACGACAAGATCGACGGAACCACCGTCAACTATCTCATTCCTCTGGAGATCATCTGCAGGTACTATGCCGCCGGATCCCTTCTCGACAGGATAAAATCCGGAAAGGTGAAGGTCGAGGATCTCGGATTCCCCGCCGGACACGAGGTGAAGAAGGGCGAGAAGCTCCCCGTACCCTTCATCGAGTGCACCACCAAGCTGGAGGAGCACGACATGAACCTCACCGACGAGGAGGCCAAGAAGATGGCCGGACTCTCCGATGCCGAGTTCCAGGAGATTAAGGACACCGTCCTCAAGGTGGACGAGATCATCGCACGCGAGGCCGGAAAACGCGGACTCATCCACTGCGACGGAAAGAAGGAGTTCGCCTACGACAAGGACAGGAGATTGATGGTCATCGACACCTTCGGAACCCTGGACGAGGACCGCTGGTGGGACGCCGACGAGTACGCCAAGGGCAACATCGTCGAGCTCTCCAAGGAGTTCGTCCGCCAGTACTACCGTGAGACCGGATACCACAAGGCACTCTACGACGCACGTGACGCCGGAGCCGACGAACCCGACATCCCCGCACTCCCCCAGGAGATCGTGGACAGGGTCAGCAAGCTCTACGTCGACATGTACGAGAGGATCACCGGGGAGAAGTTCTGACCCTCCCCGGGTCCTTTCGGATGTAAAGGTAAACAATCGGGTGGGGGTCGCCTCAGAAGAGGTCCACCCTCACCATCTTCTCGCCCAGGGGGCATTCGAGATCCCCCTTGACGTTCGATACGGCGTATTTTCCGCCGGACACTTTTCCGGGTGCGTGACAGAGTCTGTAGTTCACGCATCCTATGTTTTCGCATTTGGGTTCCTGGTATGTGACGATGCTTCCCTCCATCGCCAGTTTCTTGGGTACAGCCGCGGGTGTGGGGACCTTGTCCACCTTCACCGCCGTCACGGTGTCGTCCAGGTGCTCTGGACAGTTGTGGTCCTGACCGCGCACCTCGACTATCCTGTAGCGGGAGCCCGGCTCCAGCCCGAAGCAAACCCCTTTCAACTTGCATCCGTCGCAATCGGGGAGGGGTCCGACGAAGTAGAACTCCTTCCCCACTTCCGCGTACGATTTGCCTATAAGTGTTATCTGACTCATCTCAACCTCAGATTACGCCCGTCTTCCTCGCCACAGTCTCCGCCACATCGCGCGAGATCCCGTTGGATCCCAATATGGTGAATCTGTCGGACCTGATCTCATGGGCGTGTACCATGGCGTCTACGAGCTCCTCGTCGGTGAGGTTCAGCCCTTTAGCCGTGGTGGGGGCCCCGATGACCGTGAGTGCATCCCTGATCCTCTCCCAATCCCCTCCGTGGAGGTACATGGAAAGGATGGATGCCACACCGCATTGTTCGCCGTGGAGCGACCCCTTGTTGTATTTCAAATCGATCATGTGCGATATCATGTGCTCCGCACCGCTTGTGGGTCTGGAGCTTCCGGCCACACTCATGGAGAATCCGGAGACGAGGATTGGTTTGATGGCCAGCCATACGCCCTCCTCGAAGTTGGGTTTGATCATGTCCGCCGCATCCATGATGCTCTCCGCGGCGTATTGGGACAGGGTGTATGCGGTTCTGCTGAAGGTCTCATTCTGGAGTCTTCTGGCGAAATCCCAATCCTTCAACGCGGTGAGGTTGGAGATCACATCCGCACATCCGGATGCGAGGAGTCTGAACGGGGCCTTGGCGATCACCGCCGTGTCCGCGATCACGCCCATGGGGGATGCGGATGTTATGGATTTGGAACCCGTTTCGGATTTCAGCGAGGCCCTGTTGGATGCTATCCCGTCGTGTGCGGCCGATGTGGGGATGCTGATGAACGGTATGCCGAGGTTGCTGCTGACGACCTTGGTGAGGTCGATCTTGCTTCCGCCTCCGACCGCAAGGAGGAAGTCCGAACCGAATTCCCTGACCTGTGCCTCCGCCTTCTCCGCGTTGTCGAAGGTTGCCTCTCCGACGTTGCACACATCCACATCATATCCGTCCATGAATTCCAGGACGGTTCTGCCGGCGGCCTTCATGGTATTCCCTCCAGTGATGATGGTGCACGTGCGTCCGGAATGGACCTGTGCGCACACCTCCTTCACACAGCCGAGTACATCGTGGCCTGCGATGATGTTGCGCGGAAGTTCCACTATCTTCGTTTTCATGAATTCTTCCGTCATGATTTGCATCCTTCCCATAGGTGAATGGGATTAACAGATATAATATGGGTAGCACGGGGGTTTCATCGTCACAATGGGATGATCGACACCCTGTTCTCGAATCCGGATACGGTGCGGGACGCGTCGGTGACGAAGGGGATGGTGGACGGGTACTCCTCCGCCAGTCCCTTCCAGGTGTCGGAACCGATGGAGCCGTCGCAGTCCATCACGCAGGCCCGGTACAGGCCGATGTCAACCAACCCCTCCAATTCCTCCGATATCCCGGAGCGGATTCCGCGTATCCCGACGGATTTGGATCCGATGCAGTACACGACGGGCACGAAACTGTCGGAGACGCTCTGTATGTCCTTCAGCTCCATCCTCGATTCCAGGCCGTGAAGGGGTGCGAGAAGCATGTCCGCGCTTCCGTTGAACGCATCGAACACATCGTCCACGGTCCTGATGTGGGTCATGAGCCACGGCTCGGTGCCCCTTATCCTCAGATGCTTGGTCAGGGAGGCATCGAAGGACCTTTTCACGAGGCTCACGTGGTCGATGGCCACCACCGGTGCACGTACCTCGCCCCTGATCCTGTCCGATATGTCCTGAAGCGGAACGGTTCCGGATGAAGGCGTCGGCGACATGCCATTGAAAACGGAATCCACGCACACGGTCCTCCTGTCCATGGATGCTGCGAAGAATGCGGGGATGTCCATGACCGGTAATCCCCTGGCGGACCTATAATGTTTTTCCGGAATCGGGACCGTCGACGTTCGGACGGAATCCGAACGGTACTTGATTCCGGGTGCGTCAACGATAGGATTTATAATGTGGTCGGAAGATATCCTACTCGAGGAGTATCAAATGAAAAGAACATACGTCTGCCCCACCTGTGGAACCGCCGTCGACCTCGTGTACAAGGGAGGATGCATCCCCTCCTGTTGCGGTGCACCCATGGTCCCCGCCGAGATCAAGACCGAGGATTTCGTCAAGGAGAAGCATGTCCCCTACATCGAGAGGGTCGAGGGAGGCGTCCTCGTCAAGGTCGGAAAGGAGGTCGCGCACCCCATGACCGAGGATCACTACATCGTCTACATCGAGATCTGCGCCGACGGCGTCCTCATGAGGAAGTACCTCAAACCCGGCGACGCACCCGAGGCCTTCTTCAAGACCGATGCCGAGGAGATCGCCGCCAGGGAGTACTGCAACAAGCACGGACTCTGGGTCTCCAACCAGTGAGCATCCGGTTTTTCGCTTCTGAAAACATTTTCAGCCCCCTTCTCAGGGGGCGCTGGCTCTTCCCATTGGACCTCCTTAAATATAAGTAGTCCATGCTTCCCTCGTGGTAAATGGTTCGACGTCACCTGAACAACGTATGAGGCACGCGGCATCGACCGAGGCTGCGACCGTCATCGAAGAATTGAACAGCAGGTTGGAGGGTCACTACAACGAGGAGGTCACGACCTCTCGTATCCAATATGGAAAGAACGAGGTCACCGACCGCACCGGTCACGTAATTCTCAAAAGGCTGTACCATTCCTTTGTAAACGTATTCATAATCGCCCTGGCGATAATCGATATTCTTTGGATGGTCCTTGATCCGGACATCATCTATTTCGTCATTCTTACTACACTGATTCTGGTCAGTGGAACCATGACCTTCATCCAGGAGACCCGCAGCAGTAAAGCTGCGGCCAAACTGGTGAGCATGGTGACCACCATCATCACGGTCCGTCGTGAGGACGTGGAGATCGAGATCGACTCCAAGGAGCTGGTGGTCGGAGATATAATCATCCTGGATACCGGGGACATGGTTCCCGCGGATGTCAGGATCATCAAATCGAATCATCTGAAGGTTGATCAGTCCGCCCTCACCGGCGAGTCCGGAGGCGTTACGAAATTCGCTCACATCGATGACTCCGACAAGGGGATCCTCGGATGCGACAACCTTGCGTTCATGGGAAGCAACGTGGTCGGCGGTTCCGCAGAGGCCGTCGTCGTTGCGGTCGGAGACGACACCGTGTTCGGTTCCATGGCGGAGAAGCTTTCGAGCAGGAAGTCCGCCACCACCTACGACAAGGGAAGTAAGCAGATCGTCAGCGTCCTGCTGAAGATCATGGTCTTCATGGTTCCCCCCGTTTTCCTCATAATGGTTGCCAAGGGTTACCTCAACCATGGGGCATTCCTTTTCGAGGACGTCTTCGAAGCCGTCCTGTTCTCATTGACATTGGCCATCGGACTCATGCCCGAGATGCTGGCCACCATCGTATCGACCAATCTGGCCAAGGGTGCCATCGACATGTCGAAGAACAAGGTGATCGTCAAGGACGTCACCTCCATCCAGAACTTCGGTGCCATGGATGTGCTCTGTTCCGACAAGACCGGAACCCTCACCCAGAACAAGATCTCCGTGGAATCCTGCAACGACATATACGGCAACCCGAGCCATCTCGTGGAGACCCTCACGTGTCTCAACAGCAGGAACCTGCAGTCCGCCACCAACCAGATCGATTGGGCCATCGACGAGTATGCCGAGGAGTACCTCGACCTGGAGGAACTCGAGAAGCACGAGTTCGTCGCCGACGTCCCGTTCGATTTCATCAGGAGGAGGGCCACCGTCGTCGTCTCCAAGGACGATGAGGTCAACATGATGATCACCAAGGGTGCAGTCCCCGAGATCCTCTCCATCTCCACCTGCTATCTCGATGAGAACCGCGACATCCAGCCCCTCAACGAGAAGGTCATCAACGACCTCCTGGGACTGGTGGAGTGGTACAGCATGAAGGGCATGCGTCTGCTGGGAATCACCCACAGATACTACCCCAAGAGCAAGACCGAGTTCGATTCCTCCGACGAGGGCGAGCAGATCTTCGCCGGATTCGTCGTGTTCACCGACCCCGTCAAGCCCTCCGCCCGCCAGGCCATCGAGGACATGAAGGAGTACGGGATCGAGGTCAAGGTCCTCACCGGTGACAACGAGTACGTCTCCCGTCATGTGTGCGAGGAGATCGGAATCCCCGTCCACAACATCATGGTCGGTCCCGATGTGGACGCCATGTCCGACGAGGACCTCAGGGACGCCGTGGAGAAGACCAGCGTGTTCGCAAGACTCACTCCCGACAGCAAGTCCCGTATCGTTCTGGCCCTGAGGGCCAACGGACACACCGTCGGTCTCATGGG
>JAFVZY010000020.1 GCA_017507885.1 Candidatus Methanomethylophilaceae archaeon | reverse complement strand
GGTGCCGTCGGGGTACAGCTTTGTGCTGTCGGCCAGGAGGATGTGATCTACCGAATCGATGACCACGGGGCTTTCCGCATCCAGAACTTTATAGTCCGTACTGTCGAGGTGGTGTTCTCGCAGATCAGGCACACCCTGACTGTGGAGAAGACTGGAAACGGAACTGTCACGCACGGCATCGGGGATGACACGTCAACCGCTGGTTCAAAGCAGTATGTGCACGGGACTCATGTCACTGTGATGTTCTCAGCCTCCTCTGGACACGCAGTGTCCGATGTGAAGGTAAACGGCATACCAAAGGGTGCAGTTGAATCGTTGGATCTGACCATGACCTCCGACGTCAAGGTGGAGGTCCTTTTCACCGAATCCCCCGTGTTCCTCACCGTCACCCACAACGAGGGTGGTACGGTCACCCCTGACGGGAGGACCGGGCACGTGAAGGGTACGTCCCTTACGATCACAGTCGCACCGTCCGACGGATATGCCATAGATTCCGTGAAGGTGGACGGGGTCGCGATCCAGGACGTCCCCCCAATGGGATCCCATGTTTTCGGCATCGTCATGGATTCCGACCGTATCGTCGAAGCGTCGTTCATAGAACTCCATTCGATAGAGGTCTCCGTCGAGGGTGAAGGGTCCGTGAAACCTTCGGGTATAGTAACCGTCAGGCACGGTGACTCCCAGGCGTTCAACCTCTATCCCGCGGACGGATGGCACATCCTTCACACCAAGCTGGACGGGGAGGTGAAGACCACTTCCTCGTCGTTCACGCTCTACAACGTCTCGTCCGACCACAGTCTGGTCGCGGTGTTCGAGAAGGATCCGATCAACCTGACGCACATAACGGTGGACACCACCGGTGCGAACCTGGTGTACACCGTCGGGGACGTGTTCAACAGGACCGGCCTCGTGGTGACCGCCCATTACTCCGACGGCACCTCCGTGGTCGTGACCAACTACGATCTGACCCCTTCGAGGTTCACCGGGACTGGCGTGCAGACCGTCACAGTGTCCTACGGTCCCGCGGGGAACGTGAAGACCGCGACCTTCGACGTCTCCGTCCAGCCCACGGGCGGCGTGGACGTGTTCGTCACCGGACACGACGGGGATCCCGTACCGGAGGGTACGCATCTCGCCGCGTTCCCGTTCGACACATCCAACATGGCGCCCGGCGACGTCCGCACCCTGTCCCTGAGGATACAGGTGGACGGGGCGTCCGGACTGGAGGCCTTCGTCAATCTGGCAGGACTCAAGGGCGACCTCGGACTCGCACAATACGTGAACGTGGAGGTCTCCTCCGGAGGAACGGTCCTGGATTCCGCCACCCTGTCCGAGATGTGGTCCGGTCGTACCGTCGACCTGGGCGTCCTCCCGTCCGGAGGTCTGGATGTGGTGGTGGCCGTTTCGATCCTCGACAACGACGACGCCTCCCTCATGGATTCGTCGGTGACGTTCAACCTGGAGGCCGGTGCCGGGAGGTCGGTGTCATGAGGGGTTCCGTCCGCATCCTGATTGCATCCGTGGTGGTGCTCCTGGCGATGGCGTCTACGACGCATCCCGCCGTCACCGATTCGTGGTATTCTGATTCGGATTCCGTCCGTGTGGAGATCACGACGCCATCCATTCCGGATCTGGGAATCGTCATCAGCGGAGGCACATTCACTGATGATGGTTCGAAAATCGTTCTCTCCAGCAACGAAGGCGGAGAGGCGACCATCACCATCCCTTCGCAGGATGATGTGGTGCAATTCAAAGTGGTATCCGTCTCTGGTAAAGTATCGGTTTACGAACCCTCCGGATTGTCCATCGGTGTGGGGACCGTTCTTGATGCTCAATTCACATTGGTTCTGGAGGGAACCGTGACCCTGGAAAGGGTTTGAACAATCACACTCCAAAAGACCGTGGCATCCCCGGATGCCGGAGACCCCGTCCGATCTTGCAAACACGAGACGGGGCCGCGGTCAGTTCACAAAACGTCCCGCGAGGGACGCAAACCCCTTCAAGATATAAAGAAGGAATGAAAAATGAAAGCACAAACGAAAGCGATCCTCGCGTCCCTCGTTGTAATAGCGGTCGCCCTCTCCGCGGTCAGCGGGGTCACCTACTCCTGGTGGTCCGACTCGGAGAACACGGACATCACCGTGGGCACCGGTGCACTCGATGTGGAGATCCTCGGTGACATAAGATACAGTTCCGCCGAGGGTGCATCCGGATTCTTCACCGTGGATGAGGCTTCCGTCAAATCCGGAACAACCTCTAGTCTCAAACTCATAACCGGCTTGACCAACGTGGCACCCAACGACGTCTACTACATTGATTACTTCGTCCAGTATCAGACCACCGTCCTTGCCAAATACCTGACGTTCGTCGGGGACAGCGTCCCTTGGATCGACGTCAGTATCGAAAAATACGATGGAGATACCACCGTCCTTGAGGGTTTCGTGACACCCAACGAGGACGAACTCACCCGTATGCAGTGGACGGACATCCCCTCCGACGGTTCAGTCGAATCCGGCATTACATATGTCGCCAACCAGTATGTGAGGGTCACCATCACCATCGCCGACGACGCCCCCATGAACACCGACGACGGTTATGTTCCCGCCGTCATCGAAATCGTCAACGAGATCACCCAGAAGGCCAACGATGCCGGCGCGTTCAACGACAATGGTTCCGCATCCGTCACCGCTACCGACAACACGGTCTATGGAAACATACCCTATGGGGACGATACGGTCCCCCTCAGAGCCACGTTCTACGGTCTCGGCAACGATACCTACACGTTCACCGCATCCGCGGACGCTTCCGCTGACGCCGTAAGTGGTTCCTACGGCATCGACGCCCTGGTGCTCTCATTCGGATTGAAGGATTCCGCCGGTGCGGATGCGACGTTCGACAGCGTCGTCATAGAGGTCACCATGCCCGGAACCATCGATGCACCTATCGTCTTCGAGGGGCCCTATGCAGAGGGCGAGACCGCGGATACCGACGGGACCAACGATCCCTCGGACGTGTACGTGAACGGAAACACCGTTCATTTCACCGCATACCACTTCTCCAAATACACCGTCGTCGACACCGCCATCGATGTCAAGAACGATGATGAACTCTCCGCCGCCCTCGGAGTCATCAAGGATTGGAACGTCCTCTGGAATATCCCCGTGACTATCAACCTCGCAGCCGAAACCTATAACGAGAATCACGAAATCTACCAGTATCCCGAGTGGAACGGAGTCGTCGGAGCAGGAGGTTCCGATAACAACATGTCAGATCTTGCTGAGGATGAGGATTGCACCAAACTCACCTTCGTAGGGGTGGAGGGTGTCGTCATGACCGGAGAGCTGACCATCAATGGATTCGGCAATGGTGAAAACGGATTCGGCAAAGCAGTCAATGCCTACACCAAGTTCATCGGAATCGATTTCAAGGGAGACGACTCCAGGACATACATCATCAATGTAACCAACGCATCGTCCGAGGTCTTCTTCGAGGACTGTTCTTTCACCGAAGGCAACTTCGTGAACCTCGGTAATTCCAACCACGGTAAGACCGGATTCACCCATTTCGATGCATGTGTCATCGAGGCCTGTCTCTCCGGTTGCTTCGCCGGACTCGAGGTCAAGAATTCCGAGGTGACAATTGGTGCCGAGGCCGAGGGATTCGCCAATGCACAGACCGCATCCACAATCTTCATACTCGACTGTGAGATATCCGTACAGCACGATGAAGGCGATGCGGACAAGGACAAGTATGTCTTCAGGACCAACAGTCAGGTTACCATCACCGTCACCGGAGGATCCATCGAAACCAACGGTCACCTCCAGGTTGTCCGTGGCAGCAATGTCACCATCACCTATGACGGGTGTAATCTCGAATGCGATTCACTCTACTATGAGGTGGGTTCCCCCGATAATGTGACCGTCACCATTGACGGTGTGCCCTATGTCTTCAACCAGGAACAGCTGCAGGCGGCTTTGGATTCTGCTGTTGATGAAGGCGTCATAGCATTGGGTGCCGACATCACCGGTGATGTGACCGTCACTCAGAAAGCAGGTGTGAAGATCACCGTCGACGGAAACGGAAAGACCTTCGCCGGTGTTCTCACCGTCGACGGAAAATCCGCAACATACACCACCGCAGGGTTGACCATCAAGAACGTCAATTTCAATGCCGAATCCATTAATGCCGATGCATGCATCCGTCTCGGAAATGGTACCAACGCTACCCGTTACACCTGCAACGTGACCGTCGAGGGATGCACATTCGATGTCCCTGGTGCAGTCGGTATCAAGTCCTACACCGGTGGCGATAAGAATCTGACCATCAAGAATTGCACTGCCACTTCTAAGGCCCACTCCCTTGTCCAGGCAAAGGGTATCGATGGAATCCTTGTCGATAATTGTACAGTCAAGTCCAAGAACGGTCTCAACTTCAACAACAGCGACAACGTGACGGTTCAGAACTGTACTGTCGATGTGAAGGGGTATGCGGTCCGCTTCGGCGAGTCCTCCGGTGGAGCCGGGGCCGCCGAGACCTATCTGATCAAGGATTGTACCCTGAAGTCCGACAACGATGATGGTGATGCCGTAATTATTCTTCGTGGCACCGCCGACAATTCGACCCTGACCATAGAGAATACCACCATCTCTGGAACCCCCGACATTACGAATACGGCTGCTGGTGCAACCGTGGTCAGATGATCGGATCGTCCTGCGTGTTTTCCGGATGATGCATCCCAACCGATAACGGGCCTCCGGGCCCTGTAAACCCCTTCTCCCCTCCTGAAGAAGTTTTCGGAGGGGGTCGAAGGGAATCTTCACATCGCCGTCCTTCACCGGACGGTCTCCAAACCCTTTCCATTCAAAGAAGGAATGAAAAATGAAAGCACAAAGCAAAGCAATGGTCGCGTCCCTCGTGGTCCTCGCTCTCGCCCTCTGCGCCGTGTCCGGAGCCACCTACTCCTGGTTCTCCGATACGGAGGAGGCCGAGATAAGCATCTCCACGGGAGTCGTGGACATAGAACAGACTGTGCATCTCGACGATGAGGTGTATCAGTCGGGAACCCCCATCGATCTGAATCCCGGACAGGATTCCCTTTTCAAAATAGAAGTCGTTAACAAATCTTCCATGGATGTGGTCGTCAGAACCATGATGAGGATCACGGTGGAGGATGCCATCCCCGCCGCCGACACGTTCGACGGGCGTCTTGAGGATTTCAAGCAGAACCTCTCCCTGGCCGTCAACAGTTCCGAAGTGGATCTGGTCTACGCCGGGGTGACCTCCGAATACGCGATCCTCGATTGGACTGCATACAGGTCCGAGGAAAGTCCGTCCGATGCCACCGTCTACATGAAACTCGACGAGGAATCCAATGCCCAGGGTCTTAAAATCACCGTCGTGTTCGAGTCCAAGGCCGTACAGGTCGGAGGGGTCGACACCACCATCGACACCCCCGTCGACGGGGTCTTCTCCTCATCCGTCACCGATCCCGTGACCGGTAAGGAGGTCATCGTCTCCGTCGGTTCAAATCCCGACCAGGAGGATGCCCCCGTCATAGAACAGGCCGGAATCGATTCCGTTTCCGCTTCCGTCAAGACCGTCAACGGTTCCACCGTCGTCACCCTCGGTGCATTCGATTCCGACGGTGACAGGGTGACCGACTTCGAGGTCGCCGTTCCCGTGTCCATCGTTCTCGATGGAGAGTACGATTCCACCGACCTTGCCGTCGTCTACGACGGTACCGGTTCCCAACCCAGTGACGTCTGTTTCGTCTACGATCAAACAACTAAAAGAACCACAGTGACCTGGACCACCACCCACTTCTCCGATTTCCTTCTGATTCCCGTGATAACCTATTCCTCGGAAACCGGAATCGGACTCGGAGGATATATGAAACTCAATAAGGATCTCTTTGTAGACCAGACGATTGTCATTCCCTATGGAACCACCCTCTTCATCGATCTCGCGGGCTTCACTCTTTCCGCCACCGGGGTGACCGTCATCGAGAACAATGGAAAGTTGAACATTATCGATTCCGGTGAAGATGGAGGACTCAGCTCCGATGTGCACAAATCCGCTGGTGGTGTCATCAGGAACAATGGTTCACTTATTCTCGATTCCGTCATCGTCTCTTCAACCGGCAATAACGGTGGGTCCGCACTCGTCAACAACGGAACCGCCACCGTTATCGGTTCAACCATGAACGGCGCTGTAATTGAAGCAGACGGTTGGCCCTCCTACGCTTTGAACAACTACGGCATTTTGAATGTTGAAAGTGTAACGATTCATTCATACCACGGTGCAATCGCCACGGGCGGCAACGGGGTCACCGTTATCGACGACGCGACTGTGGATGTCGGTCAGGGTGCCACTACCGGAATAACCAGTTGGGCACTCTATAGCTTTGATTATGGAAAGGTCACCGTCAACGGCGGAACCTTCTCGAACACCAAGGAGGACACTTCTGTTAACGGCGGAGGTTACATCTGTGCCGACGATAGCAGCAGCATCACCGTCAACGGCGGAACCTTCTCTGTGACGCAGAATACTGATCCCTTCAACATCAAAAGCGAGGCGACACTCGAGATTTATGGCGGAACATTCGATAAAGACCCCGACAACTACGTTCCTGACGGAAGTGCTAAAAGCATCCAGAATGATGATGGCACATGGGTTGTCAAACCCTTCGTAGCCTCCATCGGTGATAAAAAATACACATCCCTTGCAGATGCATTCGCTGCCGGAGGGGAAATCACCCTTCTCAAGGATGTGTTCATCACTGAACCCTTGACTGTTGGCGAGGACAGTACAATCACTCTGAATACCAACGGTTGTACATTGTCCGGTGTGTCTGTTATAGCGGGTACTTCTGCTCTCATTACAAATCATGGAATATTGACAATATGCGGAGTCGGCAAGGTTGTATTTCTTGCCGAACACCCCGATACCGATTGGAATCCCGAAGGTTTCCCTACCTATGCCAACAACACGATCACCAACCGCGGCGATTTAACGATCGAGGGTGGTGTCACAATCGAGAATCAGACTAGTGGGAGTGGGGCATGTTATGCGATCGACAACTATGCGGGTGCCACTGCAACCATACACGATGGAAAAATCATTGCAAAGAATGTCGCGATTCGTATGTTCTCCGGTTCTGCAACAAGCGAGGACAAGGTTGTGATCAATAATGGAACCATTACTGGAATAAGGGCCATTTGGATTCAACTCCCATCTAACGATAGCGCGGTTGCACCGAAGACGACTCTTGAAATCAATGGCGGGGAATTTTACTCTACTAGTGATTTTACCATCTACTCCTATTCCTATGGAAACAGCTTTGTAAACACCAATGTTACAATCACAGATGGAACCTTTGAGAAAACCGTTGCTTTCGGTGGCGGTTACAAAGGAGATAAGGAGACTGTGACCATTACTGGGGGAACTTTCAACGGATACGTTGGCAGGTATCTCGCCAATGACGGTTGGGAAGATATTTCAATAAGCAACTGAAATCATTTGACCCTCCTTGGGGAGGGTCCCAAACCCCTTACCCCTTCTATAACACGCGCACGACTACACCCTCTTCTAGAAAACGTTTAAAACGATACCGTTCTACCACGCCTGATACAAATGGTGATGCCCCAAGCATTGTTGGAGAAATCCGTCGGAAGACGGGTCTCCCTGCTGTTGAAGGACGGAAGGATCCTCGAGGGAAGACTCGAGGGGTCCGATGAGTACATGAACATGGTTCTCGAGGAGACCACCGAGACCGCAACCGACGGCGAGGCCAGACGCCTCGGATCGGTGATCCTCCGCGGAAGCAACGTCGTCAGCATCTCCGTCTGCTGATCGCAGGCATCCCCTCGACCCTGGACGTGACGTCATGGTGAAGTTTGGAACTAACGGTGTAAGAGGAATTGTAAACGAGGACCTCACCCCCGCCCTCGCATTGCAGATGGGAAAGGCCATAGGAAAGGTCTACGGCGGAAGGATCGCCATAGCCACGGACACCCGCGTGTCCGCGGACATGATCCGCAGCGCCGTGTCCGCGGGTCTCATGTCCGTGGGAGTGGATGTCCTGGACCTCGGGGTGCTGCCCACCCCCGCCATACAGTACTACGTGAAGACCCACGACGACGTGGCCGGAGGCGTGATGATCACCGCATCCCACAACCCCCCCGCGTTCAACGGCATCAAATGCATAGCCAACGATGGTACCGAGGCCTCCCGCATGGAGGAGGAAAACATCGAGCGCCTCTACGACACCGATATCCCCTGCGTGGCATGGTCCGAGGTCGGACAGACCAAGGAGGTCAGCGGGGCCGCGGAGGCCTACGTCGAGGCCGTCATGTCCAAGGTCGATGTCGAAGCCATCCGCAATGCCGGACTCACGGCATGCGTCGACTGCGCCAACGGTGCGGCCTTCTATACCACACCCCTGCTGCTCAGCAGGCTCGGCGTAAGGGCGGTCACCATCAACGGAAACCCCCAGGGCGAGTTCCCCGGACACGAGAGCGAACCCACCGCCGACAACCTGGTGGACCTCATGACCATGACCAAGGCGATCGATGCCGACATCGGTGTGGCCCACGACGGCGACGCCGACAGGTGCGTCTTTGTCACCTCCGACGGGGAGTACGTCCCCGGGGACAAGAGCCTCGCGCTCATCGCCAGGAACATCCTCTCCATGAGGGAGGGCGGGAAGGTCTACACCCCCGTGGCCACCTCCATGCTGGTGGAGGACGTCGTCAAGGCCAACGGCGGTCAGCTGATCTACACCGCGGTCGGTTCCCCCATAGTCGCCAGGAAGATGATGGACGGCGACGGCGTGTTCGGAGGGGAGGAGAACGGCGGTCTGATATTCCCCGAGATGCAGTACTGCCGCGACGGCGCCATGGCCCTGGCCACCATGCTGGAGTCGATAGTCAAGCACGGTCCCCTGTCCAGACAGGTCGCGGACCTGCCCGTGTACTGCACCTGCAAGGAGAAGATCAAATGCCCCGACAGGTTCAAGGAGGACCTCAAGGAGTATTTCCGCAGCACCGCATCCGATGCCAAGGTGGACCTTACCGACGGAATCAGGTTGAACTATGCCGACGGATGGGTCCTTCTCAGACCGTCCGGAACCGAACCCATCTTCAGAGTCTATTCGGAATCCAGGAATCCCGATGTGGCGAAGGCCCGTGCACAGGACTTCGTCGACAAGGCGAACGCCTTCGTCGCCTCGAAGGAGAACGAGGCGTAAACGTTTCCCTCGGACCCCTTCCGATTCCGGAAGGGGTCCGATCACAGGTGTATTCTCTCGTATACGATGGTGGGGGCCTTGTTGCGGAACGAGATTCCGTAAAGGAGCGTTTCCCCGGTCATTCCATGACAGTAGTCTCTGTCCTTTATCTGTTGCAGGGCTTTTTCCGCATCGGATTCCGCCTTGACATCCGAGGCGTCGATGGGTGTGCGCTTCAACTCGATGACCACATTGGGGTATGCGCCGCGCATGCGTTTCATTCTGACGTCGTATCTTCCTGAAGTCCTGGAGACCTATCGGTAGACGTCTTCCCATGGTGTCGAATGGACATTAATATATTATAATCGTTCGATGGATGCAACGACAGGCTCCGCTATGTCGAACGGTTTCCCATTGAATGGAACGGATCAGCGCCTGAGGTTCTTTGCGTGGACCGCGATGACCTCGTTGATGTACCTTGCGGCGAGGATGGAGGTGATTCCTGCGGGGTCCGCGGGAGGGCAGACCTCCACGACGTCGAATCCGGCCAATCTGTCGCCGATGGCGTTGATGACCTTCTTCACGTCCATGGGCATCAGACCGAAGGGTTCGGGGGTTCCGGTTCCGGGTGCGAACGCGGGGTCGATACCGTCGATGTCCACGGTGAGGTAGATGCGCTCGTTCTTGACGTTCTCGAGTGCGGTCTTGATGGCCCAGTCGATCCCCTTGTCCATGATCTCGTAGGAGCTGATGAACGGGATCACGTCGTCCCTGTCCAGTTCCTCGGCACCGATGGCCCTGCAACCCAGGACGTAGGTGTTCTCGATACCCACGTGCTCCGCGGCCCTCCTCATGATGCAGGCGTGGCTGTTGGGGCTTCCCAGGTACTCGTCCCTGGAGTCCAGATGGGCGTCGATGGAGATCACCGCGATGTCGTCCTTGTCGAAGTTCCTGACGATGGGGATGTTGATGGTGTGCTCCCCGCCCATGGCGATGGTGAACTTGCCGTCCCTGATGGCGGGTCCGACGCAGAAGTCGACCTCGTCGAACATGTCCTCGGGGAGGATGAAATCGTCGCAGTTGCCGTAGTCGCAGACGTTGATCTCGGGCTGGTTGATGCCGTGCTCGAAATGAATCTCTTCAAAATTGTAGGAGGCCCTCCTGATTGCGGAGGGTGCCTCCCTGGCTCCCGCCTTGAAGCAGGAGGTGTGGTCGTACGGAATCCCGTATATGACGACATCCGCGTCGTTGTATTCGGCTTCCGCGCTCGCATATGAGATTCCGTACGCTATTCTATCAGACCTCACATGATCTTGTATCTGCCCATGGCGACGAGGTAGAGGAGCTCTCCACCCTCTTCGACGGGCTGCTCGTGGTCGGCGTTGATCTGAACGGAGATCTGCTCGAAGGTCTCGAGGTCCATGATCATTGCCTCGTCTCCGGAGATGGACAGGACCTGTCCCTTCCTCTTGTCGATCATGGGGACCTGCACCTTGGTGCTCACGGGGCCCACGATGGACTTCTTCGCGCCGGTGAAGATGCTGACCGCGTCGATGTTGGCCTTTGCGGATCCGTGCTTTCCGGGCTTGGAGGTGGTGATTTTCACGATTTTACAGGGTTCCTCGTCGACGTTGACGTACCTTCCCTCTTTCAGCTCTCTGATCTCTTTCATCTCCCACATTGGTCTCACTTTCCTTTGTAGTATTTGTTCCCGGTTTATGGCCGGAGGTTCACTCCCCTGCGGGAAGTGTGGACATACAGGCCGAACACAGTTACGGACCTCATGTTATCGAAGGTCTGGATGGATTTAACGTTATTATAATGTTCCTCGGGAAAGGGGCGTTTCCGCCCCGGTTTCACTGTCTGCGTTTTCCGCGACCCTTCTGGCGGTTCCTCTGGCCACCCTTCCTCTGGGGTTTCTTGGGGGCGTCGGGATACCTGCGTTTCACGTCCTCGACCCTGGCCAGGAACTCCTGGTTAAGCCTCTCGCCGACGAATTCGCCGTGGTTCTGATCCACCTTCGCGGCGATCAGCACCTTGCCTGCCAGGGCACGCGCGATCTTCCCGCGCTGCCAGTAGGGGGCCCTGTGGACCTCGGGGTGCTGATAGATGATTCCGTGCTTCGGGGGCTTCTTCCCGGAGCGGAGGTGTCTGAACATGGCCTTCTCGGCGCCCAGCAGCTGGACTGTGGACGAGGGCAGGGTGGACAGCCTCTCCAATCCCCCCGAAAGGGAGATGAGCCTCGCCGCCAGTGGTCCTCCGAGGATGGCGCACATGTTGGGACACGTCTCCTCGACGATGCCCTGTATGTAGGATTCGGTGCGCTCCTTGTCGTCGTACAGACGGTACAGGGTGTCCGCCAGGTCCATGACCGCGCGCATGTCGTCCGGATCGAAGTCCGAACCGATGGATTCGATCTCCACGCCGAGTTCCTCTATGACCGCCTCCCTGTCCCCGTAGCGGGAGACCAGGTCCGCGTATCTGGAGTCCCTGGCGTAATCGGCGAGCTCGGGGAAGTGCATCCCGTACCACTCGTGGAGCCTCTCGTTGTAGAGGTTGATGGTGGCGATCTGGTCGTCCAGGTTCCTGATGGCCTGCACCAGGTTCCTGTCCCTCGGCACCGGTTCCGACGTCCTCAGCTTCCCGAGACCCATCATGACCTCGTGCATGAAGGCGTCGTCGTATCCGAACCTCTGCGGGGTGATGTACGAGGAGTCATACATCTCCGGTTTGCCCAGCGCGGACTGGCGCCTGTCGACGACGGCGAGCTTCCCGTCCACCTTGGCGGCCAGTTCCCTCTCCTCGTCGAGGATCGCCCCTCTCTGAATCGAGGCGAGCTTCTCCGCGACTACGGCGGCATCCATGGGCATGAGGATCTTGTCGACGATCCTGTCGGTCTTCTCGTCGCACAGGAATATGCCGAACCATTTCGTGACGAGGATCATGCTCACATCCCCTCCAGCTTCGCGATCTCGTCGGCGGGAAGGTCCTCCACGTTCCCGACCAGCAGTTGGAGTCTGGCCTGGAACTCCAGCTCCTCCATCCTGTTGTATGCCTCCTCCAGGGTCCTCCCCTGGGTGAGCGCCCCGTGTCTGGCCATGATCATGGCCTTGGCCCATCCGCATTCCGCCACGGCATCCACGAGCTCCTCGGAACCGGGTGTGGAGTAGGGGACCATGGGGACCTTTCCGAGGAGGAGGACGCCCTCGGGTGTGATGTTGCATCTGAGCCCCTCGTTCCTGACCGCCAACGCGGTGCAGTTCAGGGGGTGGCAGTGGACGACGGCGTTGGTCTCCGGGTTCATCCTGTACAGTGCGAGGTGGAACCTGTGCTCTATGGAGGGTCTGCCCTCGGAGAGCACCTCCCCGTCCAGGTTCAGTTTGACCATGTCCTCCGGTTCGAGCATGCCCTTGTTCCTTCCGGAGGGGGTGATGAGGATCTCCCCCTCGTTGATCCTCACGCTCATGTTGCCTCCGGCGGAGACGGTGAGGTTCCTGTCGTAGAGGAGTTTGCAGACCTCCGCGAGCCTCTCGCGGGCGTAGAACTCGTTCATTCCCTCACGGCTCCGATCTCATCCGGCCTCAGGATCCCCTTCTCGGTGATGAATCCAGCAACGAGTTCGGCGGGGGTGACGTCGAAGGCGGGGTTGAGGGCCCTGGAGCCCACGGGTGCGATCCTGACGTCCCCGACCATGGTGACCTCCTCCTCGCTCCTCTCCTCGATGACGATGTCGTCGCCGGTGGCGGTGTCGAAGTCGAACGTGGATATGGGTGCGGCCACGTAGAACGGGATGCCGAACCTCTTGGCCACGATGGCCTTGTCGAAGGTCCCGATCTTGTTCGCGAAGTCCCCGTTGGCGGCGATCCTGTCGGCGCCGGTGATGATCATGTCGACGCCCTTGGACATGTAGTATGCGGACGCCCCGTCGGGGATGATGGCGTGGTCGATGCCCTCCTGGTTCAGCTCCCATGCGGTGAGCTGCATCCCCTGAAGGCGGGGGCGGGTCTCGGATGCGTACACGAAGAACCTCTTGCCCTGGTTCCAGGCCTCCCTCATGGGGGCGAGGGCGGTACCCACGTCCACGGTCGCCAGGGCGCCGGCGTTGCAGTGCGTCATCAGTTTCATCCCGTCGGATATGAGCTCGGCACCGTATTTCCCGATGAGGGTGCACTTGTCTATCATCATCTGTGCGTATCCGTCCGCGGCCTCCACGGGATCGGCACCCTCGGCGAGGCGC
>JAFVZY010000019.1 GCA_017507885.1 Candidatus Methanomethylophilaceae archaeon | reverse complement strand
CTCGGGGACCTTGGCTCCGGTGCAGACCATCTTTCCGGATCCGAACAGGAGGACGACGACCTTGGGATCGTCGAGCCTGTAGACGAGTCCGGGGAACTGCTCGGGTTCGTACTCGACCTTCTCCAGTCCCAGTGTGATGGCTACGGTGTTGAGGTTTATCTCCTGTCCCAGATCGGATGATGCGACGATGTTCTGCACCTCGATGTTGGGTTCGATGGTGATCTTGATGTCGGCCTTCTCGAGGTCCTTTGCGACCTTTCCGATGGCGACAACCACGTCGTCGCGGCACTTGGCCCCGGTGCACACGACCTTTCCGCTCCTGAATATGAGGGTGGCGGTCCTGGGCTCCTTGAGCCTGTAGACGAGTCCGGGGAACTGCTTGGGGTTGTACTCCGCACCGTCAAGTGCGGCTTCGATCTTGTTGAGATCCAGTTCCTGTCCGAGATATGTGGATGCGACTACGTTCTCGATGTTCATTTTTGCCATCTGATTTACACCGAACGGGCCATTTAAATACCATTTATAAACGTTTCCACGGTATCATGAGTACGGATGATGTATACAGCGACGAACCGAAGGAACGAATCCGAAAGAAGAAGAGAGAAATGGGGTCGGGAGAGGGAATCGAACCCCCGTATCAGGATCTGCAGTCCCGCACATAGCCTCTGTGTTACCCCGACGCTATTTCCCCCGATGGTTTGATGATATTAAAACATTGGGTTCATACGGTTAACGTATGCAATCATTTTTTCTTCCCGGATGGGAAGAGGGACCTTCCGCGGTTGAACGCCTTGTATCCCTCCTCGGTCCTTCCGGCCTTGCAGAGGAGCTCCCCCAGTGCGTACCAGCTGTCCGGATCGTCCGGTTCCAGTTCCAATCTGCGCTCAAGATGTCTGATCGCCTCGTCCAGTTTCCCTTTGGATGCCAGGCTCCTCCCGTGTTCGCGACCGTTGGTCTCCTCGTCACGCACCCTTTGCATCTCCTTGCGGGCCTTCTCCATCAGGACGTCGACGGAGTTGTCCGACAGCCACGGATACCTGTTCTGGATCATCCTTCTGAAGGGTTCCGCCTCCGCGGGATCGATCCTGCATTCGGGTCCCTTGAATATCCTGCGGGGGACGTCCACGGAAAGGCTTCCGTGGCTCACCCTCACACTGTCCGCCTGCAATTCCCGTTCACCTGAACTTCACGAGACGTCCGCAGGCGTCCCTTTTGGACTGTCCGAACTCGGTGAGTTGGGCTATCTGTCCCTTGTTGAAGACGGGACCGTCCTTGCAGACCCTCGAATCGTCCATG
Source organism: Candidatus Methanomethylophilaceae archaeon (assembly GCA_017507885.1). Taxonomy (GTDB): domain Archaea; phylum Thermoplasmatota; class Thermoplasmata; order Methanomassiliicoccales; family Methanomethylophilaceae; genus Methanoprimaticola. The sequence goes on along the minus strand of JAFVZY010000019.1, from coordinate 16,450 downwards.
ACGCAGCATCCACAGACGCCTGCACCGCATTTCATGTATCTTTCCAGGGACAGTTCGCACTCCAGATCCAGTTCCTCGCATGCCTTGTATGTGAAGAAAAGCATGACCTCCGGTCCGCATGCGGCGATCCGATCGTATCTCTTGGATGCGACCGCCTCCCTCATGAGCTGAACGGCGTTTCCGTGGAAACCCCTGCTGCCGTCGTCGGTGGCTATCATGACGTTTCCGGAGCAGGCCTTCGCACGTTCCTCCATGATCACGTCCCTGTCGGAACGGGCGGCGATGATCATGTCGCAACCCAGTGTCTCGGTGAGGGGCATGACGGCGGCGGTCCCCACCCCTCCCCCGATGACGAGGATGTTCGAGGACGAGGTGTCGAATCCGTTCCCGTACGGACCCCTGATCCTGACGGGGTCGCCCTCCCTGAGTCCGTGGATGGCATCGGTGGCCTCGCCGATGTTCTTGACGGTTATGCTCTTCTCGCGACCCCTCATCCCGGAGATGGACATGGGGATCTCGTCCACGCCGGGGATCCATATCATGAGGAACTGGCCGGGTTTCGTCTCCGCATCCCAGTCGAAGACGAATGTCTTCGTGTCGTATGCCTCGTCTATGATCTTCTTTATTCTGACGACGTCACTCATGTGCTATTCCCACCATGGATTCTATGGACTTGTATCCGTATTCCTTCATGAAGCATTCCATGTCCCTGTTGATCTCCTCGAAGATGGACGGCCCATCGATCCCGATTCCGCTTCCGACCTGGAATGCGGAGGCTCCGGCCATGATGTATTCGACGGCGTCCCTCCAATCCATGATCCCTCCGACACCGATGATCGGGATGTCGAGGACGGTGGAGAGGTCGTATACCGCCCTCACGCCCACGGGTTTCACCGCCGGTCCGGAGAGTCCTCCGAATTTGTTGCTGAGGACGGGTCTCGCGAATTCGGGCGAGATGACCATCGCCTTGAGGGTGTTGATCGCAACCACGGCGTCCCCGCCGGCATCCTGGACGGCCATTCCGATCGTGGGGAGTATGTGGGTGTTGGGGGTCAGTTTGGCCCAGACGGGGATGTCCACGCTGCTCTTCACGGCCATGACGATCCTCTTGACCATGTCGGGGTCGGTTCCGACCTCCATGCCGTATCCCTTCGCATGGGGGCAGGAGAGGTTCAGCTCCACCGCACAGGCACCGTACTCCTCCATGGATATTGCGAGGCTTCTGAAGTCGTCCGGTCCCGCACCGTATATGGAACCGACGATGTTGCCGTGGGGGACGGCCTCCGCCATCTCCTCCCTGAAGAGTTCTATTCCGGGGTTGGGGAGTCCCATGGCGTTCACGTATCCGCCGCGGACCTCGGTGAAGCAGGGGTTCGCGTGTCCCTCGTGGGGTTCCAGTCCGACCGATTTGCTCACTACCGCCCCTGCGCCGCATTCGAGCATGCGGACCATCGAGGCGCCGGTCTCGTCCATGATTCCGGACGCGACCATACCGGGTTTATCCAGGGTGAGGTCACCCACCGCGGTTTTCAGATTGACCATGGGTTTGTCATGGATGCATGATAATTAATTCTATTGCGATGCCCCGTCCGGGCCAATGTTAATATCGGGCCCCATGTTAGGCCCCCCTATGGATGTGGAATCCGTTCGCAGGGACTTTCCCACGGTCAGGAAGGGCATGGGCGTCTATCTGGACAGCGCCTGTCAGTCCCTTCGTCCGGACCAGGTCATCGAGGCAATCAACGATTATTACGAGAACTATCCCGCATGCGGTGGACGCAGCGTCCACTCCATGGCCACCAGGGTGTCCCTGGCGGTGGACGAGACCAGGGAGGCGTTGGCATCATTCTTCGGGACGGACGACCCCGATTGTTACGTGTTCACCAAGAACTGCACCGAGGGTCTCAACACATGCGCCCACGGTCTTGGACTCTCCAGGGGCGATGTGGTGGTCACCACGGATGCGGAGCACAACTCCAACCACGTCCCGTGGCTGGTGCTCCAGGAATCCAGGGGGATCGGCCGCAGGTACTCCCGTTCCGGTCCGGACGGGGAGTTCGACATCGAATCCTTCAAGGAGTGCATGGGACGCGACGTCAAGGCGGTGTCCGTCCAGCATTGCAACAACGTCACCGGATGCACGGTACCCGTCAGGGACGTCGTCGAGATCGCCCACGATCATGGTGCCATCGTCATGGTGGACGGTGCCCAATCCGCCCCCCACATGCCGGTGGACCTGAAGAAATTGGATGTCGACTTGTACTGCATGTCCATACATAAGATGTTGGGACCCACCGGGATGGGGGTCATGTACGGGAAGAGGGAGGTTCTGGAATCCATGGATCCCCTGTTGGTGGGTGGAGGCACCGTCGGTCTCTCCACATACGACTCGTACAATCCCGCACCCATACCCGACAGGTTCGAGGCGGGTCTCCACAACTATGCCGGAATCGTCGGCACCAGAGCCGCGATCGATTACCTTTCCAGGGTCGGGATGGATGAGATCGAGAAGTGGGATTCCATCCTGATGAAGAGGATGATGGGTAACCTGGAGGATGTCCGCAACCTGCATCCCGTGGGTCCGGACGATCCGTCCAGGCGTGGTAGTGTTTTCTCGTTCAACATCGACGGTCTCAACCCCCATGACATCGCCATGATGGTGGACAACACCTCGGGGGTCATGATCCGTTCAGGCATGCACTGTGCACATCCGTTCTACGTGGACCGTGGATTGGAGGGCAGCGCCAGGGCTTCGACGTACCTGTACAACGACTTCTCCGACATTGATGCGTTCACCGATGCCGTACGTCACATCGCCGAGGTATTCGGGGATTGATTTGTCCAGGATGACCGTGCCGTGATAGGTCAGTTCGAAGTCCAGACCGCACAGCGTGACGGCCGTGTGTTCCCCTTCGGGACCCATGAGTCTGACGACGTTGGATTCCACGACGAGGATGTGGTCCGGGGACGGCAGTATCCTGAATCCGTCCAACGTCAGGATCTCCGATTCCGACTCCCAGTAGGCATCGAGCATCCCGGTTATGTCCTCGGTCAGGTTCCCGCCCAACTCCATCTCCATCTGGTCCCGCAGGCCGTCCATGGCGCACACGGCTGCGGCCAGCAGGACCGTCCCGCATATGCACAGGGCGATACGGGACATGGTGAATTCGATCACACCGTCGCCTCCACGACCAGTCCGGTGTCGGTTTCGATGCATTGGAAGGTCACCGTGCACCTTCCCGTCAACTCCATCAACGCTTCGGAGAGCCTGACGGGGGCGCGGTCCAGACCTATCGTCCCTACGACCTCCCCTTCGTGGCAGACGCGTACCGTATGGGAGTCGATGCCGGTGCCTCCGATCAGGATGCTCCCTCCCGGAGGTATGTCCACGGTCACCGACTCCGTCGCACCCGTTCCGGACCTGTACGTCCGGTAGATGCATTCCACGATACGGTCCGTCTCGGCATCGAGGTCCTGGGAGGACAGGTCCTCCCTCACCTCCGACACCATCATGCCGACGGACGGCAGTACCAGGCTTATGATGAGGAACGACACCATCAGTTTCAGTGGCATCCCTATCACAGCGGTTCACCTCACTCCGTTACCACCACGATCTCCGTGCTGTTGAATTCGCCGTATCCGGATTTCATCACGTTGACGGTGATGCTTCCGAATCCGCCCTTGGGCGGGGTTATCGAGAGTCCAGTGAACTCCGCCTTCCCATCCTCGCCGGTCTGGAGGACCGCCTTCGTCTTCTCGGTCTCACCTTCGTCGATGGTTCCGTTCTCGTCGGCATCGACGAACATCTGGATTCCAAGACCCTCGAGGATCACGGTACCGCCCTCGAGGGGGTTTCCGTCCTGGTCCCTCACGAGGATGACGATGTCGCTCAGCGAACCGTCGGATTCGCATGATGCGACCCCGCTGGCCACCTCCACGTCGCTGATGGACTGAGGGGTGCTGATGTTCGCCATCCATCCTCCGAGGATACCGACCGCCGCAACCGCCACGATCATCATGATCATGAACTGCAGCGGAATTCCTTCCACACTTCCTTTCCTGTCTGTCTTGAGCTTGTCGAGATACATATCGCTCGGAGGAGGTGTGTCCTTTCAAGGATTTAAGATGAGTACGGTGCGGTAACGTTACCCGATTTCCACCCTTCCAATGGAAACGTGGGTCGCACCGCTCCGGTCCAGGATGCTCTTCATGATCATGACCTCGGAGCATTCGAACTCCAGGAACGTCTCCCCGCCGTGTCTCTCCAGGAATCCCGACAGGTCCACCGGACCGTTGCACCTGCCTATTGTGACGTGGCCCTTGAACGGTTTCTCGTCGAACCGTATGTTGACGTCGCGGAGGTTGGCGGATATGCGTTCCGACAATCCTTTCAGAAGACCCTCGGGCTTCAGCCCCACCCAGACCACCCTCGGATTGCCTCTGGGAGGGAACGTCCCTGCGCCTTTGAGGGATATCGTGAACTGTCCCATCCCCTCCACGGCGTCCTCCACGGCCTTGACGATCCTGGGCACCTTCCTGTCGTCCACGTCGCCTATGAACCTCAGCGTCACATGGAGTTGCGTCCTGGGTGACACCTTCACCCCCTTCACGGTCTCCAGATCCCTCAGAACCCCTTCGAGCGGGGACGTGTCGGGGATGGGTATGGATATGAACACGCGTATGAGGGTCATTCGGACTCCTCTGAAAGGATCCTTTCGAGTAGGGCCCTGCAACCCCTCTCCACGTCCCGGTACGCCTTTTCGAAATCGCCGGTGTAGTAGGGGTCGTCCACCTCCCCGCCTCCGCAGTAGTCCAGGAGCAGGCGTATCTCCGCCTTGCAATCCCTGGGGGCCATGTCCAGCACCCAGTCGAGGTTGTCCTTGTCCATGCATGCGATGTATTGGAAATCCTCGAAATCCCCGTCCACCAGCTTGCGGGCCCTCTTGCCCGAACAGGATATGCCGTGGAGGGACAGCTGTCCCGCGGACCTCCTGTCCACGCATTCCCCCTGGTGACATCCGCTTATGCCGCAGGATTCGGTCTTTATGGTCGCCGTCCTCCCGGCCTTCTCCACCATATCCCTGAACACGAATTCACCCAGGGGGCTGCGGCAGATGTTCCCGTGGCATACGAAAAGAACGTTGGTGTAGGTCATTGAAATCGGTGCCGTGATGGGCGTGTCCCAGTATAACCCCTTCGTACGGGGTGGAAGCTTCGACGGGAACCGGACGATTCGGGGTTCCGGTTATATACGCGGATGCAATCCCAGAGTCATGGAGCAGGAACTCTCTCTGCAGGACAAGATCGTCAACAAGCTTCCGCTCGTTGCGATCCTGGCTCTGGTCGTCGCCGCTCTCGGTATCGTCTACCTTTGAATCGACGACCTTTTGAAAACGTGTTAAAAAGTTGGGGAGGGGAGAGACCCCCTCCCGTTTGTCTCAATCCTTCTTGCTCTTGTTCTGCTCGTTCCTTCTGAGCTGGACGAGGGCCCTCTTGGATGCGGAGTTTCCTGCGGCGGCACCCTTGTTGAACCATTTCTTGGCCTCGGCGGGGTCCTTGGCGGTTCCGACACCGTCGAGGTAGCAGCGTCCCACGATGAACATCGCGTCCGCATCGCCGTTCCTGGCGGCGAACAGGTATCCCTCGAAGGGCGAGTCGTCGGACCTCTTGACCTTCTTGCCGGTCTCGTTCTCCACGATCTCCCTGGACAGGGTGTGTCCCTGCTCCGCGGCGCGGGTGTACCATACCAGTGCCTGGGCGGGATCGGCCCTGACGCCGATTCCGTTGCCGTAGCAGTATCCGGTGTAGTACTGGCAGAGGACGTTGCCTCCCTCGGCACCCTTGGAGAACCACTCGAACGCGCTCTTGTCGTTCTTCTCGGTTCCTATTCCCTCGAAGTAGGCGTATGCCACGTGGTACTGGGATTTTCCGAATCCGTTGGTGGCGAGCCTGTGGTGCATCTCGAAGGCCTTGACCGGGTTCTTCTTGACGCCCCTTCCCTTGGAGTAGGCCTCGGCCACGGAGAACTGGGCCTTCATGTAGTTGTCCTCGGCCGCCATGTTGAGCATGAAGAATGCGGCGGGCTCGTCCTTCTGGATGTGGTTGCCCAGTGCGAGTGCGGTACCGACGTTGTAGCATGCCAGGGTGTTGCCGTGGGTGGCGGCGAGGATGTAGTACTTCAATGCCGCCTTGGGGTCCTTGCGGAGTCCGGAGCCGTTGGTGTAGTTGTCCCCGGTGACCTGCTGCGCGTAGGAGTCGCCCAGGTCCGCCGCCCTCTTGAACCATTCCGCGGAGAGCTGGTTGTTCTTGGGGACGACCCTTCCCTTGGAGTAGAGCTGACCGAGCATGATCATGGCGTCGGTCTGACCGAGGTAGGCCGCGGCACGGAGGTATTTCAGTCCTTCGTCCTTGTTCTTGTCCTCCCCGACACCGCCCATGTAGCATCTGGCGAGTCCGTATATCCCGTCGCGGGACCCTCTGGCCGCCGCGGCGTCGAACCAGGATGAGGAGAACAGTTCGTCCTTCTTGCATCCGATTCCGTCCATGTAGCATTTTCCGAGCGCGAACATGGCCCTTGCGCTTCCCTTGGGTGCCATCTCCTCGTAGAGACGGAACGCCTTGGCACCGTCCCTGGGGACGCCTATGCCGCGTTCGTGGCACTCCGCGAGGACCATACCCGCCTCGAGGCATCCCTCTCCGTAGAGGCCCTCGAGCATCGCGATCGCATCCGCACGGTTCCTTTCGATACCGGTTCCGTTGAGGGTGCATACTGCGACGGCGAGTCTTCCATCCATGTTTCCGGCCTCGGCGGACGCGGTGTACGCGTCGTAGGCCTTCACGGGCTCGTACTCGCCGTAGGCGTTGAGGTCGTGGAGCCTTCCAAGTATGAACAGGGCATCGGAGTCGTCCCCGGCGGAGGCGGCCTTCTCGAAGTACCTGTAGACCTGTTCGTCATTCGGGGTTTCGTGCGTTTCGTAATAGCGCGACAGGGTCCTGTATGCGTCGGCGTTGCCCTTCAGTGCGGCTCTGAGGAACCACATGTTGGCCTCTTTGGCGTTCTTGCCGACCACGATACCGTTGAGGTAGCAGACACCCACGGCGTTCTGAGCCATGACGTGTCCCCTTCTGGCGGCACGGAGATACCAGTCGAATGCGGTCTTCTCGTCGGCCTCCGCCCCCTCTCCGGTCGCGAACCTCTGTCCAAGCTCGAAGCAGGACTGCACGTCCCCTGCCTCGGCCTCGGAAATCAAATGCTCTAGAGTTTCCATCGTCACGCGGTATCGACGGCCCCTAGTAATATAGGTTGTGTGTAATGGAGGGGTGGAAAATACCGTGTTCCACCCCATTATACGGGGGATTCGTTCAACGTATCTCCACGAGTTCGTATTCGCAGTTCCCGAACCCCATCTCCTCCGCGTGTTCGAAGTGGCTCTGCCAACGGGTGTTGGGGTGGTTGCATGTCAGCAGGTCGTCCGGACGGCATCCGCCGCAGTTGTCGTGGAGCCTGGATCCGGGGATAACCGGTTGCTTCTGGACCAGGTCCACGCATGCCCTGTCCAACGCGACCGGGTCGAACGACGCCAGTATGCCGACGTCCGGTATCACGGGGACGTCGTTCTCGCCGTGACAGTCGCAGTACGGGGACACGTCGCAGACGACGGTCACATGGAAGGACGGTCTGTCCCTGAGGACGGCGGAGGCGTATTCCACCATCTTGGCGTTGAGGACGTCCTTGTCCTCGTCCATCATCGCCGACACGGCGTCGAAGGGGCATGCGCCTATGCATCTCCCGCAACCGACGCACGCGTCCAGATCGATGGATGCTTTGCGGTCCGACATGGATATGGCGTCCTGTGCGCAGTTGGGTATGCATCTTCCGCATCCCCTGCACATGTCCCCGTCCACGGACGGTTTGCCCGCGGAGTGCATCTCCATCTTCCCCCTGCGTGATGCGCAACCCATCGCCAGGTTCTTTATGGCCCCTCCCATGCCTGTCAGCTCGTGGCATTTGAAATGGTTCAACGTGACCAGTACGTCGGAATCCGCTATGGCGCGGCCGATCTTGGCGGTCCTCACGTATCTCCCGTTCTCCACCGGGATCTCCACGTCGTCGGTACCCCTGAGACCGTCCCCGATGATTATCTGGCATCCCGTGGACATGGGGTTGAATCCGTTCATGTTGGCGGTGTCCATGTGTTCCAGGGCGTGCTTCCTCCTGCCCACGTAGAGCGTGTTGCAATCCGTGAGGAACGGCATCCCCCCGTTCTCCTTGACCATGTCGGCCACGAGTCTGGCATAGTTGGGTCTGAGATACGACAGGTTGCCGAGTTCTCCGAAATGCAGTTTGATCGCCACGAACCTGTCCTTCATGTCGACGGTTCCGAACCCGGCGGCCTCCATGACCCTGCGGGTCTTGTCGATAAGACTGTCGCCGATCTCGCATCTCATGTCGGTGAAATACACCTTGCTCCTCGTCATGGGGGACGGGATGCGGACGGCGCGTATAACCGTTGGCCGCGACGGTTCCGGACGGTCCCCCGGGTTGTACGGACGATGTGGGATTTGTCTCCAGGGAGATACATCGGCCCCTGTTTTGTCTCCTGGGAGACATGCCCGGGTTCATGTTTGAAATAGTGAAAGTTTTCTACACCGTCCAACGGGGTGTAACCCCAGGTGATTGAAATGTACAGCATGAGTCCTTTCGCGGGCCCTCTCCTTTCGGACGAGGAGTCCATCCAGAAGTACAATGACGAGAAGCATTGGGGCCTTCACATCGCCATTGACCTCGGGGAATGCGACCACGACAAGATCTCCGACGGCGAATACATCAAACAGTTCGCCATCGACCTTGCCGATCACATCAAGATGAAGAGATACGGGGAACCCATAGCCGTCCGCTTCGGTGCGGAACCCAAGGTCGAGGGCTACTCCCTGATCCAACTCATCGAGACGTCATGCATCGCAGGGCATTTCGCGGAGGATACCGACAGGGCGTTCATCGACGTCTTCTCCTGCAAGGAGTATCCCCCCGAGTCCACCGCCCAGTACTGCAAGGAGTACTTCGGCGCCAAGAAGATGCAGTATGCCACCCTTTTCAGGGACGTCTGATCGAAACATCACACCGGGGGTCAGCCCCCGGCACACTTCTCCACGGTCCACCTTCCGGTTGCGGTCATCCGCCGGTGAACGTACCCACCAGAATCAACACGGTCGCCACGCAGAGCACGGCCACTCCCGTTTTCAATCTGCTGGTCCCGAGCCTGTCCCCCATGTCCCATCCCACCAGGAACAGGAGTGCCGCCGAGACCAGCGATGCGACCGCGGTCCCCGTCCCGATGTCCGGGAACACGAGTATGGGTATAATCACGGGGAATATCGACAGCACCGTCACGAGGAAGCACCCGATGGCGCTGTAGGCCATGTCCCTCCTGTCTCTGCGAAGATCGAACCCCTCGGCTATGCGTGATTCGAGGATCATTTCGCACACCTTCCTCTCGTCCTCCGGGTCCAGGATGTCCAACGGGGTCCCCCCGAACTCGTCCATCATGGCGTCCACGCAATCGCCCCTTGTCCCGCAGGAGTTCATGATGTTGATGAACCTCCTCTGGTTGAACACGTCTATCATGTAGAACAGGATGGCGTCTATGGCCCCCCATGTGACGTTCATCCCTATGATCAGGAGGCAGAGGTCCAATTTCCCCTCGAAGGGGATGACGCCCGCACGCGTCGCGGTGACGAACAGCAGGGCCATGATGAATCCGTAAAGCAATTCCTGCATGACCAGGTCCGGGCCCGTGTTGTTCCAAATCCTTCTGACGAACGCCGCCATGGACCCTCCAATGTCCGATGCGAGATAATGGTTGCCCAGCCGTCCCGAAGTGTATAAATGTCAAAGAAAAACCCGTTTTATCACAATTGTATAAACATTACCCTTATGAGATTTATACCATTACGCTAATAATCCGAACGGTGAAATCCATATGGATAAGAAAATGCTGATGACCGCGGCCATCGTCGTCGCCTTCCTGGCATCATCCGTGATACTCGTCACGATGTACAACCCGGAGAGCGAGGACAAGGAGATCAATCTCGTGGCCAGGGTCAATACGGAGGGGTCCGGAATATATCTGGACGATGATTACAGCGCTTCCGACTTCATCGAGGTCAATCCCGACGGCACACCCGCCAGGGATTCCGATGGGGACATCATCTACAAGGTGGATGCCTGGAGGGGCAAGATCTTCGGAACCCCCGGGTCCACATCCATCCAGCACACGCAGCTCCGCGACATCGTCACCGAGCAGTTGGGGCTCAAGTTCGTCTACTACGACGTTAACGTACCCATATCCAACGACAGCGTGTATTATCAGGCCAACATCGCCAACGCCGCCGCCTTCGAGAGTTCCTCCAACTCCCATCTCGTCGGTGGGATCGTCTGGCAGCCCCAGTATCAGGCCCTTCTCGAGAGCACGGCCCGTCCCTGCGTCTCGCTCATGACCACCGCGGACTTCGATCCCGGACACGCGTGCTGCGTCATCGCGGGTTCCCACGAGTTCCTCAAGTCCCATCAGGACGAGACCGTGCGTTTCCTCGTCGCCTACATCAAGGCGGTGGACTGGGTCAACGCGGCCCTGGCCGACAAGACCTCCGACATGTACGACCAGCTGGTCGACATCGCCATGGAGAAGACGGGCATAAGCAACCCCAAGGTCATAGAGGAGTCCCTCGCCAGCGTGGTCTACACCTACGGCATGTCCTCGCCCGGGGACACCCTGAACGCACCCCTCCTCAGTCTGGAGGGCGATGTCCAGAAGGTCCTGGATTCGTTCCTCGCATCCGGCGACGTGAAGTCGTCCGTCTACGAGAAGATGGGATTCAGCAGCACCCACGAGTTCGCACAGAGGTTCGTCGACGACGGATATCTGAAGCAGGCGCTCGAATACGATTCCGGTTCAACCTACAGGAGCGCCATCAAGGTCTGTTGCATCGCAGGGGACATACACCAGATCGCCGTCCATGTCGGGGTCTCCCTCGGATACTTCGACGAGATGGGTATCGCCGTCGACATCTCCGCGACCACCAACGGCGGAAACGTCGCAGTGACCCTTCAGAACGGTGATGCGGACCTCGGATTCCTCGGAGTGCCGCCCATCACGACCACCGTGGTCAACGGCGGACTGTCCAACAGCTGAGGTGATCCACTGGCTACGATATTCAACTGGACCTACGATGAGAACAACAAGCATCATCGCATGTTCAGGACCGCTGTGATCACCGTCACCACCCTCGTGTGCTTCATCATGGCCTGGTGGGATGTGGCCGTCCTTCTGGACTCCACCGCCATCCCCACGCCGATGGAGACGTGGAACGCGTTGTGGGACCTGATCGAGAACGGGGATCCGATGACCGGCAAGTCCCTGTCCGACTACATCCTGTCCAGTCTGAAGACCCTTCTGCAGGGATTCCTGTTGGCACTCGTGGTGGCGTTCCCGCTCGGACTGCTCATCGGGTACTCCAGGACGCTCAGGGAGTTCACGGAACCCGTGATCGAGGTCCTCAGGCCCATCGCACCCATCGCATGGGCGCCCATATTCATCCTGGCCGTCAACTACACCGTCGGACCCATCCTCGTCGTGTTCATCGGTATCTTCTTCCCCCTGTTGACCAACGTGGTCTTCGGCGTCAAGAAGATAGACAACAACCTGATGGATGCTGCCAGGACCCTGGGTGCGAATCAGGTTCAGGTGTTCACCAAGGTCATGATCCCCAGTTCCATCCCGTACCTGATGAACGGAATCAAGGTCGGATTGGGAATCGGTTGGATGTGCATCGTCGCCGCGGAACTGTACGCCCCCCAGCTCGGTGGAATCGGATTCTACCTCTCGGAGCAGGCGGTGGCCGGATTCTGGCCCGGTGCATTCGCCGCGATCGTCGTCATCGCGATCCTCGGTATCGTCACAACCGGATTGGCGGAATTCGTTCACAAGAGAATCAGTACAAGCATGGGGATGTCGAATGTCTGAAGACAACGTCAACAACAAGACATATGTGGAGGGCGACGAGCAGATCCACATCAGGAACCTGCACAAGACCTATGTCACCGACGAGACGTCCGTCACCGTCCTGGAGGATTTCACCCTCGACATACGCAAGGGTGAACTCATCTCCATCGTCGGACCCTCCGGTTGCGGAAAGACCACGCTCCTGAGGCTCATAGCGGGCCTCATCCCGCCAACCAGCGGAACCATCACCATCGAGGGTCGCGAATGCGAGGGCCCCGGTTCCGACAGGGGCATGGTGTTCCAGGATTTCGCACTGTTCCCGTGGAGGACCGTCAGGAAGAACGTGGAGTTCGGAATGGAGGTCGCGGGCATACCCAAGGAGGAGCGCCGTGCGAGGGCGGAGAGGTATCTGGAGATCGTCGGTCTCCAGGATTTCGCCGACTCCCGCATCCACGAACTCTCTGGAGGCATGAAGCAGCGTGTGGGCATCGCAAGGGCGATGGTCAACAATCCTGCGGTCATCCTGATGGATGAGCCGTTCGGTGCGTTGGATGCCCAGACCCGTAACCTGATGCAGGCCGGACTGTTGAGGATCCTCGACAAGACGGACCAGACGATCATCTTCATCACCCACTCCGTGGACGAGGCCATCTTCCTTTCCGACAGGATAGTGATTCTGACGAAGCGTCCCGCATCCATCAAGGAGATCGTGGAGATCCCGTGGCCAAGACCCAGGGACCGTGCGTCCCCCGAGTTCACGGCACTCAGGAAACGCATCCTCGAGGAGTTGGAGAAGGAGAACGTCCTTCAGTGAAACAATAAAAGCCGGGGTCTCCCCGGCACTTTCCCGTTTTGCAACAACCGGTTTTGAAAAATCATTAAGCGGGAGGGTTCCCCCTCCCTGGTTTGTGATCCTCAGAGGGTCAGTTTGAGATTGTCGTACTTGTAGACCTTCTTGGGACAGACGAACTGGCACCTGTAACAGGCGGTTCCGAGGCAGTCCTTGGTCTTGACGACGATCTCCTTGTCGTCGGTGACGGTGAGTGCGTGCTGGGGGCATTCCTGCTCGCACTTCTTGCATCCGATGCATCCCTCCATGGTTCCACGGAGTTCGGTTCCGATGTCGTGGAGGATGGTGAGTCCCTTCTCTCCGAGGTCGGGGATGTCACGGGTGACGACGCGGTTGACGGTGGCCCTTCCCCTCGCCTTGGGGAGTTCCTGGATACCCATCATGGCGTTGTTGGAGTTGTACATCTCCATGCTCATTCCCTCGTCGCAGACGGCGAGCTCCTGCATGTAGATCTGCTCGAAGATCTTGTCTCCGGCGAACATGATGTGGTTGGCCCTGATTCCGTTGGCGATGTCCTGGAGCTTGTCGAGGAGCTCGGGGTCCCTCAGGATGTCGGTGGCCATGGCCAGGGAGGTGTTTCCGTACTGGTAGATGGTCTTACAGCTGGGGGGAACGAGTCCGACGGCCCTTGCCTTCTCGGCATCGACGTAAGTACCGGATGCGCCTGCCATGTACATGACGGTCATCTCGTCGAACTTGAGTCCGGCGTGCTCAAGGAGGGTGAAGTGTCCCGCCCTGATGGCTCCGATGGCCTTCAGTGCCTCGGAGACGTCCTTGGAGTCGATGTAGACTCCGTCCTGCATGTGGAGTTTTCCGTCGGAGGTCTTCAGTTTTCCCTTCTTGTACAGACGGGAGCTGAGGGCGGCCTCGACAGCGGCGACGACTCCGGTTCCGGTGATACCGGTGGCTTTTCCGGACATGGGTCCGAAATCCTCGACGGTCTCGAGGGAGAAGTCGACCTTGGCACCGTCCTGGGGGGTGATGGTATCGTCGAGGACCTTGCAGATGTACTGGACATCCCACTCGAGGTCGGATATGGCTCCGGGTCCGGCAAGCATTCCGCACTGGATGGACTGTCCCTCCATTGCGGGTCCGGCTGCGGCGGATCCGGTGTAGATCTCATCCCCGACCTTCAGGGCCATCTCGGCGTTGGTACCGTAATCGGTGACCATGCAGTTCTCCTTCTCGTCGAGGAATCCGCTCTTGTACATCATGGCGAGTGCATCGGCACCGATCTCGTGCCTGATCGCCGGGGGTACGTAGAGTTCGCATCCGTCCCTGACGTTGAGTCCGACGTCGACGGCGGAGAACACTCCCGCATCCCTCTTCTGCTCTTTGATTCCCCTGGCCTTGTGGGCGTTCTCGCCCGCGAATGCGAGATCATCGACGGGGATTCCCTGGAACAGGGAAAGCTGGATGGGGTTTCCGCAGATACTGACCCTGTCGACCTGATTGAGGTCCACACCCAGCTGGGCGATGACCTTGTTGACGGTGTCTATAAGGATCTTGTGTGCGACATCGGTTCCTACATTGATGCAGAAGGTAAGGTGATCCATGATGTTCGCGCCGGGGAGAGGGTGACACTCCGTGACGGCGGTGGACAGGATCTTTCCGTTGGAGAGGTCGACTGCGTGACCCCTGGTACCGCTGGTACCTATGTCCAAAGATATTCCATAGCTCATTTCATTTCCTCCTCGTTTTAAAGTGGGGGATGACCCCCGTTGATCACGGACCTTAATGGTCGTGAGAGTGATGGCAGCAGCATTCGCCGTGCTCGTGGTGATGTTCGTGTCCGTGCTCGTGCTCGTGGTGGATGTCGCCACCGTTGATCTCGACCTCGATGTCCATGTCCTTGACGGCATGGTACAGCCTGTGTTTCAGATTGCCTGCGGTGACGCCGGCGGCGGCGCATTCGATCCTGAATGCCGCCTTGGGGGTGTCGGCGAGCATGCCCTTGTGGAGGATGATGTCCTCCTCGGTCATGCACAGGACGACCCAGTCGCCCTTTTCGGGGACGAGGGTCACCTCGACGTATCCGGGGATGGCGTGGTTCTTCTCGATCCACTCCCATACTTCGCCCATCTCCGTCATGATGGCCTTCACATCCTCCCATTTGAGGTCGGAGAAGGTTCCGGTGACCTCGACATCGCATTCCTCCACGTGTTCGTGACAGTGGCACTCCTCGTCGTGGTGGTGTCCGTGGCAGCAGCACTCGTCGTGTCCATGGTCATGGTGGTGCTCGTGACAGTGGCATTCGCCGTGGTCGTGCTCGTGGTGGTGATGGTGCTCGTGACCGTGTTCGTGGCAGCAGCAGGGGGCGCGTTCGTCGAGTTCTATGTCCAGTCCGGAATCGACGATGGCATGGTACATCCTGTGTTTGAGCTCCCCTTCGTCCACATCGAGCACTGCGCTCATGAAGGAGAATTTGACCTTCTCCTGGGGTTCCAGGGTGCCGTGGTGCTGAACGCCCTCGTCCATGCTGGTGAGGTTCAGGGTGATTCCGGAACCGTCCTCCTTGACGATGGCGGCTTTGATGTGTCCGAGGAGACACCCCGCTTCCGCCTCGACCCATTTGCCCACGGTGATGAGGGCTTTGGCGAAACGGGCCTCGGCATCCGCGTTGAAGCAGTTCATGGAACCGGTGAAACCGGTGGCGCATCCGCCCGCCTCCTCGATGGAGGTCTTCTCATGGTGTTCATGCTCATGATCGTGGTCATGGCAGCAGCACTCGTCGTGTCCATGGTCATGGTGGTGATGGTGTTCGTGATCGTGCTCATGACTCATTGCATCATCTCGTACAGCTTGTCCATGTTCTCCCCGGTCTTGGCGGAGATGGCCTGAACGGGTTTTCCAGGGAATTTGTCGTCGATCCAGGTGGTAATGGCCTCGATCTGTCCAGGTTTGGCGATATCCAGTTTGTTGATGAGGATGAAATCCGCATTGGACATCTGCATGGTGAAGAACTGTTCCTTCTTCTTGATGAGGTCCTCGAATCTCTGGATGTCGGCGATTCCGATGATGAATGTCTCGTCGGGGTCGATCATCGCGTAATGCACCAGTTCCTTGACCTTGTGGGGGAGGGCGAGTCCGGTGGGCTCGATGATGATGATTTCGGGATCGATGTCCCTCTTGATGTTCTTGAGGGCGCTCTGAAGGGTTCCGGAAAGGGAGCAGCAGATGCATCCGTCGGGAAGTTCGATGGCATCGTATCCTTCGGCCTTGAGGGTGGCACCGTCCACACCGATCTCCCCGGATTCGTTGACGAGGAGTGCAGTCTTGAGCCCGCGTTTGGTGTACATGGATGCGATCTTCATCAGAAGGGTGGTTTTTCCACTTCCGAGGAATCCACCCAGGATATATACATACATGTGACTAACAATGTGTTTCAGGTATTTACGTACTTTTAGACGGGAATCGGGACTCTCGCAGTCTCCCCTTCCAATGAGGGTCGCACACGCAGTGGGATCCCCGTGTTGGATGCATCTGTGTTCAGGTGTCGGATGCTGGCGCCGCAATCCGTTGTATACACTTTGAAGAATGAGATTTCCCTTATTATAATAAAATAAAACAAGGCAGGATGGATGCAATGGGATGTATG
>JAFVZY010000018.1 GCA_017507885.1 Candidatus Methanomethylophilaceae archaeon | reverse complement strand
TCGTACTCGTACTCCTTCCATCCGAGGACGCTCTCCTCGATCAGGACCTGGTGGATCCTGGAGTATGCGAGACCACGGGCACAGATCTCCTCGAGTTCGGCCTCGTCGTAGGCGATTCCGCCCCCGGTTCCTCCGAGGGTATATGCGGGCCTTACGAGGACGGGGTACTTCCCGATGACTGCGACAGCCTCCTTGGCCTCCTCGATGCTGTTGACGCTCCTGGAGATGGGGACGGGTTCGCCGATCCTCTCCATGGTCTCCTTGAAAAGCTCCCTGTCCTCGGACATGGCGATGGCATCGGGCTGGGTTCCCACGAGGGAGCAACCGAGTCTCTCGAGTTCACCGGAGTCGGCAAGCTCGGAACAGATGTTCAATGCGGTCTGTCCACCCATTCCGGAGAGGACGCCGTCGACACCCTCGGCCTCGATGATCCTGGCGACGTTCTCGGCAAGAAGGGGTTCGATGTAAACGCTGTCCGCGGTATCGGTGTCTGTCTGGATGGTCGCGGGATTGGAGTTGACCAGGACGGTCTTGTAACCCTCCTCCCTGAGCGAGCGGCAGGCCTGGGTTCCGGAGAAGTCGAACTCGGCGGCCTGACCGATGACGATGGGGCCGGATCCTATGACGAGCAGTTTCTTGTAATCCTTCCTCATGATTAGCACCTCCTTGCCATCTTGATGAACTTGTCGAACATGAACGCGGTGTCGTCCGGTCCGGGATTCGCCTCTGGATGATACTGCGTGGTGAATATGGGGAGATCCCTGTGAACGACCCCCTCGACGGAGGAATCGTTGATGTTGATCTGGTCGGCTATCAGTCCGGTACCTTCGAGGCTGTGGTCGTCCACGGCGAATCCGTGATTCTGGGATGTCACGTACACGCGTCCCCCGTACTTCACCGGCTGGTTCGAACCGCGGTGTCCGAACTTCATCTTGTAGGTCTCGGCCCCGAATGCACGGGCGATGATCTGGGAACCGTAACAGATACCGAAAAGAGGCATCTCGGAGGAAAGCACCTCCACGGTCCTCTGGCCTGTGGATACGATGGCGGGTATCGCAGGATCCCCGGGACCGTTGGAGACCAGGAGACCGGCCACCTTGGATTCCGAAATGACATCCGCAGGGGTGTTGTAGGGGAAGACCGTGACGTTGGCCCTTTTGGAAAGCTCATCGACGATGGCCCTCTTGGTTCCGAAATCGAGAAGACCCACGGTGACGTCCTTTCCGTTGTCGATGTGGTACGGGGACTTGCATGAGACCTCCGCGACCAGGTTCTCCTCCAGCGGGGAGGGGGTCCTGGAGATCATGGCGACCACGGACTCCAGATCCGCGGTTGCCGGCACGATGGCACCCTTGACGGTACCCTGGGTGCGTATCCTGATAACGAGTTCGCGCGTGTCGATCCCCGAGATGGCGGGGATGCCGTGCTCCTTGAGGAAACCGTCGAGCGTCCCTCCGCCGTACATGGGCGATGGACAGGTGCAATGCTCCCTGACGACCAATCCCCTGACATGGACGTCGTCCGACTGGTTGAACTCGTCCCTGATACCGTAGTTCCCGACGATTGGATATGTCATGACCAGTATGTGTCCCCTGAACGAGGGGTCGGTCAGACTCTCCTGGTAACCGTCCATTCCTGTTTCAAAAACAACTTCTCCGAATGATTCGACCTCGGATCCGAAAAGTTCGCCTTCATAGGCTGTTCCGTCTTCGAGGACTAAATAACCGCGTGCCATCGAAGGATATTGAGATTCGGGTACCGTATATAATCCCTTTGGGGTGGATACAACACATCGGGTACAGTGTTGTCTGATATCAGACATTTCATCAGTTTTCGAACTTTTTTGGCGTGGGCAACGGTTGAATATCCATAGCCCCATCGGGCACCCATGCGTATACTGAACGAGGACCCCGCCAAGGGAGAGGTGAGGGTCCAGATAGAGACGGACGAGGACCTCTGGCACCTGTACAATGTCGTGGAGGTAGGGGACCTTGTCACGGCATCCACCACCAGAAGGGAGGAGAAGTCCGCGGACAAGCTCCGTGCCGAGAGGGCGGAGAAGAAGAGGATGACCCTCGGTATAAGGATGGAGAAGATAGAATTCTCCGAGGACGACCTCAGATTGAAACTCCTGGGAACCATCGAGACCGGGCCCCAGGACATCGGTCAGCACCACACGCTCATCTTCGAGAACGGGGACAACCTGCTGATCTCCAAGAACAGATGGAGGGAGACGCAGGTGGAGAGGCTCAGGAGGGCCGTCTCCGAATCCAAGAAGCCCAGGATCGTCTTCGTCTCCCTCGACCAGGACGAGGCCACCGTCGCCGTGATGAGGCAGTATGGACTCAAGGAGGTGACCACCGTGCGCTCCGGAAGGTCCGGAAAGCAGTATGCGGAGAAGCCGCAGGCCGACAACTACCACGATGAGATCGCATCGAAGCTCATCCCCCTGATGGAACCGAACATGCCCCTCGTGCTCCTCGGACCCGGATTCGAGAAGGAGCAACTCTCCGATTCCATCAAGAGACGCAACGACGGGGTGTTCGGAAAGGTCTACGTCTACCATACCGGACAAAGCGGGATGACGGGCATCAACGAGCTCATGAAGACCGGCATGGGTGCGGACGTGCTGCGCGACTCCGCTGTGGGAACGGAGTTGGAGGCCGTGGAAGCGTTGATGACGGAGATCGCCAGGAACGGTCTCGGCACGTACGGGACCCAGCAGGTCATCGACGCCGCGAACGCGGGCGCGGTGGAAAGGCTCCTTATCCTGGACACGAAACTCAGGGAGAACGATTTCGACGACGTCGTCAGGGCCGTGGAGGCCCAGAAGGGCAGCGTCCTGGTCGTATCCAGCCAACACGACGGCGGAAGGGAACTGTCCGCACTGGGCGGGATGGGGGCCATCCTCAGATACAGGATGGAATGAGACCGCCCGTATTCCCTAGAAAGATACTGTTAAAAAATCCAAGATGCATACGGACCCCATCCAAGAGACGCCGTTCGGACTCCGGACGGGTTCGGAGGGTAAAAAATGGAAGACAGTTACGATGCAACCCAGTCCGTGGACGCCGTCGTCATATGCGACACCACGCTCAGGGACGCGGAGGGAGCGGCGGGAGTCGTCCTCTCCAACGTGGAGAAATACAGAATCGCCAAACTCCTCGACAACGCGGGAATCCCCCAGATGGAGGTCGGGATGCCCATCAAGGGTGTCGAGGAGAAGATCGTCGTGAAGCACATCGCGGAGATGGGACTCGAGACCCTGGTCTCCGCCGCATGCAGGGCGAACATAGACGACATCGATGCGGCACTCGACTGCGGGGTCGGAAGCGTCTCCGTCTCACTCGCCGCATCCGACGTGCAGATCCAGAACCTCTACAACCAGGACAAGGACTGGGTCAGGGACATGGTGTACGGCGCCGTCAAATACGCCAAGGACCACGGCCTGTACGTCTCCTGCGTCATCGAGGACGCCCCCCGTTCCGAACTCGGTTTCCTCATGGGATACGCCATGGACGCCGTCAGCGCAGGGGCGGACCGCATCACCTATTTCGACAGCGTCGGAGTAGAGGACCCCTTCAGTCTCTACGAAAGGGTGAAGATGCTCAAGAAGGTCCTGAACGTCGATATCGAGGTCCAGGCCCGCAACGACTACGGAATGGCCACCGCCAACACCCTCGCCGGAATCAAGGCCGGTGCGGGATATGCGGGTGCATCCCTTCTGGGAATCGGTTCCAGGGCCGGAAACGCTCCCCTCGAGGAGGTCGCCCTCATGGTCGAACAGATCTGTGGAAAGGCTTCCGGAATCGATTTCATCGCACTCAGGAAGGCCGCGGATGCGGTTTCCAAGGCGACCGGACGCAAGATCTGGGAGACCAAGCCCGTCTTCGGAAGCGGAGTCTTCGCACAGGAGACCGCCCTCGGCAACATGGCCGGGATCCTCGACCCCTACGACCCCGAGGTCGTCGGTGGCAAGAGGGAGATCGTCATCGGAAAGCACATCAGCAACGGCGGAATCATCTATCTGCTGTCCGAAATGGGATACGAGGTCCCCGAGGAGCACATCGATCCCCTCAGGGACATGATCGTCAGGTACGTCGGAGAGGTACACCGCAACCTCACCCCCGACGAGCTCGAGATGCTCTACGAGGACATGCTCTCCGGAGTCGACATATTCGACGACAGCCTCTACTTCGATGGAACCGAGGAGGAGGATGTTGAAGCGGAACCCGTCGAAGGAGACGTGGGGATCGTCGTCGACGAAACGGAACCCGAAGAATACCAGGAGTGAATCCTGCCGTAAACACGATCAACGGCCCCTACGGGGGCCACCAAAACCATTTTCACCCTTTTTAAGAACATTAAAAAACAATGCAGGGGATTATATTCCAATATCATGTTTTTTTATTCATGGATCTTGACAAGAAGTTCAAGGTACTGGAAACAAAGCACAATCTGAGGATTCTGATGTATCTTCACATGTGCGGCCCTGGAACCAAGACCGAGATATACAACGCCGTATCCACGAATCCGCGCATGCCGGAGAAACTGAACATGCTCGTGGAGCATGGACTTGTGGAACAGAAGATCAACCGCAACGGAAACCGCAAGGTGAGATACGACCTGACACCCAAGGGAAGGAAGTTCACGGACCACCTGTGCGGGATGAGCGAGGACCTGGGATGGAACCTCGTGGAGATCCGTAGGGAGTTCAACAAGGGGAACAACAGCGGGTTCGAGTTCCAGACCCGAACCCTCTGCGAGGATGAGGGGGTATGACCCCCATCAATCGTAATTCCTGTTGTCGACCACGTGTTTGGCCTTCCCCTCGAATCTTTCGAGGGTTCCGGGAAGGACCAGCCTCACATCGGCCTTGATGTTCAGGATGTCCTTGAGTCTGGAGGAGACCTTGCGGGTGAACTGATTGACCTGGGCGGTATCCTCCTTGAGGCTCTCCTCGGTGAACTCCACCTCAACGATCATCTCATCCATGTAATTGGGGTTGGTGAGGGTGATGCGATAGAAGGGGGAGAGTTCAGGGAACTCGCCTATGACGCTCTCTATCTGGGACGGGAACACGTTGACTCCACGGACGACGAGCATGTCGTCGGACCTTCCGGAGATCCTCATGAGACGGGGATGCGTCCTTCCACAGCTGCAACGGGTCCACTCCAACGAGGAGATGTCCCCGATTTTGTACCTGATGAGCGGGAACGCCTCCTTCTTCAACATGGTAACGACGATCTGGCCCCTCTCTCCGTCGGGAACGGGGTTGCCTTCGTCGTCGAGGATCTCCATGTAACACAGATCGGCCCATACATGGAGTCCGTCCTGCGCCTCGCATTCGAGGAACATGGGTCCGTAGAATTCGCTGGCCCCGTAGCAGTTGAACACCTTGACGCCGGTACGCTGCTGGAACTTCTGCCTCATGCTCTCGGACCACGGTTCGCCTCCCGCGATGGCCCTTCTGAGTTTGGTATCCTTTTGGATGGACACCCCGGTCTGATCACAGACGTCGGCTATGTGGAAGAGGTACGAGGGGGTCCCCACCAGCACTGAAACGGGAAGGTCCTGAAGAAGCTGAATCTGACGGGACGTGTTGCCCGTACTTATCGGAAGGACGGTGGCACCCACGAGTTCGGAACCGTAATGTATCCCGAGACCCCCTGTGAAGAGGCCGTATCCGTGGGAGTTCTGAACGAAATCCTTGGATGACATCCCCAGCGAGGTCATTCCCCTGGCCAGTGAATTCGACCAGTTGTCGACATCGGTACGGGTATAACCGACGACGGTGGGTCTGCCGGTGGTTCCGGAGGACACATGGATCCTGACGAGCTCGTCGTAGGGTCTGACGAACAGACCGTCGGGGTAGTTGTCCCTGAGGTCGGACTTGGTCATGAAGGGGATCTTCCTGAAATCCTCGAAGGATTGGATGTCCTCCGGGGTCAGACCGACGGACTGCATCCTGCCACGGAAGAACTCGGACACCTCGTACATCTCGGCGACCTTCTTCCTGATGAGGTCCAACTGCATGGCCTCCAACTGTTCACGCGGCATCGTTTCGATTTCCTCTTCCCAGAATTCCATTTCCTTTCACGACCTGACCCTGCTCCGTGCTATCACTTGACAAGGTACGGGAGCGATTGGGATTCACCGATAAATAACATGGCATTGGAGAAGAGAAGGGGTCCGATGGGGGACCGGACCCCGATGAGTGGTTTGTTCAGGAAAGGACGATGGATCCGGCGACCCTGAGTTTTCCCCCTTCGAGGTACATCATGATCGCCTTGTCACCGGGTTTGTGGATTATGTCCGACTCCATCTCGAAGGAGATGTCGGCGGACCTGAAGTCGTCGCCATTGTCGACCGAGGTGATGCGACAGGGAACCATCTGCATCCAGTGGCCGACATGGAGGACCATGCCCTCCTTGAGGGGGGATGCCCAATACTTCACCAGGGATGCCTTTCCCGAGACGGAACGGGTCATCTTGACGGACTTGTCGGTGGTCACGACATATCCCCTGTCCAGCTCGTCGGATTCGATTCCCCTGAGTGCGAGACCCACATGATCCCCTTTGACACCGTCGACGGCATCGAGATCGTGCTTCTGGATCGATTTGAGGACGACCTCCCTGTTGATGGGGAGGACGGTCATCTTGTCGTGCTTCTTGAAGTAACCGTCGATGACTGAACCGAGGACGACGGTTCCGACACCCTTCACGTTGAAGTGGGAGTCCACGGGACAGGACCCGCAGGTTCCATCCCCGGCGGTCCTTCCCTCCGACTTCGCGAGGGCTATGAGCTCCTCCCTCAGCTTGATGGGGTCGTCCTCCCTCTGCTCGTAACCCTCGAGGGATGTTCCGGCGAGGAGGGGTGCGACCTGCTCGGGCTGAATGTAGTTCTGAAGGATTATCCATCCCTTGTCGATGCCCAGGGAGTCGACCATGACGATGGTCTCCCCGAGGAAGGAGTCGATCTTGTCCACCACGAGGATGACGAACTCGGACATACCCACGGAATAGAACAGGGAGGACAGCTTCTCGGGATATTTGGAGGGCTCGATCAGGGTGAACGAGTCCGTTCCGGATTTGTGGTCGAAGAAGGTGACGTCGGTCACGGTCCCCTTCTTCCCTATCTTTCCGGCGTAATCCTTGGCACCGAGGACGGCGATGTTGAGGTTTCCCATCAGATCTCCTCGGGAGATATGGTCTGAATGCCCTCACGGTCCAGAAGGGCGATGGCCTTCTCGGAGTCGTCGACCCTGATGAAGAAGGCGGACTTCTGTCTGCCCGTGTAGGCGTATCCGTATTCGATGTTGACGCCCTCGGCCGCGAAGAGGTCCACGGCGCCCATGAGGGACCCGGGGGTGTCCTCGATCATGATTCCGATGACATCCGTCTTCTTGACGATGACACCCTTGTTCCTGAGCTTCTCGAAGGAGCCCTCGGGGTCCTGGACTATGGTCCTGAGGATTCCGAATTCGGTGGACTCCGCGAGATTGAATGCGAGCATGTTGATGCCGCACTCCTTGAGGACCGCGACCACCTGTGCCAGGCGGCCGGGCTCGTTGTTGACGAAAATCGAAAGCTGCGTGATTATGTTTCCTGCCATCAGATCACCCTCTTGTCTATTACCCTCTTGGACTTGCCCTCGAACCTGGGGAGTTCCCCGGGTGCCTTGAGCTCGACCATCACTGCGATGTTGAGGTACTTCTTGAGCTGGGTCTCGACATGAGCCCTGAGACGGTTCATGTCCTCCATCTTGTCGCTGAAAGCCTCGGGTTTGATCTCCACCTGGATGACCACGTTGTCGAGGGCCCCCTCCCTGGTGACGTAGATCATGTAGCTCTCTCCGAGCTCCGGGATCTGGAGGAGGGTGTATTCAATCTGCGACGGGAAAACATTGATTCCGCGGATGATAAGCATGTCGTCGGTGCGTCCGGTGATACGGGAGATCCTGGGGGATGTACGTCCACACTCGCACTCGTCGTCCATGATGGATGTGATGTCCCTGATTCTGTAACGGATCATGGGCATGGCCTCCTTCTTGAGCATGGTGACGACCATCTCACCCTTCTGTCCGGGTCCGAGGGACTCGCCCGTGTCGGGGTCGATGACCTCCACATACATGATGTCCCCTGCGACGTGTATACCCTTCCTCTCCTCGCACTCGGTGAACATGGGTCCGGCCTGCTCGGATGTTCCATAGATGTCGTATGCACGGATTCCCATGGACTCCTCGATATGC
>JAFVZY010000017.1 GCA_017507885.1 Candidatus Methanomethylophilaceae archaeon | reverse complement strand
GCTCATCTATGCCTATAGAGCGCCTGACCCACTCCCTGAATTTCATATCCGCCGATACCCATGCATTGTTTTAAACCCAATCCCGGAGGTATTTAAAACCCACTCAAATAGGGAAAGAACCGGATTTCTTCAAGGAGTCCGATGTTGGTTTCAGAACGAGATTTTGGTTCGTGACTGTGGAGTCAATTCCACGACATCGCCTGCATCATGTATATTGGAACGTACACGATTCCCCCCTCTGTTTTGAGATCTTTTGAATGAATGACAAATGTTTTAACAATGCGGTCATTATATTTTTCGATCATTTTGTCCAATGACGAGTGCGGGGTGGATTTTCCGGATTTTACTTCTATCGGAATTATACCATTTCTTCCAGGCAGTATGAAGTCAACTTCATATTTTCTGTTGCTGTCCTTTTTGTCAAACTCCGTGAACCACAGCTCATATCCTCTGCAGATCAGTTCTTGTGCGACCATGTTTTCGAACAGCATCCCTTTGTTCACAGATAATTTTCCATCAAGGAGAAGGCCGTATGTCTCCGCTAATCCGTTTTTATCATTTTGAAATGCAAGACTTACAAGCAGGCCTGTGTCCAAAAAATAGCATTTCACCCTTCTAACGTTTTCACTCAATCCTATGGCTATGCTGGGGTCGGAACTGCAACGACATCTGTTGAATATCTTCGCATCGCATAACCACTCGATTGCACCGTCGTATTCCCTTCTCCTGGTTCCCTTTTCTACTTTGGTCGGAGACAAAACCTTGTGTGGGGATGACAGTATGGCGGGGATGCTGTTGAAGAGGTTCAGTGCCCTTTCCATGGAAACGCCCGGAATCTTATGAATGTCATCGCGATATAGGTCCAGGATATCCCTCTTCATTTGTTCGGTTTCCATGAGGTCGTGATGTTCCAGATAAGTGGATACTACTTGCGGCATCCCACCGATTATCATGTACTCGATATATTTCCTCAAAACGGCTTTATGACTGCTTTCGCCGAGTGGTTCCATCTTCTCCATGAGTTCCCTCAGGACATCTACCGTCACATCGTCTCCATTCGCCCAAAGCCATTCCTCGAAATCCATCGGATGCATGTTTATCTTGTGTTCTTCTGATGGAATCCTGATGTCTGCAATCTTCGATTTTACAGAGATGAACGATTCCGTTTCAATATAGTCGTATCTGCCGTCTTTCACAAGTTTTTTAATCATTTCTCTTGCAAGGGGAAACGCCTGTACCTCGTCGAACACGATAACGCTCTTCCTTTCATACAGTTTGGTATTCGTTTTCAATTGTATGCGATTGAATAACATGTTGAGGTCGGTTTTGTAATCCGTGAAGATGCGACGCATCTCATCATCCGTTTCGACAAAATCAATCATTATGTAACTTTTATACTCATTTTTTGCAAATTTTTCTACGATGGTGCTTTTACCGACTCTTCTGGCACCTTGCACCATTACTGCGGAACGTCCCTTCGAGTATGATTTCCATTCCAGCAATTCATTGTAGATTTTCCGTTTGAACTCCATTGTACATTATATAGAGAGGTTAATATATAAATTTGACAGTTTTGCAAACTTGGAAAGTCTCTAAAATGCCACTTTTGCAAACTTGGAAAGTCTCTAAAATGCCACTTTTGCAAACTTAGGATGTCGATTAGATACTTGAATCCGGGCAAATGGAATCGAATGGGATGTACGCATCCCCGTTCCATTCACTTCGTATTTTGGTGGGTATCTGGTATTTTTTCTACGATATCCACAAATCAAACTGGTATTTCTTCTAAACAATCATATGTGTGCATTGTTTGTATCATCCGATGAAACGCAAGGTCACGGAAATCCTCGAAGGATGGAAATCCTCCGAGAGACGCAACTGCCTCTTGATCCGTGGTGCCCGTCAGGTGGGTAAGACATATTCCGTCGAGGAGTTCGCCGAATCCAATTACAAGCACCATCTGACCGTGGATCTGAGTCTCGATGAACGTGCAAGAAGTGTATTCGATGGTGATCTGGATGTCGATCGTATGATCCTCGGTCTCTCCGCCCTGTTTCCCGAGAAGACGTTGGATCCATATGACACCCTGATATTCCTTGACGAGATACAGGATTGTCCGCGTGCGAGGGCCGCTCTCAAGGCATTCTCCATGGACGACCGTTACGATGTCATAGCATCCGGATACCTGTTGGGGTTGAGGAAAAACGATGTCCCGTCACATCCTGTCGGATACGAGGACGAGATCCGCATGGATCCAATGGATTTCGAGGAGTTCCTTTGGGCGATGGGCGTGAGGCAGGAGGTCATAGACCATGTCAAGGGGCATGTGGCCCGCGCGGAACCCCTGAGCGAACCGTTTCTATCCGCGTTCTCCGAGTACTTCCGTTGGTATACCGTCGTCGGGGGCATGCCGGCCGCCGTACAGTCGTTTGCGAACGGGAAGCGTTTCGATTCGGTTCGGAGGATACAGGGGGACATCATCAGAAACTACAAGGATGACGTGGCCAAACATGCCGAACCCTCCGAACGTATGATCGTCGGACGTTGTTTCGATTCCATCAGCGTCCAACTCGCAAGGGACAACAAGAGATTCGTCCTGTCGCAGGTTCAGCCGGACTCGGGATCCAACCTCGGCATCGACAGGTACCGCTATCCTTTGGATTGGTTGGAGAATGCGGGGATCACCCTCCCATGCCACAATGTGACCGAACCTGCGTTGCCTTTGGAGGAACGCAGGTTGGGCGACAGGTTCAAACTGTACATGTTCGACACTGGGTTGCTGCTGTCCATGTACGATCCCAACCTGGTGTTCGATGTCTATTCCGGCGACATGGGTGTCAACAAGGGTGCCATCATCGAGAACCTCATTGCCACCATGCTGTATCGTCAGGGGCGTCAGTTGCTGTACTACAGGAGGGACAGGGATGTCGATGGAAGGACCGATCGCATGAAATCGGATTTCCTGATCACCACCGCGGATGGACTGGTCGCAGTGGAGGTGAAATCCGGTTCGAATCGCAATTGCAGATCGCTGAACAAGGTTATGGACAGGTACGGGCTCGACGGCATCATGTTCGAGACGAGGGACATCCACATCGACGACAAGGGAGTGAGGCATTACCCGTTGTTCGCCGCCGCATTCATGGATTGCATCGATCCCCCGAGGGTCATCGATCCTGACATGAGGGATGTGGACGTGTTGAACGCCATATTCGATTGAGTCCCACATCGCCGCGGGGACGGTTCATCTCCGTTCGATTCCGGATGGGGATCTGGAACGCTGGATCCTCATGTGTTCCACCACCCCGTGTATGGTGTTCTTGCGCAGCATCCATTCCCTGTTCCTCACGAAATCGAACCTGTATTTCCTCCGCATCCGTTCGAGGTAATGGTCCAATTCATCCTCGGAGGGGGCCTCCCCGCAGATCTCCAACAGCGTCGTCTGTCTCGTCCTTCCGTCGGATATGCCGGAGATGCCCACGCCGATCAACCTCACCGGTCTGCGGGGGAGTTTCAGAAGCATGTCCCATGCCATGCGTGCGATGGACACGGCATCGCGGTTCCGCAGTCCGTTCCTCGATTTCACGACGCTCCTCATGTCCGAATAGGTGATCTTGAGGTTCACAGTGGTCCCGCAGAGCCCGTAGCGGGATGCGCGTTCCTCCACGCTCATGGCCAGCAGGAGGATCACATCGATCAGGAGGGAATAGTCGGAGACGTCCTTCTGGAAGGTGATTTCGCGACTGATGGACTTGGCATCCTCGGGATTGTAGGGGACCACCTCCCTGTCGTCGATCCCCTCGGACAGGTCGATCAGGACGCGGCCGTGTTTCCCCAGTGCGGATTCCACGTCCAACCTGTGTTCGGCTATCTCCCCCACTGTGCGTATCCCCATCCCGTAGAGCCTGTCGGCGGTCTTGGGACCGACGGAGAACAGTTCGCGCACGTCCCTGTCCCTCATCAGTTCGACGAACTCCTCCCTGGTCCTGATCTCGTAGTAGCCGTCGGGTTTGATCTCCTCGCTCGCCGTCTTCGCGGCCGCCTTGCAATAGGCGAGACCGACGGAACACGTCAGCCCCATCTCGTCCGCCGTCCTCCTCTTTATCTCGTGGGCGATTCTCGAGGCGTCGTCGAAATCCCTCGCGGTCCCGGTGACGTCCAGGAACGTCTCGTCCAACGCTATCGGTTCCGAGGCGGTGGCGTAGGGGTCCCATATCCCGTGGAGTTGTTGGGACACCCTCCTGTATTTGTCGAAATCCGGTCTCAGGTAGACACCCTCGGGACACAGGCGGTACGCCTCCTTGATGTTCATCCCCGAACGGACCCCATATCTCCTGGCCTCGTAGCTGCATGTGGCCACGACCCCCCTCTGGTCCGGCATCGCACCTACGATGACCGGTTTTCCGCGAAGTTCGACGTTGTCCCTGATTTCGACGGATGCGTAGAATGCGTCCATGTCCACGTGGATGATCAACCGTTCCATTTCCGGAATGCACGGGGGTATTGCGATATAACGTATCGCATCATTATCGATTCGAACGGATGTCACACATGTCCGTATCTACCATGGGATAGTGAATCGATTGTCCCCTGGATGTCCACCGGATGAAGTTCCCCGATTTGTTTTATGAAATCCCTATCTTTCAATTCGACAGGTTGGTCATAAATGATGGCCACCGATGGTTTTTCCAGGTTCGCTTCCTTCCATTCCGTATCGGATAACCTTCACGATTCATATTGGATGTGACTTTAAACGATATTGTGAAACACAGCTGTTCACCTACAACAATCACAGGTCTATTTTTTGTAATGCGGGGGTTATCTTCGAAACGTACCTCCGCATACCAGATGGACCATTGTTTTCGTTTCATTAGTAGTCCTTCGGGAGAACGAGGTAGCCGTCGGAATCACGATATCCTGCGGTTCCTCTATTCATGATGGTGTCCAATACGGAATTGGGAAGGTGTATGTCCTCGAACCACAGGCGCATGCAATCTGCCTGTATTATGCAATCTGGTGCGCATTCGGAGTAAGTCTTGTCCCACGGGCCATCCTTTTCGTGGCTGAGGTCCATGAGTCTTCCTGTGGAGGAGTGATTGTATTTCGCAATGACGTCATTCAGAAGCGTAAGCTGTTCCGAGGTGAACAACTCGATCGAATAACTACCTGACGTGGTTTGGATGGGGTTTTTTCCATACGTACGGAACGTATTGTAGATTTCCTTGATTACGGGTCCGTATATCCAAGCCTCGATGTCGTCGTCGAACAAAGGGGTACCCAGGCGTGCAAGACTATGGCCTTGTGCAAAGTACAGGAATTTATTCAAACGGGCATTGGTCATGGGGTCGTCCGTATCCTTCATCCGGTCGATGAAGAAGTTAGCAACATCGATTGCCCTAACCATGTTCCCTCAGGAGAGTGATTGTCAAACAGAATGATAATCATTTCCCAATTCGTAATCGTCTGGAACAATCCATGGGTGATGTGTGGTCCCTTCGAAGACCCCTCATCGGTCTCACAAAGAACCTGTATGGGTTTGATCGTCCGAGTGAAGCCTTTCGCGTATCGATGGAAATTATGTTTATAGGATAAGAGCACATACCGGGAGACGGTGGAACGGATCCACCGAATCATTCGTCGACCGGTCATGATCGATGGACAACCAACAGGGAAAAGGACTGACGATGAGTATCAGAATCGGAATTGCAGGGTACGGTAATCTGGGAAAGGGTGTCGAGAGCGCCATCCATCACAGTGACGACATGGAGCTCGTGGCGGTGTTCACACGTAGGAATCCCGACGATGTGAAGACGTTGACCGGTGTCCCGGTCTATGATTTGAAGGACATATCCGAATGGAAGGACAGGATCGACGTCGTCATCCTGTGCGGTGGAAGTGCCAACGACCTTCCCACGCAGACGCCGGAACTCGCCAGACACTTCACGGTCATCGATAGTTTCGACACCCATGCGAGGATCCCCGAGCACTTCGCCAATGTGGACGCGGTGTGTCGTGCCAACGGCACGCTCGGTATGATCTCCGTCGGATGGGATCCCGGACTCTTCTCGCTGAACCGTCTCCTCGGCCAGGCCATCCTCCCCTATGGAAGCGACTACACCTTCTGGGGACGCGGTGTCAGTCAGGGTCATTCCGATGCGGTGAGGCGTGTCCCCGGTGTCAGGGATGCCCGTCAGTACACCATACCCGTGGAATC
>JAFVZY010000016.1 GCA_017507885.1 Candidatus Methanomethylophilaceae archaeon | reverse complement strand
GCCATGACGATCACTCCCGGCAGGATGAAGGACATCAGGAAGAACTGCACGATGGAGGAACCCTTCTTCATGAAGCATCCGACGCAGAAGGCGGTGGCGCTGTATGCCATCACGCCGACTATGGTCAGCAGGAGGGATTCGAGGATCAGGTCCGTGAATATGGAATCGTATCTGGTCATGGACGTGGCCACGGCGCTTCCGTATGCCAGCATGAAGATCCCGATGCACATCACCAGTCCCGCGAGGTATTTCCCGAAGTAGAACGACACGCGGGACATGGGCAGGGCCATGTTCATGTACGCGGTCCTGTCCTTGAACTCCTGGGGGATCTGCGTTCCGCACATCAGCGACGTGATCAATCCCAGGAACAGCGGGAGGAACATCAGCATCTCGGCGATGTATGTTGTGGAATAGGATCCTGAGAGTCCGAACATGAGGTCCACGATCTGTATGAGTTCGGGGAATCCCTGGACGATCACGGGTATCAGGAGGGCCACGAAGAGCATCAGGTAGGTCCATTTCATCTTGGAGAACAGTTTCATCTGCGTCATGAAGACGATTCCCATCTGATTCAGTTGGCTTTTGATGCCGTAGCGAACGTTCCTGTGGGCCTCCTCGTCGGTGGCGGAATAGGATGATTTCCAGGTTCCGCGGTTCTCCTCGGAGACCTCCTCGACGGGTTTGACCCTTTTGGGGATTATGGATGCGATGACGTCCTCAAGCGACATTGTTGCCCCCCTGGGTCAGATGCATGTAGAGGGATTCCAGGTCGGCACCCTTCTCGTTCATGGAAAGCACACCTACGCCGCTTCTGAACACGGTCTCCGTGACATGGCTCTGATCCTCCATGGTTCCGGAGAACCCTATCCTGAGGTTCTTGGGTCCGAGGACCTCCACGTTCACGACGCCCGGGCATCCCGAGATGTCGACGGGGAGCTGTGCGGGTATCTCTTTGAGGGTGCGGACCTCCAGCGAAACCATGTCTCCGTTGGTTCCGTGGACGAGCGTGGCCACGTCGCCGGATGCGACGGACCTCCCGTCCCTTATCATTGTGACGGATCCGCAGATCTCGGAAACCTCCTTCAGGATGTGGGTGCTTATCAGCAGACTCCTGTCGCGGGTCTTCAATTCGGAGAGGGTCTGTCTGATCTCGATCATTCCCCTGGGGTCCAGTCCGGAGGTGGGTTCGTCCAGGATTATGGTGTCCGGGTTGTGGATGAGGGCCTGTGCGAGGATGACCCTCTGTCTCATTCCCTTGGAGAACCCCCCTATCCGGGAGTTGCGCCATTCCCACATCTTCACGGTTTCGAGTGCATCCCTTGCACGGATGGCTATCTCGCGGGAGTCCATGCCGTACATCCTTCCGATGTAGTCCATGATCTCGGCAGGGGTGAAGTTGGGATATGGTTCGGGGGTCTCGATGACCGTGCCCACGTGTTCCATCGCCTTTCTGTGGTCCCTGATGTCTATGCCCGCGATGCGTACCGTGCCGGAGGTGGGGATGAGGAGGCCGGTGATGGCCTTCAGCGTGGTGCTCTTGCCGGAACCGTTGGGTCCCAGGAGCCCCATGAACTCCCCTCTCTCGACGGTGAGGTTTATGTCGGAAATGGCCGTGAAGCTGCCGAAGGTCTTGGTGAGTCCCACGGCCTCTATTGCGGGTGCATTTTCCATACCCCGCACTATGAGGACCTGTATTTATAAAGGGGTGTTCAGCCCTGCGAATCCATCGTTTCATTAAGAAGTGCGTCCGCACGGGGTATGAATTCCTCGGACCTGCGGACGTGTCTGAAGGAGACTTTGGGTATCATCGACGAGAGGTTCTTCGCATCCTCGTGAAGGACCTTCATGTCCGGATTCTTGACCTTGTACTCCCCGCGCATCTGTTTGATGACCAGCTCGGAATCCATGACGAATTCGACCTCGTCGGCGTTCATCTCCAGCATCTTGGAGATTCCGGCGATGAGTCCCCTGTATTCGGCGTAGTTGTTGGTGTGGATTCCGAGGAATCCGGTATCCTGGAATACGACCTTGCCTTCTTTGACTACCACGAAGGCGTATGCGGATTTTCCAGGGTTCCCTCTGGAACCGCCGTCCGAGTATACGGTGTACTTTCCGCTCATCGGGTGGTGCAGGCGATTCCTGTATTTCAACGGGTGTATGGGTTTAGAGTTTCTTAACGCCTATTAAAGACCATCTCGATGTGACTTTAATAGGCGTTAAGAATTAAATCTATCAAAACATTATGTAATATATTTTACAGAAATATCTAAACATTATTAATTTTTTTTATAAAATTATATTAATTGTAGATTATATT
>JAFVZY010000015.1 GCA_017507885.1 Candidatus Methanomethylophilaceae archaeon | reverse complement strand
GAACTCCCATTCCACGACCAGCGGCGGTGTCACGGTGATATCCTTCGAAATCGCCGGGGACGAGTACAATGTCGTCAGTCTCCGGGGTCACATCATCGAACTCGATTATCCGAAGGAATACAACGATTGGAGCGGAACCTCCCCTGTGGACCTCGTCTATGCACCCCAGGTGAAGACGGTCCGTGTCAAATCCATCCTCACCGTGATCCGTGACCTCGCTTCCAAATCCGACGAGGTCATCATCGCCACCGATTTCGACAGGGAAGGGGAGCTCATAGGCATGGAGACCGTCCGTGAGATCGGTGTCGACATGGGCATCGTCCGCAGGGCGAAGTTCAGTGCGTTGACCAAGGGCGAGGTGGAGAAGGCGTTCGCGGATCTCGCGGAACCCGACAAGAGGCTCGCCGATGCGGCCGAGGCCAGACAGATCGTCGATCTCTCATGGGGCGCCGTCCTCACCAGGCTCATCTCGCTCTCCTCCGGACAGGTCGGAAAGAACTTCATGTCCGTGGGGAGGGTCCAGAGCCCCACGTTGAAACTACTGGTGGACCGTCACGAGGAGATCGAGAATTTCGTACCCGTGCCGTTCTGGGACGTGGTCGCCAAGTTCGGGATGCTCGCCTTCAAGGGTGAGCACGAATCCAACCATTTCTGGGAGAAGGCCGATGCCGACGCCGTCATGGCCAGGATGGAGGGACAGAAACAGGGAGTGATCGCATCCTACGAGGTCACCCCCAAGGAGGAGTACCGTCCCGCCCCGTTCGACACAACACAGATGCAGGTGGAGGCGAACAAGATCGGAATCCCTCCCACCGTCGCCATGAAGCTTGCGGAGGACCTGTACACAGGCGGATACATATCCTATCCCCGTACCGAGAACACCGAATACCCGCGCAGTCTCAGTCTGAGGTCCGTTCTGGAGAAGCTCAAGGATTCGGAGTTCAAGACGGAGGTCAAGGAGATCCTCGCCCAGGAAAAGATCATACCGTCCAAGGGAAAGAGGCAGACCACGGACCATCCTCCGATATACCCCACCGCCGGTGCCACGTCCGACAAGATGAAGGGGGACAAGTGGAAGCTCTACGAACTCATCGTCAGGAGGTTCCTGGCGACCGTCGCCCCGAATGCAGAATCCGAGGTCACCAAATGCGTCGTCGAGGTCTCCGGGGAAAGGTTCACCGCCAACGGATACGTTCTCAAGAAACCGGGTTGGAAGAAATACTACGGCAAGTATCTGAAGGCACCCGATGCCAAACTCCCCGTCATGAACGTCGGTGATTCCGTGGACATCAGGTCCATGGCCATAAACGAATCCGAGACCAAACCCCCGTACAGATACAATCAGGGTTCGTTGATCCAGGAGATGGATCGGTTGCAGCTCGGTACCAAGAGTACGAGACACGACATCATAGGGAAACTGTTCTCCCGCAATTACGTGCAGGGCAACTACATGATACCCACCGCCAGCGGAATCGCGTTGACCAGATCCCTGGAGAAGCATGGGGGAGGCATCACCGAACCCGACATGACCGCCAAACTGGAGGCGGACATGCTCCGCATCGCGGACGGCGAATGCACCCTGGAGTCGGTGGTGAAGGATTCCCAGGACATGCTCTACGAGGTCGCCACCAAGATATCGTCCGATTCGGAGGAGATCGGAAAGGAGATCAAGACCGCCCTGTATGCGCAGCAGCACATAGGCATATGTCCCGAATGCGGGAACAACATGAGCGTCAAAAGGTCGAAGAACGGGAATTTCATAGGATGCGACGGTTATCCTGATTGCAGGCGTGCGTATCCGATGCCCCGTGGCGCCCTTGTTCAGACAGTGGATACGAAATGCGAGGTCTGCGGACTCCCGCAGTTGAGGATCATCAGGAAGGGCAACCCCCCGTCCGTTCAATGCATAGACCCCAAGTGTACGAGCAATACCGAGAGGAACGATCTCGGAATCTGTCCCACATGCGGCAAGGGTCGCATAAGGGTCATGTTCTCCAAGGCCGGGAAGAGGTTCGCGGGTTGTTCCGAGTGGCCGGCATGCACACAGACGTATCCCCTCAGACCCAGGGGTTCCATAGCATCCGCAGGAAGGGCGTGCAATCTGTGCAAGTCCCCGTTGGTGGTTTTCAGCAGTTCCGAGGAGTGTATAAATCCCGATTGTCCCGGAAGGAAGAAGACCACGAGGGCCAAGGAGTCCGAGGAGTCCCCGTCCGAGGACAAGGCGGAGAAGCCCAAGAGGACAGTCCGCAAGAAGACGGAGTGAGGGTTCATCCCTTACCCGTCATCGTTTTGATAGGAAACGTTCCGAGCAGTGATGTGTGGTTCAGAGGGTCTCGTCCTCTTCCACGATTCCTGCGAAGTGGTTGTTCAGGGATTCTATTTCGCGACCTATGCGTATGTTGCGGCAGTGCATGCACTGGAGTTTCTTGCCGAGGCTGATTTTCATCTCCATGTCTGCACGGTCCAATGCGACGATCCTTCCACAAGTACAGTATACACTCATCTCGGAGTACGGCATGGCATCGGCAATGATGCGATCCCCTTCCATACAAACACCGCATTCCTCGCCTGCGCTGTATCCATCCACATGATCACCCTTTACTGGCCTCCAATCGTTTTCCAATGGAAACCGACCCCTACGGAGGCGTGCGACCCCATTATTGACCCTTGATATAAGTCTTGTTGCAATCATGTTGGGGGTGTCCCTGATCGGGCAATCCCATTCATGTCCTCCATCGGGATTGATTGTCCATGGGTGACGAGGTCAAACGTCCCGGTTTCTCCATCAGGGACAGTTTCAAAAAAATCAGGGACATGTCTGTGATGGGTAGGGTGAATTCGTTCGGAGACGAGTTGGGGTCAAGGATGGACATGACCTCCGAGGGTTTTTGTCCATGCGACGAATGCGACAGGATGCGTCCGCCGAAGGAGTCCAGGTGTCTTGTATGCGGTTCCCCGTGTCCGTACACCCCTGAACAACTGGAGAGGATGAGACGCGGTTCCGGGGAGCATCGTCGGAACAAGGCCCTGGAGGCCGATCCCGGGGCGGTCGAACCCATCGACATGGGGGACGGTTCGTCCTGCTGCCCCCTGTGCGGGGCGTCGATGGGCGATGACGACAGGGTGCGTCCCAAACGCGGGAAGCGCATGTTGCGGTACAGGTCCTGAACCCGTTTTCCCAAACCCCACTTACCTATATACCCAGTCAAACATACCCGAGTGATGCACGAGGTTTCGGTTGTTTCAAGTCTGGTCAACGCCGTCAT
>JAFVZY010000135.1 GCA_017507885.1 Candidatus Methanomethylophilaceae archaeon | reverse complement strand
CATGCTCGGGGAACAGGAACGGGGTGACGACCGCATCGTATCTGACGGAGGCATCGAATCCGATGTCCGTCCATCCGGGAACGTGGACGAACCAGTCGTCGGAGGTGTCGCTGTCGTAGGT
This sequence comes from Candidatus Methanomethylophilaceae archaeon, assembly GCA_017507885.1. GTDB lineage: Archaea > Thermoplasmatota > Thermoplasmata > Methanomassiliicoccales > Methanomethylophilaceae > Methanoprimaticola. The sequence continues at coordinate 4,515 of JAFVZY010000135.1, read as the reverse complement.
TCCGTTTCTTTCCGTCCATCTTCCGTTTTTGTTGGGTGCGGATTCACCCAACCACAAATCAGTATTGGTTATCTGTTTGCTTCCATAGCATACGGCATCGATTATCTGGGTTCCTTTGTAAAGGTAGATGTCATCGCCGCCGTTGCTCAGTTCAAAACTTTTATCCTTGACGACATTTCCACCGCCAACCACATATGTGGTGTGTCTGTCGGCAAATTCTCCAGCGGATTCCTTGTCATTGACGATGGTTATGGTTGCTCCTGCAGCGAGTGGTGTGTATTTGCTGAAAATCCAGGAACCCTCTCTGCCAGAATCCGAATCTTTAATGGTGTAATCCTTCAAATCTACGGTGGTGGACCCGTAGTTTTTCAAGGATACGCCCTCCCCTGAGGGGTAGAATTCATGGATCAGGACCCCGTTCGCATCCCCTGCCGCATCGCCCGTGTCCGAAACCACGGGGACGACGCAGAGGAGCATCATCAGGGCCACGATGAATGGGATTGTCCTTTTGAGTGCATCCATGATTTAATGTAACTTTATACTAGGATAAATACATATGACACGGGATTCATCCAACGGTGTCCCTTCTGTCCCAGATGAGGCCGCCACGGTCGTTCATGAGCACCAGCAGCGCCCCGTTTCTCCTTTCCTCGGTCATGCCGTCGCCGACCTCCACGTCGTACGGCGCGTCGGAGAAGTCCCTGGAGAGGACGATGTCCCCTATCATCCTCCTCATCCTGCGCAGTTCGAGGGGCGATATGCGGGGTTTCATGTCCGCGATCTCCTGGTACACCTCCAACATGTAGTCCGTGGACGTCACACGCAGGTTCATGGCACCCTCCGGGGTCTCCAGAAGGAGGGACGTGCGGATGTCCTCGAAGTATCCGGCGGGTTCGGAATCCATGATGATGATGCTTTCGACGGCCTTCCTGGGACCGACGACCCTCGCCAGGTCCCTGGCGACGTACTCTATGACGGGGTCGTGCGGGTCGTAACCCATGAACACCAACGGGTATTCGGATATCAGGGAGACCATCCTGGCGGTGAACAGTCCCGTGGACCTCCTCCTGACCTCCACATCCGCCTCCGTCAGGATCAGCGAATCGGGGTCCGCGGAGCACCCCATGATCATGAACAGCTCCCCTATGCCCCCGTCGTCCGAAGGGAACATGCGGGAGATGGACGTGGTCCTTCCGAAACCGGGGAACACCTGGGTCGACAGGAAGTCGTCGGTGCAGGTGGTGAACACCGCGGGCACCACGTCCTGCAACTTGGAGAACGCCCTGAGTTCGGATGAAACCCTCATCCCCTCGATGCGTTCCCATCCCATCTCCGATGCGCAGACGATCTTGAAGATGTCCTTTCCGCGTCTGAACTCGAACAGCTCGTCCTCGGTCAGGAACCCCTCCGGGACGATCCTTCCGGATTCGATCGATTCGTGCAGGTACGCCTCCACCGCGGATGCGGTCGCGGGCATGTCGTCCTCCGGCAGTTCGCGGAATTCGGATTTGGGCATCCCCATGCGGACGGATGCCCTGAGAAGCACGTCCCTCCATGACGGCAGTTCCCTGACGTATCTCCTCACGATTCCGGGACCTATGAAAAGCATCGGCGGGCGTCTTCCATCCAGGTCGTGGAGAATCCTCATGATTACGGAATCGACCTCTGGTTATATACGGGCTTTGGAAGGGGTTTCACGGAAGGGGTTCCGGTTCCGGGACGCATGCCCCGGAACACGTCTCATCTGCGGTACATCCTCGTGTTCAGGCACCTCATGGAGTTCAGGATCGCTAGGACCGCGACGCCGACGTCGCCGAACACGGCCACCCACATGTTCGCATATCCCAGGACCGCCGCGATGAGGATGATGAACTTCACGCCCAGCGCGAACACGATGTTCTGTATGACGATGGAGCGCGTGCGTCTGGAGATGTCCATGGCCACGGCGATTTTCCCGGGGGAGTCGTCCATGACGACGACGTCCGCGGCCTCTATGGCTGCATCCGAGCCGAGTCCGCCCATGGCTATGCCGATGTCCGCCCTCGCCAACGAGGGTGCGTCGTTCATTCCGTCCCCGACGAACGCCACGGTCCCGTCGGAATCCTCCATGATCTCCTCGAGGATGCGCATCTTGTCCCCGGGCAGCAGTTCGCAGCGGGCCTCGTCGATTCCGACGCGGGATGCGACGTCCTCCCCTATGCGCCTGTCGTCGCCGGAGAGCATGACGGTCCTGCGGACCCCTTTGTCCTTCAACTCGCGGACGAGGGTCGTCGAATCGCCCTTGAGGACGTCAGACAGGGATATGCATCCCATGTAGGCGCCGTCGCGGGCGACGTGGACCACCGTGCCGGGGTGTTCGACCTCGTCGGCCGTTATCCCGGAATCGGCCATCAGCCTGTGGTTGCCCACCAGCACCTCGCGTCCGTCGACCATCGCCCTCATGCCCTTCCCGGGGACCTCCTCCGCGGAGTCCACACCGGCGTTCGGACCCTTGAAGGAATCCGTTATGGATCTGGCGATGGGGTGGTTGGATACGGATTCCACCCTGGCGGCCGTCTCCAGGAGCTCCTCGACCGAGTAGCCGACGGGATCGACCGAGACGACCTCGAACCTCCCCTCCGTCAGCGTGCCGGTCTTGTCGAAGACCATGGTGTCGCATCTGGAGAGGGCCTCCAGGTAGTTCCCGCCCTTCACGAGGATGCCCATCTTCGAGGACGCCCCTATTCCGCAGAAGTACGCCAGCGGCACGGATATCACCAGTGCACAGGGACAGGAGACCACCAGGAACGTGAGCGCCCTGTACACCCAGACCGACGGGTCCTGTCCCAGGAGGACGGGTACGACCGCGACCAGCAGCGCGCTGAACACGACGAGCGGGGTGTACCACCTGGCGAAGCGGGTGATGAACCTCTCCATCCTGGCCTTCCTGGAGACGGACTCCTCCACCAGTTCGAGCACCTTCGACACGGTGGAGTCCTCGAAGTCGTGTGTGACCCTCACTCTGACGACCGATGTCAGGTTCACGGTCCCGCTGATGACGGCATCGCCGGGGACCAGGTCCCTGGGGACCGATTCGCCTGTCAGGGCCTTGGTGTCCACGGACGTGGACCCCTCGATCACGATCCCGTCCAGGGGTATCCTCTCGCCGGGACGGACCTCTATGACGTCGTCGACGGAGACGTCCTCGGGGTCCACCCTCTCCACGGAGTCCCCTTCCACCAGGTTGGCGTACTGGGGCTGTATGTCCATCAGGTCCGATATGGACCTGCGGGTCCTCCTCACGGCGAGGTGTTCGAACCATTCGCCGATCTGGAAGAAGAGCATGACCGCCATCCCCTCGGGGAACTCCCCCAGGATGAACGCGCCGATTGTGGCCACGGTCATGAGGAAGTTCTCGTCGAAGACCTGTCCGTGTCCTATGTTCCTGACCGCGGAGAGCACCACGTCGTAGCCCACCACGATGTAGCCGATCCCGAACACCAGCAGCTGGAGCTGCCAGTCGGAATGCAGGACGAAGTGCATCACCGCACCGATCGCGAACAGGACGATTCCCGCGACGATGCGTTTCGATGTGTTCTCCATCGATACCATTTCCCCGTTTCAGGCCTTCTCCTTGAGTTCCTTCATGGAGTGGAGCTTCACCGTCGCCTTCCCCTCGATCTTCTTGGATATCCTTCCGATCTCGGATATGATGCGGTCCACCTCGGACTCCTCGGCCTCGAATCTGATCTTCTCGGTCATGAACGTGAGGTTCACGTTCTGTGCGCCGGGTATCCTGGAACTCTCCGTCTCTATCTTCGAGGCGCAGTTGGCGCAGCACAGCCCGTCGATCTTCAGGGTAACTTTCATCATTGCCATGACATTTGAATGACCGTTCAATTATATAACCGCTGACATTTGAATGAGTGTTCAAGTATTGGGATGTGTTTATCTACATCGTACGGATGGGACCCTCCATGGCAGCGGAGAGGAGTTGCGGCGCCGTGGTGTTCACACGCGTCGACGGAGAGTGCAGGTTCGTTATCATAGAATCCCGCAAGGGGAAGTTCGGATTTCCGAAGGGGCACATGGAGGGTTCCGAGACGGAACTGGAGACCGCCCGTAGGGAGATCATGGAGGAGGTGTCCCTGGACCCCGTCTTCATAGACGGTTTCAGGACCGAATCGCATTACATCCTGCCCGAGAAGAAGGTCCCTAAGACGGTGGTGTACTTCCTGGCGGAGTATGCGGACCAGGTGCCCAAGGCCCTGGAGTCCGAGGTCAATTCCGTGAGGCTTCTGGATTACGACGAGGCCATGGACGTCCTGCAGTTCGAGGCCAACCGCAGGATCCTGACCGAGGCACGGGATTTCATCCAGGGGATGTGACCCCTCCGCGAAACCGCCTCCACCCGTCGATCGAACCCCGTAACCGACGGCATCCCCCGGGTTCCGGGGGGATTCCGGATTTGTTCCAGTGGAAATTTTAACCTTCGTAAGAAACTAGAGTACCATTTAAATAATCCCGTCATCTTTG
>JAFVZY010000134.1 GCA_017507885.1 Candidatus Methanomethylophilaceae archaeon | reverse complement strand
GTGTTTCAACGACCTCCACAGCATCATCCAATCCGTGATGGGTTGGATGAACATCGACGATCACACGTTCTATGTCGAAGACCTGGAGATCGGACCCTACGAGACCAACGAGGACGAGGGGGTTTTCGACGACCTGGAGGTGCCGATCTCCGAATTCGAAGGAAAGGACATCGAATACGGATACATGGATCGGTCCGTGACCGTGGAATGGAAGGGTGTGGTCGAAGACCATCCGTACAGATACGTCCCCCTGCTGCTGGACCACAACGGGGACAGACCCGCCAACGAGGACATGGAGGACAAAGCCGTCACCCTCCCGTTCGACGGTGAGGCCGTCGCCAACAGCCTGGAGACATGGGGCGTCCAGGGCGTTCTCAGGGATGACGCCGTCACGATCGGCGACGACCTGCGCGTGGGCATGATGGGACTGATGACGGAACTGTTCGAGGAACCGTTGGTGTTCGATCACAAGGAGTTGTGTCCGATGGTGGTCTCCAAGAGACGCGACGACGTCTTCGGGATGACGGTGTCCCCGGAGGAGGTTTCCGGGAATCCGGAAAACTATTCGGTCTTCCAGAAGGGTTCCATGGACGTCTACGCCTCCGTGTACGGGAAACTGCGTGAGGAACATCCCGGACTTCCGGAGCTGCCGTCGTTCACGGATAACGACGAGATGGTATTCTGGTTGGAGGCCAAGGTGGGCGGCAAGGGACTCATGGACGAGTTCGCCCACATCGAATTCCACCACTTCATCGATCAACTGTACAGTTGGGCCGAGACGAACGGATTCTACTTCTTCAGTGAGGACGATGACTCAGGATTGGACATGGACACCATGGACGAACTCTTCCAGGAGCTGGAGAGGGAGGACCCCGAGGCCTACAGGAAACTCATGGAAGCCGTCAAGGGGATGTCCGGGGTATGAGATGAGGGCCGTCACGTACATGGGAAGGGGCGATTTCCGCCTGGTGGACAAGGAGAGACCGTCGGTCATCGACGACAGGGATGCCGTCGTGAGGGTCACCACCGCATCCATATGCAACAGCGACCTGCACATTAAACACGGGATGGTTCCGCGTGCGGTTCCCGGAATCACCGTGGGACACGAGTTCGTGGGCGTGGTGGAATCCGTGGGTTCCAGGGTCACCCACGTGTCCCCGGGGGACAGGGTGGCCGTGTGCGTGGAGACGTTCTGCGGGGAATGCTGGTTCTGCAGGAGGGGATGGGTCAACAACTGCACCTCTCCCATCGGCGGATGGGCGCTGGGATGCAGGATCGACGGCGGACAGGCCGGATACGCGAGGATACCCTTCGCCGACACGAACCTCGTCCCCATACCCGATTCGGTATCCGACGAGAGGGCGCTGTTCACGGGCGACATCCTGGCCACGGGATACTGGGCCGCGGAGATCTCGGAGATACGCGAAGGGGACGTCGTGGCGATCCTGGGTGCCGGACCGACGGGTCTGTGCTGCGCCATGTGCGCAAGACTGTACGGACCCTCGAGGATAATCATGGTGGAACCGTCGGAGGACCGCAGGAGGTTCGCCGTGGAACACGGCCTCGCGGACATTGCGCTCGACCCCCTCACGGACAATATAGATATTATTATAGGAAGAGAGACGGAGGGTCGCGGGGCGGACGTGGTCATGGAGGTCGCCGGAGGGGACGACGCCTTCCAGACGGCCTGGAGGATCGCGAGACCCAACGCCGTGGTCTGCGTGGTGGCGATGTACGGGGAACCCCAATCCCTCCCGCTTCCGGACATGTACGGGAAGAACCTCGTGTTCAAGACGGGCGGCGTGGACGCGTCGAAGTGCGGGGAGATCATGGACCTCGTCGAAAAGGGGGTGCTGGACCCGTCCGTCCTGATAACCCACACCTTCGACTTCGGGGATGTGATGGAGGCCTACGACCTGTTCGAATCACGTTCCGACGGCGTCATGAAGGTGGCTCTGAAGTTCGGGTGCGAAAAGATAAAAAGAGAACTGGATGATGCATAATCATGAATGGAAAATACATCCTAGTCGTCAGTTTCGGAACATCCTATGCGGAGACGAGAGAGAGGACCATAGAGGCCATCGAGAGGCAGATGGCAGAGGAATTCCCGGATTACGAGGTCCGCAGGGCATTCACCAGCGGAATGATCATCAAAAAACTCAGACAGAGGGACGGCATCGAGGTGGACGACCTCCCCACCGCATTCGCCAGGCTCGTCGAGGACGGCGCCGAGGAGGTCGTCGTCCAGCCAACGCACGTCATGAACGGGGTGGAGTACGACATGGTCGTGGACACCGTGTTCCAGTGCTACGAGAACTTCAAGAGGGTCGGACTCGGGACCCCCCTCCTGAACTCCATCGACGATTACGACCGCGTGGTGGGGATCATCCGGGACGAATACCTCGTGGACGAACCCGACACCGCAGTGGTCCTGATGGGTCACGGGACGTACCACCACGCCAACTCCGCATACCCCCAGCTCCAGTTGAAGCTCCAGCTCGCGGGGATGGACGACGTGTACGTCACCACCGTGGAGGGATTCCCGGATTTCGACGACACCGTCTCCATGATGAGGGGGAAGGGGTACAGGAACGTCGTCCTGTACCCGCTGATGCTCGTCGCAGGGGACCATGCAATCAACGACATGGCCGGGGATGAGGAGGATTCCCTCGCATCCGTCCTGAAGTCGGAGGGGTACGGGGTCCGCTCCGTGATCAAGGGCATGGGCGAATCGCCCGAATTCAGAAGAATGTTCATCGACCACGCCAGACTGGCGATGGCCAGGAGTCCGGAGGAGGATGCCTGAGGAGAGGCCCCTCGCGGACGAGATACTGGCCGAATGCGGCAACCGCCTATGCATCGACATGGGCTTCCTCACCCGCCCCGTACTGTCCCTGACCAGATGCACGGAGGGCGGGACCGGGGAACCGAGATGCGACGGGTCCGTGCTGGTCATGGATCCGGATTCGGTCGTGTCGGGATACCGCGAGGACCCGAACATCGTCACCAGGGACATCGGACACATGGTGCTCCACTGCATCATGGGTCATGACTCCCCTCCCTCCGACTGGGCCGTGGAACTGGCGGAGGACATGATAGTGGAGTACGTGCTGGACTCCGTCGGAAGCCCCAACACCCGTCTGGATGGCGCCGACGACAGGATGTACGCCTGCGAGAAGATCTTCAGGACCGCGGGAGGGGCGTCGGTGCAATCCGTGGCCTCCGTCCTTAGGGACATGAGCGGCTGGAGAACCACGGACTACCGTCGCATGTTCCACAGGGACGACCATTCCTTCCACTCCTCCCCCGATCCCGCGAAATGGAGGGAACTGGCCATGAACATGATGGCCGAGGTGGAGGGGTTCTCACGCAACCTCCCCGACGGGGGCAGGGGGATCCTCACCGTCCTCCGGATAAGGAACCGCAGACGCCACGACTACAGGTCGTTCC
>JAFVZY010000133.1 GCA_017507885.1 Candidatus Methanomethylophilaceae archaeon | reverse complement strand
GGGGTTCCACCCCACCCTCACAACAATCAACGCGTATTTATTGCAAGGAAATTCCCAAGTGAATTTCCCGCAATTCCTTGGCAGCTTACCATGCACTAAACGTAGCATCGAACGTCATCTTTTACCATCACTTCTTCATTTCTTCTCTTGTTTTTCACCTTTCGTGTTTCCCGCTTTGTTCTTCCTGCCGATTCCCTCGTGTCTCGAAGGGTCCCCGTGTGGGGGTTCCCACGACGTTTAACATCTAAGTCTCGTGGGTTCTGACAGGTTTTCGCAGTCTTCAAATCCTCGGGAACAATCCGTGGAACATGAAATCAGTGCTTCTTACCATGGTCCAATGCAGATCTATACTTGGGAGAATCACGGAGAATCTTTCCACTATCGAACAATTCGTAGCAGAGAATCAGGATTCGGACGTCATCTGTTTTCCTGAGATGTGTCTTACAGGATACACGTCCTCGAATCCAATAGAATATTCAATCACGCCCGACCACCCCGCCATCGATGTTATGGTCGATATGGCGAAACGGTATTCCATCTCCATCGTGTTCGGTTACATCGAGCACGGTTCCTACGGTCTTCACCTGCGTCAGGAGATTGTCACACCGTCCGGATGCCGTCACGTCTATCGCAAGACCCATCTCGGCATCAAGGAGTCCAAGTTGTTCGTTCCAGGGGATTCCCTGCCCGTTTTTGATCTGGATGGATTGGTGGTGGGACTTCACCTGTGTTCCGAATCCCACATCCCCGAGATATCCACTACGTTCAGAGCGAAGGGGGCCGAACTGATATTGGTCCCGTTTGCCAACGCTATATCGGGGGACAGGCGCAGGGACACATGGCATCGCTATCTTCCCGCCCGTGCCAACGACAACGGGGTTTACGTGGCCGCATTCAGCGCCGTTGGAGACAATGGAGCAGGGGTCACCTTTGGCGGAGGATTGATGGTAATCGACCCCAGGGGCGAGATAATAAGGGAATCATACACGGATGTCGAATGCTCCATATCCGTGGAGATTGGCGGTTCTTTGCCCCGGGATGGTCCTCAAACCATGAGGAACATTTCGTACTTCGACCGTCGGAGACCCGAATTGTATTCCCTGAAATGAATCCAAGGGAAAACGTCATTTGTAGCATCAAGTCAGAAAATGAATGAGGTGGTAGTCCTGTCCGGATTCGAACCAGAGTCACCGGCTCCAAAGGCCAGCATGATTGACCACTACACTACAGGACTATAGTCCACCGTATATTCTTCCTTTATACATCGTTTGTGCTTTCACACTCAATCATATTTGAGCTCGTATTCATCCGATGAATACATTCCGATGCCGAACAGGCACAGAATCCAATTTACGAGGGGTTTCTTCTCGGCCATGGGAGGCATGTAGAATTCCCTCACGCTGGGAAGTAGCATGATTATGATGACGGGAATGGCGATGATTCCGGCCAGAATCGGGTCAAAGGTCACATCGGCTCCCATGTCAAGTCTGATCTGTGTGAAATAGGTCAATGTGGACATTATGAACAACAGTCCGCAGTTGCGTACGACGGTGCACCAGGATGAGATTCTTTTCGAGGATACTCCGAATGCCGCATGCATCGCAAGGATCATCATCAGGATGTTCACGCCGAACATCAGGAGACTCAGGATGCGGTCATCGCTCTGTGCGGACAGGTCTCCGCTTACAAGTATCATTTTCAGAAGATACAATCCCGCGGCCATCACGAGAAACAGTTCCGCCATAAGGAGGACCTTGGGTCCCTTGAACTCCTTCCTGAGTTCCAACCGACGGTTGATTTCATTGATCTTATCCTCTGCTGCTTTCACCAGCATTGCATCATCGGCCCTTGCGATGTTCTTTATAATTAATAAAGAATTTTGGGAACATGCCCAAGAGCGCCGCAGCGGACAGGTTTGCCGATAATGTCGTCAAGAGGTCGGAGTATGATCTCGTCATCAGAACTAGGCTCATGTTCCTATTGGCGTTTCTGCCGTTCCTGATCGCCCTCATAGGGCTTCTGATTCTCAAGGGCGATTCCAACATCGACATCATCGCGGACAACCTCTTGTTGATATCCTCTGAGCTGTGTATCATCAGTTTCATGCTGTTCCTCATGTCCTATCGCACGTACAAACACGAGAAGCGTGACGCGGAGTGGTTGGATGCCCTGATGGATTACGTGGAGTTCAAGGGCGGAGACACATCCCGTATGAAGGCCCATCGCGACAGCTTGCATGCGGGGTTCAGACGTGTTTCCATGTACATCTCCGGAGGCCTTCTGGGATTCAACATCCTCTATCTGGTCCTCATCGGTGTGTACCTCTATCTCCACATCGACATCGTGTCTAACCACATGGTCTTGTTGTCCGTGGTGTCGTTCATCCTCGTCGGTGTGCAGTTCATCGTCACGTCCGGGAGCACCGTGTTCCTCCCCAATCATCACGACAAGATCCAGTCCCAGTTCACGGAGGAGCTGAAGTTCGCACTCTGACTGGTGGGTGTGAATGTGTCCTCGATGCCCCACACCATTCGCAAGAGGAATATTCTGATACACTTGTTCCTGTTTGTGATGACCCTGGGTTTCTACATCATCCTGCTTCTGTTCGAATCCTCGATAAAACTCAACAGGCATCTGTACAGTCAATGGGATTACGAGGTTGATCTTCTTTCCGAGATCATGGAGGCTGAGGGTGCGTCCGGAATCGGACCGGTTTCAAAATGATTCGAGGAGCTCCCCGAAGAGGTAGGTGGGTCTGCACTCGGTGACCCTGACCTTCACGAAAGTTCCCAGTGGGATGTCCCCGTCTATGACCACGGGCCTATAGTTGCCTGTCCTCACGATGGTGCCGTCCTTGTGCTCGGTGGCCAGGGCGTCGTAGCATCTTCCGACCATCCTCTGGTTCACGTTGTACTCGACCTCGTTCTTCAACGCGGTGAGTTCCGCGGAACGGGCTTTGGCGATTCTTCCGTGTACGGGTTCCATGGATGCCGCATCGGTCCCCGGTCTTGCCGAGAAACGGGTGATGTTCAGGGTGTCTGCTTTCAATTCCCTGACCAGGTCCATGGTTGCCAGGTGATCCTCGTCGGTCTCCCCCGGGAAGGAGGTGATGATGTCCGTGGCGATGCTTATGTCGGGGTGGTGTGAACGGAGCATGTCCACCAGCTCCATGAATGATTCCCTGGTGTATCCCCTACGCATCCCTCTGAGGATGGTGTTGCTTCCACTCTGAACAGGGATGTGCAGGAACCTGTACAACCTGTCGTCGTTCATGCACTCCAACATCCCTTCCGCTATGGGGTGGAGGTGGTTGGGGTTCATCATGCCGACGCGGATCCTGTAGTCACCTTCGGTCCTCAACATTCTGCGGATGAGTTCCGGAAGGTCGATGCCCCCGTCGAGTCCGTAGCATGCGGTATCCTGGGCCGTGAGGAGGATCTCCTTCGAACCGTTGGATATCCCGCGGTTGAAATCTTCGATGAGTCCATCGGCGGGATAACTGAGAAGGTCGCCCCTCGCGAATTTGGTGATGCAGTAGGAGCAGTTCCCACGGCATCCCTGTGCGACGGGGATGATGTGGTCGGGGGTGGCCTCGGGAACCGTGGGTTCTCCCGCGGTTCCGAACCTGCGGGCCATCTCCTCCCTGAAACCCCCGTAGTCCTCGGGGGGAATGATGGGGGATCCGGGCAACCGGATCTCTATCCTGCGGGGTTGCACCTTGGCCATGCAGCCGGTGACTACAACCTCAAGCCCCATCCTTTTGAATTGGGAGATGCGATCGAGCATCTTCTTCTCGGTGGTATCCACTACAGTGCAGGTGTTGAGGATGGCGATGTCCGCCTCCTCGGGGGTACCGACCTGTTGATGCCCGAGGGATGCCATGTCTTCGGAGAGTTTCCTGCTCTCCCCGAAGTTCATGGTGCATCCGTGGGTTTCCACGTAGTATCTCATCAGCGGGTGCAGGGCTCGGTGGTGGGAACGGCGAATGCGGTCTTCGCGGAGATCTTGGAGATCTTGGCGTGGATCTTGGTTCCCTTGACGGTTCCGGGGACGACCACGAGGTAGTCGTATATCTTTCCGACACCATCTCCCTTTTTGCCCACGTCGGAGATGAAGAGTTCGATGACATCCCCCTCCCTCAATGTGTTGGCGGTGTCGGCCCTCACGGATTTTCTGACGGTGATGGGCCTGCGGGCACCACATGCCTCACACTCGAGCATGAGTGTCCTGTCCTCCTTTACCATCTTGGTATCGGGCAGTCCGCATTCGGAACATATGACGTATGTCTCCGTATACATCTGAATCTTGTCGTTGATGGCCTGGGGGGAGATTTTCGCTTTGAAGACCGCCCTGCGACCTTCTACGTTTCCGGGTGTTCCGAGTTCCTTGAGCATGAACTGGAGCAGGTGTTCGGGTTCCCTCCTGACCTTGTCCGTGACATCGATGAAATTCCTGAACACGGTGATCTTTCCCTCCTGGAGGATGTCCAGTTCAGGGAGTTCGAACCTCTCATGGTTCTCCGTGATTTCAGGGCATGCGATTTTCGCCCTGTTGAGCAGTGCCAGATAATCGTCGTCTCCAGCCATTGTGTTCACCTATGGGCTCGGCTATCACGGCCCTTATAATAAATCCTTGTATAGGCGCGCGCGCAAAGGGTCTATATTCGTCCTGTCGGTTGTCCATGCATACAGAGGTCTTGCAATGGGTCGTCCAGATTTTTCCAACCAATCTAGAAACACAATGGATTCCTTCATCATGGGTCTCGTGGAGGTTGCCGCCCGTCCCGGGATGATATCTTTCGCCACAGGTCTACCGGATAACTCCCTGTTCGATCTCGCCGGAGTCAGGCATGCCGTGGATGCAGTTCTCGAGGAGGACGGGGGTTGTTCCCTCCAGTACGACTCCCCCACGGGGTTCATCCCCTTGAGGGAATGGATCGCAGACCGTTGCGGTAGCGAACTGGGATTCGATGTCGATGCGTCCAACGTGATAATGACCAACGGGTCTCAGGAATGTTTCGATCAATTGGGCCGGTTGTTCCTGAATCCCGGTGACGGGATGGTCGTGGAGAATCCAGGGTATCTCGGTGCGTTGCAGTCGTTTTCATCGTACTCTCCGGATTTCATACCGGTGGATGTCACGCCAGGCGGGATAGATCTGGAACAGCTGGATGCGGCCCTGTCCTGTAACCCCAAGTTGTTCTACTCCATTCCGAATCATCAGAACCCCTCCGGGAACAGTTATTCCCTGGACACCCGTAGACAGGTGGCGTCGATGATCCGTGATTCCGGATGTCTGATGATTGAGGATGATGCATATGGCGAATTGGGTTTCGATGGACGTGTCGGACCCACCATGAAATCCATGTCCCCTGAAGACGTGGTCCTGACGGGTTCGTTTTCAAAGACCATATCCCCCGGTATGAGGGTGGGGTGGATGGTGGTTCCTGATTGGATGGTCCCCATGGCCTCCAAATCCGTGGAGGCCGCATCCCTCCAATCCTGCACCTTCTCCCAGAGGGTGATTCACAGATTCCTTTGCAAGAACGATTACGATGCGTACTTGGTCGGGCTTCGGAATTCGTATGCGGAGAAGAAGCGCTTTTTCCTGGATGCCATGGAGGATGCGCTTCCGGACACGGTATCATGGAACAATCCCGATGGGGGCATGTTCGTGTGGCTCGAGATTCCGGAAGGATATGACTCCATGAAGGTCTTCGAGGGATGTCTCGAGCGCGGTCTGGTCGTGATGCCCGGTGCGCCGTTCCACGTACACGGTGGCGGCAACGCGATCCGTCTCAATTTCGCAACACCGACAAGGGAACAGATCATTCAGGGGATGTCGATACTGGCGGAAGTGTGCAGACGCATGTGATTCCGTCCGCACCAATTTATAAATATCACTTCGAGCTAGCCGAAAATGGATTTAGGGGACTGTATGTAAAAATCGGTCACCCGAACATCACGATTACACATTGAACGAGGTAGAACTATGGGAAATGGTCTTTACACCGCTAAAAAGATGAAAGACGACCGTCAGAAGTTCCGCTGGCTCGACAGGGGATACAAGAAGAGGGTCCTTAAGCTCAGGGAGAAATCCGATCCTCTCGAGGGATCCGCACAGGCTCGCGGAATCGTTCTCGAGAAAGTCGGAATCGAGGCAAAACAGCCCAACTCCGCAAGCAGGAAATGCGTCAAGATCCAGTTGATCAAGAACGGCCGTCAGATCACCGCCTTCGCAGTCGGAGACGGAGCAATCAACTTCATCGATGAGCACGACGAGGTCATGGTCGAAGGTATCGGTGGAAGGATGGGAAGGTCTTACGGAGATATCCCCGGAGTCCGTTACAAGGTCATCAAGGTCAACAACGTTTCTCTCGACCAGATGGTCAGGGGAAGGACCGACAAACCCGTGAGGTGAGTTGAATGGCAGAGGAATACACTCAGAAAGCGCTCATTTTCGGAAAGTACGACCCCACCGAGGTCATTGTCAACGACGGCGGTCTCGCCAAATACATCGACTTGACCCCCACCAATGTCCCCCACTCCGGTGGAAAACACGCCAACAGGTGGTTCGGAAAATCCAAGCTCAGCATCGTCGAGAGGCTCATCAACAACATCATGAGGACCGAGAAGTACACCGGAAAGAAGATGAAGGCGTACAAGGCGGTCTCCCAGGCTTTCGACATCATCGCCGCAAGGACCAAGAAGAACCCCATCCAGGTTCTCATCGAGGGACTCGAGAACGCAGCTCCCCGTGAGGAGGTCACCAGGCTCCAGTTCGGAGGAATCTCCGTTCCCAAGGCAGTGGACATCTCCCCCCAGAGGAGGCTCGACATCGCACTCCGCAACCTCAGCACCGGAGTCGTCAACGCTTCCCAGAAGAACAAGAAGGCAATCCACGAGTGTCTCGCAGATGAGATCATCCTCGCCTCCAAGGGTGAGATGACCTCCTATTCCGTCGCGAAGAAGGAAGAGATCGAGAGGGTCGCCCAGTCCGCCAGGTGATTTCGAATCAAAGGTGAGTGAACATGGGACGCAGAGAAGACAATGCAAAGAAAGCAGTCGAGCTGATGAAGGATCAGAAGCTCATCAGGAACCTCGGTACCGCAGCACACATCGACCACGGAAAGACCACCTTCTCCGACAACCTGATTGCAGGAGCCGGAATGATGTCCTCCGAACTCGCAGGGGAGCAGCGTCTGCTGGACTTCGACGAGCAGGAGGCCGCAAGGGGAATCACCATCAACGCGGCATCCGCTGCAATGGTCGTTCCTTACAAGGATCCCGCTTCCGGAAACATGGGGCACTATCTGGTCAACCTCATCGATACCCCCGGTCACGTCGACTTCGGTGGAGACGTCACCAGGGCAATGAGGGCTCTCGACGGAGTTTACATCCTGTGCTGTGCAGTCGAGGGAATCATGCCTCAGACCGAGACCGTCATCAGGCAGGCCCTCAAAGAGCGTGTCAGGCCCATGCTGTTCATCAACAAGGTCGACAGGGCCATCGTCGAGCAGCAGCTGACCCCTCAGATGATGATCGAGAAGTTCTCCAAGATCATCACCGAGTTCAACCAGAAGATCATGGACATCCTGCCCGCACCCCTCAACAAGCAGTGGCAGGTCAGTCTCCAGGACGGTACCGTCGCTCTGGGATCCGCGTTCAACAACTGGGCGGTTTCCATCCCCTACCTCCAGAGGCCCGAGCTCAAGAAGATCGGAATGAACCTTGGAAAGGTCATGGAGATGTGCGCCCAGGAGGGTGGACAGGCTGAGCTTGCAAAACTCATCCCTCTCGCGGATGTTGCCCTCGAGATGGCCATCAACCACATCCAGAATCCCACCGAGTCCCAGAAGATCCGTATCCCCACTATCTGGAAGGGGGATCTCGAGACCCCGATCGGAAAGAACATGCTGACATGCGACCCCAACGGAGAGGTTGCGATGATGGTCACCAAGATCATCATGGACAAGCAGGCCGGAGAGATTGCAATCGGAAGGCTCTTCTCCGGAACCGTCAAGAAGGGACAGACCCTCTATATCTCCGGTGTCAACGCACCCCAGCGTGTCCAGACCGTCGCACTCATGGTTGGAGCCGACAGGACCCCCATCGAGGAGTGTAAGGCCGGAAACATCGTCGCACTCACCGGACTCAAGGATGCCATCGCAGGAAGCACCGTTTCCTCCCTCAAGGACATGGAGCCTTTCGAGAGGATGGCCCACTATTCCGAGCCCGTCATCACCAAGGCCATCGATGCCAAGAACATGGCGGACCTTCCCAAGCTCGTCGAGGTTCTCAGGACCATCGCGAAGGCGGACCCCTCCCTCAACATCGAGATCAACAACGATACCGGCGAACACCTGATGTCCGGAATGGGTGAGCTCCACCTCGAGATCACCGAGTACAGGATCATCAACGAGCAGGGAGTCGACATCGTCTCCTCCCCTCCGATCGTCGTTTACCAGGAGTCCGTCAAGGGTGCCAACCCCTCCGAGTTCGAGGGTAAGTCCCCCAACAAGCACAACAAGTTCTACTTCATCGTCGAACCCCTCGAGGAGGCAGTCCAGGACGCCATCCGCAAGGGAGACATCGATGTCGAAGCCAAGATCAAGGACCCCAAGGCCCTCGCCAAACAGCTCGAGGATCTCGGATTCGACAGGGACCAGGCCAAAGGAGTCGTCGGATTCAAGAACAACAATGTTCTCGTCGACTGCACCAAGGGAATCCAGTACCTGCACGAGACCATGGAGCTTGTGAAGCAGTCCTTCGAGGAGGCCATGATGAGGGGACCTCTCGCCAACGAGAAGGTCGCCGGACTCAAGGTCAAACTGATGGATGCCAAACTCCACGAGGATACCATCCACAGGGGTCCCGCCCAGATCATCCCTGCAGTCAGGGACGGAATATACGGAGCCATGTGCCAGGCAGGAAGGATCCTCCTCGAGCCCATGCAGAAGCTCTTCATCAGTGTTCCCCCGGACTACATGGGTGGCGCAGTAAACCTGATCAACCAGCGCCGTGGAACCATCGTCGAGATGGGACAGGAGGGTGCGGATTCCACCGTTACCGCCGAGGTCCCCGTTGCAGACATGTTCGGATTCTCATCCGATGTCCGTGGATCCACCCAGGGCCGTGCAATCTGGTCCGTCGAGAATGCAGGATTCAAGCAGCTGCTTCCCGACCTTCAGAAGAAAGTCGTCGCCGAGATCAGGACTCGCAAGGGTCTGAACCCCGAGCCCTACGACGACCGCTACTACGCCGGTCTGTAAACCTTATATACCAAACCCCTTATCCCAAAAAATAACGTTCCTTAAGGAGGAAGCAAAAATGGCAGAGAAATAGCACATGAATCTGGTCACCAGCGCCTTGACGCGGAGGCTC
>JAFVZY010000132.1 GCA_017507885.1 Candidatus Methanomethylophilaceae archaeon | reverse complement strand
TGTCGCTCATGGGGGTGAAAACGTCGAGCTCGGCAAGGAGCTGCATGAGGGAACTCTGGACCTCCCTATCGCCCGAGGTGGCTACATCCAACCTCTTCGCTCCGACGGAGTCCAGTTCATCGATGAAGACGATGCAGGGTGCCTTGTCCCTGGCCATCTGGAAGAGTTCGCGGACCATCCTGGCCCCCTCTCCGATGTATTTCTGGACGAGTTCGGATCCGACGAGCCTGATGTATGTGGCCGAGGTCGCGTTGGCGACGGCCTTGGCCATGAGGGTCTTTCCGGTTCCTGGGGGTCCGACGAGGAGCACACCCTTCGGGGGTTCTATTCCGACCTTCTTGTAGAGCTCGGGTCTGAGGAGGGGGTCCTCAACGGCCTCGCGGAGCTCCCTCATCTGGTCGTCCAGTCCGCCGATGTCCTTGTATGTGGTGGTGGGCTTCTCCATTATCTCTGCCCCGGTGACGACGGGGTCGATGGGTGCGGGGAGGACGTCCATGAGCGAGAGGGTCTGTTTGTTGAGTGTTACCCTCGCGCCGGGGATTAGGTCCTTCTCGTCCACGTACTCGGAGGTCGCGACCACGAAATCGGGTCCGGTGGAGCTCTTGATGACGACGCGCCCGTTGGGGAGCACGTCACGCAGGGAACCGACGATGAGCGGAGGGGTCTTGAGCCTCTCCAATTCGTTCCTCAGACGTGACACGTCCTTCTGAAGTTTGAAAAGCTCACTCTCGGAGTAGCGTTTCTCTGTCTCGGCGTTCTGGAGGTCCTCCATAAGCCTGACGTTCCTCTCCTCGAGGGTGACGACCCTCGCGCGGAGTTCTATCAACTCGTCATTGGGACTGTCATTCGTCATAAATCTCTATGCCGGAGAATACGAACTTGCATTATATAATCGTCGGACGGAAGAAACATCATTTCGGATTATACGACGACCCCCCATCCTCCATGTCCCTTCCATGTTGCGTCCGATATCCTAATTAACCGCATCACGGATGGCGGAGACATGATATGCGAGATGTGCGGCAAGGAGGTCCCCTTGACCAAGACCGTCGTCATCGACGGGGCCAGGCTCAACGTCTGTCCCGGATGCTCCCGTTTCGGAGAGGACTACAGGTCCGGAAACCAGTCCACCGGGCCTGTGAGTCAGACCGTCATCGAGGAGAGGCTTCAGAAGCGTGAGAGGAGGATGAAGACCCGCGACATCTACTCCGGGGAGACATCCGTCGAGCTCGTGGACGATTACGGCGGTGCGATAAGGGCCGCCCGTGAGGCGAAGGGTCTCGACCAGGAGAAGTTCGCGGAACTCATCCAGGAGAAGAGGGGAATCCTCGCTAAGATCGAGTCCAACAATCTGATTCCGGACGACAAGATCATCAAGAAGATCGAGAAGGCGTTGGGAATCAAGCTCACCGAGACCGTCCAATCCGGTGGAAAGGTCGGCCCCGGCGGTGCCAACGACAGGATGACCCTCGGCAACTTCATCAGGAAGGAGTGACCGAGGCTTCCCTGTAAACCATTTCGACATACGGGGTGATGTCCACACCGCCGTCCCTGAGGACGATGAGTGCCGCCGCCCCTATGTCGATTCCCAGTCTTTTCTGAATCCTGTTGCAATTCTGGATGAAGTCCCTGCGTGCAAGGCCGTTCTCCACGGCGGCATCCATGAGTACGTGGAACACGTCCTTTTCACACTGTGCCGGTTCGACGCCTTTGGCGACGGGTGTTTCCACGACGGCCGGGCGGGGCGCCCTCATGGCATCCATGAGGCTTTTGGACGGTTTGTATGCAAGGGGCACCTCCACGTCCTCCAGGTCCGGGGAGGGTCTGATGTACGAATCCTTGCGGATCACCGCACCCTCGTCTATCAGGTAGGCCAACAGGACCTTCGCATCGGACGGGGGCAGCCATTTCATCTCGAGCGATGTCCTCATCACGAAATCGTCGGGGGTGGTGACGTCCCTGCCAATGGTCCTGAAAAAAGCCGTAGCGCATACGGCGGCCTCGTCGTTCATGCCACGTCCATGTCCGTGGACCTACAAAAAGGATTCTTCGACCCTTCTACATTACGCGCGCGCCTGCGTTTTTTGAGTATACACTAACAGTAAAAATAAGGGACGGGCAATCTTTATATAACGGAAGCCAATCGAGTGGTATCCTGGTATGGTGACTCACATGAAGTACACGAGATTTGAGAAGGCAAGAATCATTGGAGCCAGGGCTCTTCAGATTTCATATGGGGCCCCCGTCCTCGTGGACTATCCCGAGACGATGCTGGATCCGATTGACATCGCCATGCTGGAATATGACAAGGATCTCATTCCTATCACTGTCGTAAGAAACTGAAGAGGTTTTAGACATGACCGACGAAATCAAAGCAACCAACAACGACCTCCTCGTCGCAGAGGAGACCTACCTCATCTCCGGTGTCCACATCGGAACCCAGCAGAAGTCCGCTGACATGAAGGAGTTCATCTACAAGGTCAGGCAGGACGGACTCTACGTCCTCGACGTCAAGAAGACCGACGAGAGGATCAGGGCCGCCGCATCCTTCCTCGCCCGCTACGACCCCAGGCGCATCCTGGTCGTCTCCGCAAGGCAGTACGGACAGAAGCCCGCCAGGGAGTTCTCCAAGGCAATCGGAGCACCCGCATTCGCAGGCCGTTTCGTCCCTGGAACCCTCACCAACCCCTCCAACCCCGCATTCATCGAGCCCGAGGTCCTTGTCGTCACCGACCCCGCCGCAGACAAGCAGGCCCTCAACGAGGCCCTGAACCTCGGAATCCCGATCGTCGCACTCTGCGATGCCAACAACGAGACCCGCAACGTGGACCTCGTCATCCCCACCAACAACAAGGGAAGGCGCGCCCTCGCATGCATCTACTGGCTCCTTTCCAGGCAGCTCCTCTTCGAGAGGGGAGACCTGAAGGACCCCGAGGACTTCAATTTCGAGATTGAGGACTTCGAGGCCAGGCTCGTCTGATAACGGATTCACTGTCCCACAAACTCTTTTCCAAACCCCTTACACTCTTCTTCATCCGTTTCTCGCTTGTATTTCTACGATGACATCCATTCCGCATCCATGAGATTCCCTGCGGTGTCCGGTCGTTTCTACCCGTCTGATCCAGAGTCCCTTCACGGCATGCTCCGTACGTGCTTCGAACGGAGGCCCGGTCCGTGTGGCGATGTGTTCCCCGGAGGGAGGATCCGCGGGATGATGGTGCCGCATGCGGGATACATGGCATCGGGGTATTGTGCGGCATATGCGTACTCCGCCCTGTCCGGGAGGGACGCCCTCCCCGATGCATTCGTGATAATCGGTCCGGACCATCACGGGACCGTCCGCGACGTCGCAATGAGTTCGGAGGATCATCTCACACCGTTCGGATCGTGTCCGGTTCACACGGGGATAGCGGACAGGCTGTCCCAGTCGATCCCCGACATGCCCGCGGCGCACAGATGGGAGCATTCGATAGAGGTTCAATTGCCATTCCTTCAACTGCTCGGGGGGTGTCCGATCGTCCCTGTGATCATGGGCGACCAATCCCCTGGATGTTCGATGCGGCTCGCGGATGCCCTCCGTGAGGCTTGCGAGGGGTATGACGTGGTTTTCATCGCGTCCACGGACCTGTCCCACTATGTTCCGAAGGATCGGGCACGCAGGGAGGGTTCCATGGTGTTGGACCGGGTGCTGGGCATGGATCCGGACGGTCTTTACGAGACGGTCCGTTCCAACGGGATAACGATGTGCGGGTACGGCCCGGTGACAACCGTCATGAGGTTGTGTGAGAAATGCACCCCGCAGATCCTGTCCCACATGGATTCCGGGGATACCGTCCCGGGTGGACCCGACGGGGTGGTGGGTTACGCCTCCGCGTTGTTCCGCGAAGGCTGAAACCCTCAGTCGATGAGTTTGAGGTATCTGAGGTTGGGTTCGTAGATGAGGCCCTTGTCCATCAGTATGTTGGACACCTCCTCGAGTTCGAGTCCGCTGATTCCCTCGGTCTCCGCGCGTCTCTCGAGCTCCTCCCTGGGGGCTCCGCGTCCGTCGACGTCCAGTTCCCTGATGAGGTTGAGTATGGTGTCCTCGATGTCGGCCCCGTTGGAGCCTCCCGCAGGTCCGTCCATCTCTATCTCGTCCGGTTCGTCGGATATCTCCTCGGGGATTCCGAGGTCGATGCTCCTGTCGGGCAGGAGGTGCTTCAGGGCACCCTGTATGACCCCGAGGTACTTCATGGAGTCAGGCAGTTCCTCGGAGTTCTCCAACGCATAGACGATCCCCTCCGCCTGTGCGGGGTTGACTCCCGCCTTGACGAGTCCGTCCACTTTCATGGACGGGTCCGAAAGGGCCTTCTTCATGTCGTTGAGTCTGCCCCAGGTGGATTTGGCGGTCTCCAGAAGCCATTCGTTGCGGGTCTTCTCGTCCACCTCCACTATGTGCTCCGGCCTGACGGACACGTACATCCTTCCGTTGTCCCCGGTGTAGGTCCTGACCCTTCCGACCGCCGCCACGAAGCACGGCTCCTTGAGCGTGGTCATCTCCGCGACCGCATCGGTCTGGAACCTTCCCACGTTGATGTAGAAGCTTCCGCTGAGGTCCACGATCTTCCCCCTCCACATGGGTTCCTCGTCGGTCCCGATGTTGTCGATCTCGGTCAACACCCCCGATATGAGGACCCTGTTCACCTTGGCGCCCAGGGGGGTGACGACGTATGAGGGCATCTTCTCCTCGGTCGCCCTAATCTCGAGGGTCGATGCGTTGAGCTCCGCAGCCGAAACCCTCCATGCGGTCTCCCTCATGTTCATAATGCCGCCTCCAGTTCGTCGAGGAGGGCGTTGGCCTCCTTCAGGACGTCCGTCTCCACATGGGACGTGGTGTTCACAATCATGCTCGGACCGTAGTCGTCGCTCATGACGTTGCCCGTGGCGGTGATCCTCTTCATGAGTATCCTGGTGGCCATCTCCCTGGCCACGACGCCCTCGCCCTGGGCCATGGCGAGTCCCTCCGCGGCGTTGAGCGTGATTCCGGTGAGTTTCTCGGTGTCTTGCCTTTTCACGATCGCCCCTATCGCCCCGGTTCCGTCGTCTATGACGATCTTGAGCCTGAGGTCGTTGATTCCGGTGACCTGTCCGTGGGCGGTGCATATGCCGTTCAGGATGGAGCGGTTGCACTGGGGGCATCTCTTGATGAGTCCGCTCCCGGCCTTGATGTCCACGACCAGTCCTTCGACGGTCATGTCCAATCCTCCTCCGACCTTCACGATCTCGGCCACGGTCTTCCTGCTGGAACCGCTCTCCACGACGTCGAACACCGCATCCACGCGGCTGACCTCGCACCTGTCCCCGAGGTTGAGCTGGGGGATCCCCCTCCAGCCCCTTACGTAGGCCCCTTTGATGGAGATGGTCTCCCCCTCCTTCAATCCCAGGTCGTTCCATGCGGAGAACTGCACCTTCCCGGTGTCGTCGGCGAGGACCCCCGAGTACACGGTGGTCTCCCTGCCTCTGGCCACGACGTTCCTGGCCTCCATGGAGATTATGCGTCCGGTGACGGAGACGTTGCCCTGCCCCTCCTTGAGTTCCGATATCTTGCATTCGGTGGGGTTGGTCTGGATGACCCTTTCGGCCACATCCATCTCCACACCGTGTGCCAGTTCCACACGGCCCCTGTTACCGAGGTTTATCTGGACCTTCTCGTTCCACACCTTGGTGTAACAGTTCTTGAAGTTGTATATGGAACCCTTCTCCAGCGTGATGCTGCCCGGCTCCCATATGGTGAACTGGGTGGTGGACGTCTCGTCCCCGAGGATTCCCGATATGATCTGTTTGGCGAGTCCCCTGACGGTGATCTCCTTGGTTTCCGCGTACAGGACCTTCGCCACGATGTCGACGTTCTGTTCGCTTCCGGTCAGCTCGCCGATCTTCTTGGACACAGAGGACCCGGTGACGACCATGGTCATGTCGGCGCCGCCGTACTTCCTGATGATGCCCCTCTTGGTCTGCTCGATCCCGACCCCGTAGTCGTTGAGGTACCTCTTGAGCTCGGCCTCGAGCGTCTCATCGTCGATTTTGTCTCCGAGCACCCCTTTGATCTCTTCCTTTATGGGTGTTAGTTCTGTCAATTCCATTTCATCGACCTCCTTCCATTGAAGGATGGGATACGATTTTCCGCATCGTATTTAAACCAAAGCGGGGGATGAGTGAAAGTGCCAAAAGAGCGGTTCCAATCTGCGTAATAAAATTTAAAACCATTAACTCAATACGAGGATATGGTCCCAAAGAGCAGAATCGACGAAATCCTCGAGGGATATGACGTTGGGGATCTCACCATCGCCACCCTTTGTTCCCACTCATCACTTCAGATTTTCCACGGTGCCAGGAAGATGGGTTTCAAGACCCTCGGCCTCACCATCTCCCACAGCACGAAGTACTACGATGCGTTCCCCCTGGCCAAGCCGGACGAGATCATCAAGTACCAGGATTTCGACGACATGGAGGCGCGTGTAGACGAGCTTCTGGACAGGAACACCATCCTGATCCCCCATGGTTCCTTCGTGGAGTACATGGGCGCCCGTCGCTTCTCCGACTACCCCGTCCCCTCCTACGGCAACCGTGCGGTTCTGAAATGGGAGTCCGACAGGGACAAGCAGAGGCAGTGGATCACATCCGCCGGCGTGCCGATGCCCAAGCTCATCACCGATGCGAGGGAGATCGAGGAGCCCGTCATGGTCAAGTACCACGGGGCCAAGGGCGGAAGCGGATACTTCATCGCCCGCGACTACATGGATTTCAAGATGGCCGTGGATCAGACCCTCCCGTACACAATTCAGGAGTACTGCCTCGGAACCAGGTACTACATGCACTTCTTCTACGACCCGTTGAAGACCGACGGATACCTCTGCGAGCAGGGCGGATCCCTGGAGCTCCTGTCCATCGACAGGAGGGACGAATCCAACATCGACGAGATGTACAAGCTCGGTTCCATAGAGGAGTCCCGCAGGCACGGTCTGTATCCGTCATTCGTCGTCACCGGGAACACCCCCGTCGTCATCAGGGAGTCGCTCCTTCCCAGGGCGTTCGAGATGGCCGAGAAGGTCGTCAACAGGTCTTACGAGCTTTTCGGTGGAATGTGGGGTCCCTTCTGTCTCGAGACCGTCGTCAACGACAAACTCCAGTTCAAGGTGTTCGAGATCTCCACCAGGATCGTCGCCGGTACCAACCCGTTCATCTCCGGTTCACCCTATGCCGACCTCATCTATCCGGGACTCAGTACCGGTGCCAGGTTGGCCATGGAGATCAGGGATGCGGCCCAGGCCGGTCATCTCAAGGACATAATGTCCTGAGGGCGTCGCGGGCGCCCCCCCCCCACTTCTTCCACGGTCGTCGTGCACGCCCGTGCTGAATAGCCAATAAATAGTTCGTGCTGCATGGAGCACCATTAGAAGAGGCGCGACCCATGGTGTCCAAGAGACTGACGGAGATTCCAGCATCCGGTACTATAGCGATTTCAAACCTTGTAAGCCAAATGAAAGCGGAGGGCATCGACATCGTGTCCTTCTCCATGGGGGAACCCGATTTCACCACCCCCGCCAACGTGATCGACGCGTGTTGCGACTCCCTCCGCGAGGGGTTCACCCATTACACCCCCTCGACCGGAATCCCCGAGTTGAGGAAGGCCGTGGCCGACCAGACTCGCAACGTGAACGGTGTTCCCTGTCAGGCGTCCAACGTTCTCATCACACCCTGCAAACAGGCGATATTCCTCACCGCACTGGCGTACATCGACCCGGGCGACGAGGTCCTTCTCCCCGATCCCTGTTGGGTGTCCTACGAGGCGTGCATCCGTCTCGCAGGCGGTGTACCCGTGTACGTGCCCACGTTCTTCGAGGACGGTTTCGTCATCGATCCCGCCAAGATCGAGGCCGCGATCACCCCCAGGACGAAGATGCTGATCCTCAACACCCCCTCCAATCCCACCGGTTGCGTGATTCCTTCGGACATCCTGAAGCAGATTGCCGGCATCTGCATGGAGCATGGGATAAAGGTCCTGTCCGACGAGATCTACGAGAGCATCGTGTACGAGGGCAGGCACACGTCCATCGCATCATTCCCGGGGATGTTCGACAACACCATCATCGTGTCCGGACTCTCCAAATCCCATGCGATGACCGGGTGGAGGCTCGGTTGGGCCGTCGCTCCCGAGGACGACATAAAGGCGATCAACAAGCTCCAGTCCCATTCCATATCCTGTGCCGTGTCCTTCGTCCAGAAGGCCTCCGTCGAGGCCATATGCGGACGGCAGGATGCCAAGGACGACATGGTGAAGGAGTTCAGGAGGCGCCGTGATCTGGCACTCGACCTCATCTCCGAGATACCCCAGCTCGAGTGCAACGTCCCGAACGGTGCGTTCTACCTCGTCCCCAGGTACTCCATGGACGTCCCGTCGGCGAAACTGGCCGAGACCCTTCTCACCGACGCCCACGTAGCCGTCACCCCCGGTTCCGCGTTCGGTCCCGGAGGCGAGGGATTCTTCAGGATCTCCTACGCCGCATCCGAGGAGCAGATCCGCGAGGGGATCTCGAGGATCAAGAACTGTCTCTCCCAGTTCTGATCAGGGGCACCCCGTCGGTACATCCGGCGGGGCCCCGTTTCCCCGCGCGCGCATTATTTAATAGGGGTGCCTTATACCCGTCCTGTTAGCCCAAGGGCTGGAGTGATGAATTTGAACAGGATGCTTTACACGGTGGGCCCCGTCCATGTCGGGGAGGACACCCTTCAATCGATGACCAAACCCATAATCACCCACAGATGCAAGGAGTACAAGGAACTCCACGCCGGCATCGTGGAGAAGATCCGCAAGGCTTTGAACACGGATATGGAGGTCTTCCTCGTCGGGGGATCCGCCACCGTGATGCTCGAGGCGGCCATAAGGAACGGTGTGAGGGAGAAGACCGTCGGAATCACCAACGGATCATTCGGCAACAGGTCCATCGAACTCGGCGAACTCAACGGCAAGACCGTGGACAAGGTCCAGGTCCCCTGGGGAATGGCGATGAGGCCCGAGCATATCGCCGACCGTGTCACCAAGGATGTGGAAGCGGTCCACTGGGTCAGCAACGAGTCCTCCACCGGGGTTTTCAGCGATTCCGTCGCACTCGCGAACGAGGTCAGGGCACAGAATCCCGATTCACTGATCTTCGTGGATGCCGTCACCTCCGCATTCGCCATGGACATCAACCTGAAGGACATGGATGCGGATTCCGTCGTCTTCGGAACCCAGAAGGCACTCGCCCTCCCTCCGGGACTGGCGGTCATGCTCTGTTCCGAGAGGCTCCTGGAGAAAGCCAAGTCCGTTCCCAACAGGGGTTTCTACACGGACCTTCTGAAGATCAAGAAGCAGAGCGACGACAGTTACGCACTCACCACTCCCCCCGTCTCGCTCATGTACGGGCTGGACTATCAGCTCGACAAGGCCCTCGCCGAGGGGATGCCGGCACGCTATAGGAGGCACCAGGAGATGGCGGACCTCGTCAGGAACTGGGCCGACAAGAGGCTCGAGGGCGTGTTCCCCGAGGCCGGTTACCAGTCCAACTCCATCGGTGTCGTCAACCGTGGTGCACTGGACTTCAACGATTTCCATTCCAAGCTGAAATCCAAGGGATACGAGATCTCCAACGGATACGGCGAAGTCAAAGAGAAGACGTTCAGGATCGGACACATGGGAGACACCACTCCCGAGGGAATCAAGGCCCTGCTCTCCGTCATGGACGAGATTCTGGAGGAGTAAAAATGACATCTAAGATTCTTGTATCGGACCCCCTCGACCAGGAGGGTCTCGACATCCTCACAGCTTCCGGTTTCCCCGTCGATGTGAAACCCGGACTCACCGAGGACGAGCTCTGCGCCATCATCGGCGATTACGAATGCCTCATCATCCGTTCCGGAACCAAGGTCACCCCCAAGGTCCTGGATGCGGCCGTCAACCTCCGTGTCATCGGACGTGCCGGTGTGGGTGTGGACAACATCGACGTCCCCTATGCCACCGACAAGGGTATCCTCGTCATGAACACCCCCTCCGCGAACATCCTGTCCGCGGCGGAGCACTCCTGCGCCATGCTTCTCGCACTCGCAAGGAACATCCCCTTCGCACACGAGTCCATGCACAAGGGCGAGTGGAAGAGGTCCAAGTACACCGGTGTCGAGATGAACGGCAAGGTCCTCGGAATCATCGGTGTCGGACGCGTCGGAGGAGAGGTCGCCAAACGCATGAGGGCGTTCAACATGACCGCCATCGGTTACGACCCCTACCTGCCCCAGGACGTCGCAGACGCCATCGGGGTCAGGCTCACCACCCTCGAGGAGGTCATCACCACCTCCGACTTCATGACCATCCACACCCCGCTCCTGCCCGAGACCAGGAACATGATCTCCATGGAGCAGTTCAAGATGATGAAGCCCAACGCGAGGCTCGCCAACGTCGCCCGTGGCGGAATCGTCAACGAGGACGACCTGTACACCGCACTCAAGGAGAAGATCATCGCAGGCGCCGCATTCGACGTCTGGTGCGAGGAACCCCTCTGCGAGCACGAGCAGAAGCTCCTCGAGCTGGACAACCTGGTCACCACCCCCCACCTCGGAGCCTCCACCGTCGAGGCCCAGGAAAGGGTCGCCACCGAGGTCGCCGAGCATGCCGTCATGTATCTCAGGGACGGAATCGTCTCCAACGCGATCAACGCGCCCCGCGGAAAACTGGATGCCGAGACCGAGCCCTACATGCCCCTCGTCAAGGGAATGGGAAGCATGGTCCAGCAGATCGTCGGGACCAACCCCCTGGACAAGCTGGAGATCGTCTACTGCGGCGAACTCGCCAAGAAGCAGACCAAGCTCCTGACCGTCACCGCCGTCATCGGATACCTCAAGGGAATCGTCGGAGCGGCGAACATCATCAACGCCCTCCCCGTCGCGAAATCCAAGGGGATCGAGATTTCCGAGGTCACCAAGGACACCGCCAAGGACTACGCCTCCGTCATCGAGATGAGGTTCACCTTCAAGGGTGCCACCCGCTCCATCAGGGGTACCGTCATCGGCGGACAGGCCAGACTCATCGGAATGGACGAGTTCGTGTCCGAGATCCCCCTCGCACGCCGCATGGTCCTCCTTAGTTACAAGGACGAGCCCGGTGTCATCGGTGTAGTCGGAAACACCCTCGGAAAGGCCGGCATCAACATCGCCCAGATGTCCGTCGGAAGGGCTGGCCCCAAGGCACTGATGTTCCTCACCGTGGACCACTACGTCCCCGGGGACCTCATAGAGTCCATCTCTTCCGCCGTCGGTTCCGAGGACATGACGTTCATCGACATCAAGGAGTGATCCCATGGGAATCATAACGGTGGAGGACCTGACCCAGGCGATCAAGAACAGCATCGACAATTCGCGCGGCATGGTGGAGGAGCAGGCGTACGAGCTTGCCCACCATGTCCTGAACTTCTTCGGATACTCCGACAGGATCATCGACAACGTCCTGGAGCCCGAGGACAGGGATGCGTTCTACATGCTGGAGGATGCCGGAATCCTTACCACCGAGAGGGAGGAGACCACCCTTTACGATGGAAGGGAGTGGAGGATTCACTACTGGTTGTTCAGGAGGGAGAAGATCGATGCCCTCATGAACATGATCCACGAGGATTCCGACGACGAGGACAGGGACGAGTTCCGCTACGACGAACTCCCTGACGACATCTGGCAGAGGGGCGGCTCCGCCTCGTAAACACCTTCATGGATATTTTTCCCTACGAGTTCCGTCCGAAACAGGCGGAACTCGTACACTTCATTCGTAATTCGGTCGAGCAGGGCCGTTGCGCCGTCGTCGAGGCGGGAACGGGCATGGGCAAGACCGTCACGTCCCTCTGCGGCACCGTCCCGTACGCATTGGACAACGACATGCGTGTGATATACCTCACGCGTACCAAATCCCAGCAGAAGCAGGTCGTGAGGGAGGCCGCCGCCTTGAAGGTGGATGTCCTGTGCATCCCCATCCAGGGCCGTTCCGCCCATTCGTGTCCCATGATGAGGGGGGACCAGTCGTTGGCGTCCGGCACCTCCGAGGAGATCTCCAAACTCTGTTCCGAATTCAAACGCAGGGATGAGAACGGCACATGCCAGTGTCCGTACTACGAGAACACCTGCAATGCGGACCTCGACCTGTGGGAATCGAAACTGCGCACCGATCATCCCGAACCGGAGGCGTTGAACACGATGCTGGAGGAGGGCATGTTCTGTCCGTACGAGATGTTGAAGCTCTTGATGCCCGGGGCGGACGTGGTGGCCGTGCCGTATCCGTTCGTTTTCGTGCCGCAGATATTCGACAGGTTCGCCTCCTGGCTGGGGGTGCCCCCGTCCCGGATGATCGTCGTGGTGGACGAGGCCCACAACCTTCCGGATTATCTGAGGGAGGTGCAGACCTACGAGTATTCGCTCGTCGCCATGGACCTGGCCGAGAAGGAGGCCATGGAACACGGGGACCCCGAGGTGCACGAGGGGCTGACCGTCTCGGACTTCGTCTCGGTCCTGAGGGAGACCCTCTACCTTGCGGTCAGGGAGTATCTCATCGACGACGACGGGATGCTTCCGCCCTATTTCATGGAGGACGAGCTCATGTCCCGTCTGGGGGTCACATCCGTCGTACTCGGCAGGATGTTCAAGGCCATGGAGGAGATCGGCGACGGCATAGCGGAGGCCAGGAAGCTCCGTCGCAAGCTTCCGAGGTCGTACATCGGTTCCATGGCACGTTTCCTGTACGCATGGTCCGATTGCGGGAACGACATCTATGTGAAATTGGTCGTGGGGGACGACCACAACCCCCGTTTCCAGACGTATTGCATGGATCCGTCCCCTGCTGCGGAGGTCTTGAATTCGTTCCATTCGTCGCTCCACATGTCCGGTACGTTGAAACCCTTGGACAGTTACGTGGATGAACTCGGTTTGGATGAACCGGTTCGGGTGACCATGCCCGGCATATTTCCGGAGGGGAATCTCAGAATCCTGTATTCCGACGAGGTCACCATGAGATACGAGGACCGTTTCAGGGAGGAGAACTACTCCCGTCTGACCCGTCTTGTGAGAACCGCCCTCATGTGCACACGTGTCAACACCGCGTTGTTCTTCCCCTCCTATGAACTGATGAACAGGATGGTCGACGACGGCATCCTGGAGGGATTGAACCGTGACGTGTACTTCGAGCGCAAGGGAATGCCCCAGTCCGAGTTGATGGAGGTCTTCGACGAGTTCCGCATGTCCGAGGGCAGCATCCTCCTGTGCATCCTGGGCGGACGTATAAGCGAGGGCCTGGATTTCCCCGACAAGGCGTTGGAACTCGCCATGATCCTCGGAATCCCGTATCCCAAACCCACCGCCAAACTGCGTGCACTGCGCAGGTATTATGACATCAGATTCGGGGACGGCAACAGGTTCACGTCGACCATCCCCGCTACACGCAAGATCAGGCAGGCGATAGGACGTTTGATCAGGTCGGAGACCGATCGCGGGGTCGCCGTGGTGTTGGACAGGAGGGTGGTGAATCTTCCGGACGTCG
The DNA here is from genome assembly GCA_017507885.1 of Candidatus Methanomethylophilaceae archaeon. GTDB lineage: Archaea > Thermoplasmatota > Thermoplasmata > Methanomassiliicoccales > Methanomethylophilaceae > Methanoprimaticola. Next base: position 3,429 of record JAFVZY010000132.1, on the reverse strand, counting down.
GAGCGGAGATGACGGATGACCTCGGATACGATCTGGAGGCCTTCTTCTCCGTACGTCGCCGTTCGTGAAACGGTCGCGTCAGCATCTATTATAACGGGGTCCGTGGATGCGCATCCATGGAAATAACCGTCGACGAGGATGTCAAGAAGATGATCATGGAGGAGAAACGCGATTATCGCGTTTGTACTGCATGCATGGGGCCCGCATTGGTGCCCACCACAGTCAAGGAACCGAAACAGTCCGATCTGAAATACCAGATAGGTGACAACTTCCTTTATATATCCCGTATCCAGGCGATGTACATCTCCCGCGTCACGATGGATATGATCTACGAGGACGAGGACATAGACGCCTGTCCCGCATTCTATTATAAGTGAGGAGGGTCAGAGGACCCTCTTCGCCCCGGATGCGGAGATGCGGGAGAGCTCTTCGATGTCGATGGGGTATCCGTCGATCTTTCCCGGGTCCGCCTCCGTCACCGCCTTGCGGGGGACGATGGTGCAATCGGTGGCGGGTCTTATCGAGAGGTCGAAGGTCCCGATCTCCTTCGCGATCTCCACGATCTCGAGTTTGTCCAATCCGATGAGGGGTCTGATCAGAGGGAAGTCCAGGTCGTGGGTTTCAGCCACGAGGTTCTTCAGGGTCTGCGAGGCAACCTGTCCCAGCGAATCGCCCATGACGACTCCTACGGCACCGATCTCCTTAGCGAATTCCCTTGCCGTCCTCTGCATGGCGCGTTTGCACATCACGCACTGATAGTTGCTGTCGCACGCCTCGTGTATCGCATCCTGGGTGGGCCCATGGGGTGCGAAATAGAGGGGCATCTCCTTCCCGGTGGCCTCCGAGAGTCTTTTGGCGAGGTCGCGGACGTTGTCCCTGCTCCTTTCATCGGAGTAAGGGGAGTTGTCCATGTGCAACAACACGACGTCCGCCCCCGCCATCGCCATCTTGTACGCGGCTACGGGGGAATCGATCCCCCCGGAGAGAAGTGCAACGAGCTTCATGTCACTGGATCTTGACGTTTCCGTAGTCGGCCGCCAGCTTTCTGGGGCAGCTGTATTTGCACTCCGGACAGAAGAGTCCGTTGCCCTTCCTTTCCATCTGGGTCTTGCAGGTGGAGCAGAACGACCTTATCACTCCCAGGCGGTCGTCCTTGGTGGTGAGCTGGAGTGCTGGTTTGACCGCGGTGACCCTGGCCCTTATGTAATCCCCCTTTCTAAGCTCCTTGGACACGTCGTCGGTGTAACCCTGGGAGATCTTCGAGACGTGGATGGTGGCGTAGGTCTCGCCTCCGAGGGTCCTGTCGACCCCTGCCTTTCCGACCACATCCGCGGTGGACATGGTGTTCCTGATGTCCGCCACGACCGCGTAGACGATGTCTCCGACCTCGAGGATGTTGGGCGGGTTGTGGGAGCGGACCCTTGCGACGTATTCCTCGTCGTCGAGTTCCAACTCGCCGATCTGTGATGCGTATATGATTCCGTTCTCTGCGAACGTGCCTTCCGCGGCCACGTACTCCTCTTCGACCGCGACTTCCTCTCCGGGAAAAACCAATGGACCTGTCATCGTGATTCACCTTATGTTGACGACAGCGACGTCGACCGCCTTCTTCGTCTTGTTGTGGAATGCGAATGTATGCGGGATTTCGTACTTATAGATTCTATAGGATTCCACGGACCTGCCCCTTTCCTCGCAGAAACCCTTCACGAAGTCCAGGGTGCCGGCCATATGGATGGAGTACACGCATTCCGCCATCTCCATCGCCTTTTCAAGGAACGCCCTGTCCGCATTGCGGTTCTGACATCCGAACGGAGGATTCATGAACACCGTGTCCGCACCCTCCGACACCTCCGTGACGTCGCATAGTGTGAATTCCACCTCCGCACCCAATCCATCGGCGTTCCGGCGGGCCACCCTGAGGGCATCCTCGGACTTGTCGAAACCCACGACCATCCCTGCACCCAGAAGGTACGCCCCTATGGAGAACATGCCCGTCCCGCACCCCAGGTCCGCCACCTTCATGCCGGCCACATCACCGGCCGCATATGCCCCGAACAGGATCTCAGAAGCCATCCAGGCAGGGGTCATGTACTGCTCGAGGGATGCCGAGGGGTTCTCGAAATCCCCCACATTCTGAAGAAGAATCTCAAGGTCTTTGCGTCTCATCGGTACCGTATCTCCATCCCGCTATAATGGTTGACACCATGAGCCAGACATGGGAAACCGGGGTGAAAAGTAACCCTTTCTTCCACTTTGATTCATACGGCTTAACCATTAAATATGATGTAAAGCTAACAGGTGGTCAGAATAATACCTGTCTAGTTCAGATGTCAATGGCAGGCGTTGTTCAACCTTTAAACTATTTTCGCCGGTGTCGGTTCCCTTTACCCGACCCCGGCAACTTCTATCCGTCGTGTATCCACGCCTGTCCCACACATGTTTCCCCGTGTTCCATGGGTTTATCTATGGGGATACGATAGCCAATGAAGTATCCCTACTTTCCTGGGGAGGTGTACGATTGGCAAAAATCAAGAGAGCAATAATCAGCGTTTCAGACAAGAGCGGAATCGTGGATTTCGCCAAGGACCTGGTCAGACTCGGCGTGGAGATCATCTCCACCGGTGGAACATTCAAACTCCTCAAGGAGAACGACGTTCCCGTTTCCGAGGTCTCCGATGTTACCAAATTCCCCGAGATGCTGGATGGTCGCGTCAAGACCCTCCACCCCAACATCCATGCCGGAATCCTTGCCCGCAGGGACCTTCCCGATCACATGGCGGCCATAGAGGACAAGGGCATCCAACCCGTCGACATGGTCGTCATCAACCTGTACCCCTTCAGGAGACCGTCCTCAAGGAGGGATCCACCCTCGAGGACATCGTCGAGAACATCGACATCGGTGGACCCAGCATGATCCGTGCCGCCGCAAAGAACTACCAGTCCGTCGCGGTCGTCACCGGACCCGCACAGTATGCGGACATCATCTCCGAGCTGGAGAATGACGGCGAACTGTCCCAGGGTCTTCTCCAGAGGCTCATGGCAGAGGCCTTCGTCGTCACCGCCAACTACGATGCGATGATCGCCTCCCGCATGTATCCCACCTTCTGCGAGGGATTCCCCGCATCCTTCCCCATCCCCTTGGAGAAGGTCGAGGACCTGAGGTACGGTGAGAATCCCAATCAGGCGGCCGCATTCTACAAGGACCCCTTCACCCCGGGAACCACCGTCGCCAAGGCCGAGCAGCTTCACGGAAAGCAACTCTCATATAACAACATCCTGGACCTCGACAAGGCACTCGACATCTGCATGGATTTCGAGAAGCCCACCGCCGTCGTCATGAAACACACCAACCCCTGTGGTCTCGCATCCGCCGACAACATCTACGATGCGTTCATGACCGCATACAATGTGGACCCCCTGTCCGCGTTC
>JAFVZY010000131.1 GCA_017507885.1 Candidatus Methanomethylophilaceae archaeon | reverse complement strand
CCGGTCTCGGAAACGACAGGATCCTCGGCGGTGTCCCCCACGAGCACGGATTCCTGATGACCTCCGCATCCGAGGTCTCCGCGATCCTCGCCCTCGCCACCGACATGGACGACCTCAGGAGGAGACTCGAGAACATGGTCGTCGCATACACCTACGACAACAAGGAGGTCACCGTCAGGGACCTCGAGTGCGTCGGAGCCCTCATGGTCCTTCTCAAGGACGCCCTCAACCCCAACCTGGTCCAGACCCTCGAGGGACAGCCCGTGTTCGTCCACGGATTCCCCTTCGCCAACATCGCCCACGGAACCAACAGCGTCGTCGCGACCCGTGCCGCACTGAAGCTCGGGGACTACGTCATCACCGAGGCCGGTTTCGCTTCCGATCTCGGAGGAGAGAAGTTCATGGACATCGTGTGCAGGCAGGCCGGAATGAGTCCCGACTGCGTCGTTGTCGTCGCATCCATCAGGGCACTCATGACCCACGGTGGCGGAGACCTCAAGGACGAGTCCACCCTCACCATCGAGACCCTCAGGAAGGGACTGTGCAATCTCGACAAGCACATCGAGAACATGGCATCCTACGGAACCCCCATCGTCGTCGCCATCAACCACTTCGCCTTCGACAAGCAGGAGGAGATGGACCTGGTCCGCGAGCACTGCAAGGAGATGGGTGTCCGTGTCGCATTCTCCGACGGATTCATCAACGGAGGGGCCGGAGCAGAGGAACTCGCCAACACCGTCCTCGAGGCCGTCGAGTCCCCCAAGGACTTCAGGTTCCTCTACGACCTCGATTGTCCCGTCAAGGAGAAGATCGAGACCATCGCCAAGAAGATCTACGGTGCAGACGGTGTGACCTACACCGCGGCCGCGGAGAAGACCATCGCAACCATCGAGGCCGACGGATACGGAAACCTCCCCATATGCATCGCCAAGACCCAGGCATCCCTGTCCGACGACTCCAAGAAGAAGGGAGTCCCCAAGGGATGGGTCCTCAACGTCAGGGAGGTCCGTCTCTCCGCCGGAGCAGGATTCATCGTTCCCGTCTGCGGAACCCTCACCCTCATGCCCGGACTGCCCAAGGTCCCCGCCGCGATGAGGATGGACCTCCTTCCCGATGGAAGGATCGTCGGTCTCAAGTGAGATTGCAAAACCAGGGGTCTTCGGACCCCTTTACATATTTTTTCGGAACGTGTCCGGGACGGGCATACGCCCCTCATGGGATTCAACGGCCCGGGCATCATCCGAATTCGATGCGGTTCCGACGTGTTTCACGTCGACCGTATCCGTTCGCTCGGATCGTCACCGGTCATTTGCGACCGTTATGGTTCTTTCCGTCGGCCATTTCATACCAACGGTCGGATTCATCCTTGTTGACCATGACCCCGTCACCGGTCCTGTACATGTTGCCTAGGAGGATCTGGGCGCCCTTGTGTCCGCCTATCGCCGCGGTCTTCAGCCATACGACCGCTTCGACGGCGTTTCTTTCCACACCGACCCCCGCCTTGTAGAACTGCCCCAGTATGAACTGGGCCTCGGAATTGTTCCCGGTGGCCGCCCTTTCGAACCATTTGGCCGATTTGTTGTAGTCCCTCATCCTCTCTTCGCGGAAATACATGAGTCCCAATTCCAATTCGGCGCGGGAATCGTTCCATCTCGCGGCCTCTTTGAAGAGGGATTCCGCCTTGTGGATTATCCTGTCGGTCCCGATGCCGTTCATGTACATCTTGCCGAGGAAGAACGCGGCATCCCTGTGTCCCTTCCTGTAGGCCCTTTCAATCCAGAGGAATCCCTCCTTGGAATCCTTCTGGACGCCCTGTCCCCTGGCGTACATGAGTCCCAGGCAGAACATTGCATCGGGGTTCTCTTCGACGGCATGTGCACTGAACGTGTTCAATGCCTCCTGATACTGGTCGGTCCTCCCGTTGCGGATGACGTATTTCGCCCAGTCCATGTCGCCCATGTTGATGTTCTCGATGCTCATCTCCATACTCCCATATCTTAGAAGGATTTATTCTTTGGCGATGTGTTGTCGCGATTCCACGTACGCTTCATCGTTCAGGTAGACATGGATTTATATCTATTACGTATCGCGGATTCCATGTCTGAATCCCTGAATTCCGCAGAAGACCTGTATGTGACCGCACGCAGGCTTATGGATTGCCGTTCCACGCAGTATGACCTCCGTGCCGCCGCATCCGCAGCGGAGGAGGGTTCCGACAACGGGATTCCGGATGCGAAATACATCCTCGCCCTTTTCATGCATGTCGGAGCGGGCGGTATCCAGAAGGACGAGGCATCCGCCAGGGAGTTGTTCTCCATAGCCGCCGCCTCCGGTTCACGCGCCGCCGCCATGGTGGTTTCCGAGATGGAATCCAACGACAGCGATGTCATGGGGAAACTCATATCCCTGAGATTCAAGGGGGAGCAGAGGGATCCCGATGCGTGCAGAAGGCTGTTCCAGCTCTACGACACCGGTTCCTCCTGCGTCAGGAAGAATCACGCGGTCGCGGTGGAATGGTACACCGTCTGTGCCCAGGAGGACGATGCCGAGGCCCAGAACACCATAGGTTTCATGGACCTAATGGGCAAGGGGGTCCCCAAGGACCAGGGGCTTGCGGTCTACTGGTTGCAGGCCGCCGCGGAGAACGGTTCCGACAAGGCCATGTACAACCTCGGTCGCATGTACGACGAGGGTCTTTGCAATTCCGAACCCGATTTGAAGATGTCCGTGGAGTGGTACACCCGTGCCGCCGAGGCGGGCAACATGGATGCACAGTATTCGCTGGGATGTCTCCATTCGACGCCCAAGACCCGTTTCACCGACGTCAAGAAGGGGATCAGGATGTTCCAGGCCGCAGCCGAACAGGGTCATGCCGAAGCACAGTACCAGTTGGGCATGTCGTACGCGTACGGGGAAGGTGTCGCACGCAGTCCCGAACTGGCGGCCAAGTGGCTGGAGGAGTCCTGCAGGAACGACTATCAGCAGGCCATGGTGGATTTCGCCAACCTCTCTTTCGAAGGGAAGATGGTCCCCAGGGATCTGGAGAAGGCGGCACACTGGTTCTCCACCGCCGCCAACAGGTGCAACGGGTACGCCCAGTACGCGCTCGCATGCATGTACGGAAACGGTTTCTATTACGATCAGGACGACGAGCTGGCCCTGAAATGGTTCAGGGAGGCCGCGGAGATGGGGGAGGTCAACTCCCAGTACGCGCTCGCATGCTTCTACTACGAGGGTCGTGGCACCGAACAGGACATGTCCGAGGCCGCCGTCTGGTTCGATCAGGCCGCGGACCAGGGACATCCCGCAGCCAAGGCATTCATCGGGATGATGAGGGTCACCGGAAGCGGGGTGGAGCAGGATATCGAGGAGGGATTGAGGAATCTCAACGAATCCGCCGATCAGCAGTATCCGGAGGCGTTCTACTATCTCGGCAAGATCCACTACGACGGGGTCTTCGTGAAGAAGGACCTCCACATGGCCAAGAAGTTCCTCAACGTTGCCGCCAAGCAGGGCGACCCCGATGCCATCGCCCTGTTGAATAAGATGAAGATGGAGAGGGGTCGTTGAAAGAACCGATATTCCATGATGCCGAGGCCGGGAACCCCTACGCCTGTCTCGGGGTGGCATACTACTATCATCAGGGCAAGGAGGTCGATCAGGATTTCCAGGAGGCCATGAGGTGGTACAGAAGGGCGGCGTTCGGAGGTTGTCCCCGCGCCCATTGGGAGCTCGCGCAGATCTACCGCGACGGTTTCCTGGTGCCTCAGGATCTCGGGAAATACGTGGAGCACATGTCCATAGCTGCCGAGCTCGGCAATGCCGAGGCGCAGTTCAACCTCGGTTCGGAACTTTCCTCCGACATACTCCTGGACAAGGATCCGGAGGAGGCGTTCAGATGGTTTAACAAGGCGGCCGAGAGGGGACACATGTTCTCCAAATTCATCGTCGGATACTGCTACTATCAGGGTTTCGGAACCCCCCGCTCCAGATACGATGCCGAAATCTGGTTCTCCACCGTATCGTTGATGGGTGACGGCGACCTGTTCATGGAGATCGGTTTGTCGTACGAGTACGGTCTCAACGGCATAACCCATAACGAGGTGGAGGCCGGGAGATGGTACAAGTACGGTACGGAAATGGGTCATGAGAAGTGCACCCTGTGCTGGGATGCCGTGATGTCCCATCTTGCGGGAGGCCCCAAGGAGTCTTTGGACGACCGTCTGGTCCGTCTCGACGACACCGAGGCCCAGAGGGAGATCCATCTCATGGAGCAGATGATCGAGGAGGGCGACATGGCCATGTCGGAGGGCGATGCGGAACGTGCCCTTGAATCCTACACCGCGGCGGCGGATCTTGGCAGTCCCGAGGCGATGTTCATAGTCGCGATGATGTATCATCAGGGGATAGATGTCAAACGCAACGATTCGATGGCGATGGATCTTCTCCGCAGGGCCTCCGCGGCCGGTTCCGAGGATGCGCAGTTCCTTTTGGGAAGGCTCTATGATCTCGGATACCTTCCGCGTGACGAGACGGCGGCGGTGGAGTACTATGCCAAGGCGGCCGCCAACGGATTCCTCGCGGCGTTCTACTATCTCGGAAGGTTCATGGACCATCCCGAGGTTTATGTCCGCAACACATCCAGAAGGTGAACACGATGTCGTTCGAAGACGTATACAAGGCTGCCCGTGCAGGTGATGCGGATGCCCAGGTGGCGATGGGCTACCTGTTCTTCAAGGGGGACGGGGTGGTGCAGGACCGTAGGGAGGCCGCGCGCTGGTTCGGTCTCGCGGCGGACCAGGGGAACGCCGAGGCGCTCTGCAACCTCGGTCACATGAGGGCCCATGGGACCGGGATGTCGTTGAATCTCGAGAAGGCGATGGATCTGTATCGCAGATCCGCCGAATTGGGTTATCCCCGTGCGATGTTCAATCTGGGTTTCATGTACACCGATGTGGAGGGTGTCGAGCAGGATTGGGCCGAGGGATACCGTTGGTATTCCATGGCCGCCGAACACGGCAACCTCATGGCGGTCTACCGTGTGGCGGTGATGGACGAGGAGGGCCGTGGCGTCCCTGTGGACCTGAAGAAGGCCGCCGAAGGCTACGGACTCTGTCTCGAACACGGATACGCCAAGGGCGGATACCGTCTGGCCATGATGCATCTGAACGGCAACGGATTCCCTGCCAATCCCGACAAGGCCGCCAGGATCCTCGTGAAGGCCGCCGATGCGGGTTCGGAGGATGCCATGTGCATGCTCGGAAGGATGTCCCTTTCCGGAGAAGGCATGGTGAAGAGCCAAAGGAATGCCGAGAAATGGTTGAGGATGGCCGTTGCACGTGGAAGCGACGAGGCCGCGGAGATCCTCTCGTCTTTGAAGAAATGATATCTGATGACGGGGTGTTTGTCGATGACTGTCGAAACGGAATTCATGGGACGTGTGTTGAAGGACGCGGGGAGGATGGTGCTCGAGGGCAGCCGTTCCACCGAAGTGAAGGAGAACGTCTGCGGGATATTCGATGTTGTGACCAAATCTGATGTGGCCGTGGAGAGGTTCATAATCGATGCGATCCGTCGCGAATTCCCCGATGATGAAATCGTCTCCGAGGAGCTCAACCCCGATTCCAACCCCGGGTGCAGATTCTGGACGATAGACCCTATAGACGGGACCATGAACTATTCCCGCGGGATTCCGTTGTTCGGGGTCCAGATGGCCGTCGTGGAGAACGGCTCCCCCATCGCCGCAGGCATATATCTTCCGGTGCAGGATGAGATGTATCTTGCTTCATCCGACGGTGCGTTCCTCAACGGGCGCCCCATACGCACCGCATGTCCACGTCCCCTGAGGGAGTGTTTCGTCTCCACCGGTGATTTCAGCAGGAAGTCTCAGCACTTCCGTGACGCACAGGCGATAATATTCTCGGAATGCTATTCCGACATCGCACGTTTCAAGGTGTTCGGCGCATCCTGTGTGGATTACGCATACCTTTCATGCGGACGTACGGACGTCCATGTGAGATTCACCAACAAGATATGGGATTTCATGCCCGGTCTGTATCTTGCGGAGGCCGCAGGTGCGGTCTACGACAAGAAACTCCAACAGGAGACCAGTATCCTGATCCTGTGTTCCTCGCAGGAGGTTTTGGAGGAGGCCACGGAGGCCATCCTCCCGAGGATCATCTCTTGCTTCCGCCGATCATGACGAGGTAGGCGAGAAGGGCTTCGAGCTGGATCCTCTCGTTGCTACCCTCCACCATGCGGAACTCGATCTCCCCGGTCTTATCCATCAATCTGACCTTCTCCGCATCGGTTATGCTGAGGTCGAAGAACGCGGAGTGGATCTGTCTGATGATGTCCTGTCCGGACAGGCCGAAGGTGATCATGGTCTCGTCGAGCATGTCACGGGCCTTCACGAAGTTGCCTTCCAGTGCCGTCTCCAGCATGTTCCTGACGGCTTCGGGGTTCGCCATCCCCGTGGTCTGATAGATCAGGTCGAGGTCTATGGTCCTGCCGAGGGATGCCGCCACCTGCAGGGAGTTGACCGCCCTCCTCATGTCCCCGCGTGCCACATGGACCAGTCCGGTCATGGCCTCATCGGTGATGTCTATCTTCTCGTTCTCCACGATCTTCCCGAGGTATTCCCTCACATCGTCCGCGGTCAGGGGCTTGAATCTGAACACGGCGCATCTGGACTGGATGGGGTCGATGATCTTGGAGGAGTAGTTGCATGAGAGGATGAATCTGCAGATCCCGGAGTACTTCTCCATGGTCCTTCTGAGTGCCGCCTGTGCATCGGATGTCAATGCATCGGCCTCGTCCATGAAGATGATCTTGAATTCGGCCCCGCCTATGGGTGCGGTGCGTGCGAACTCCTTGATCTTTCCACGCACCACGTCGATACCCCTCTCGTCGGATGCGTTGAGTTCTATGAAGTTGCCCTTCCATTCCCCGCCGAACATCTCCTTCGCCAGTGCGAGGGAGCAGGTGGTCTTTCCGGTACCCGCGGGTCCGGTGAACAGGAGGTGGGGCATGTTCCTGGACGACACATAGGATTTCAGCCTCTCGGCCACATGCTTCTGTCCAACCACGTCTTCGAGCTTTTTGGGTCTGTACTTCTCCGTCCAGATTTCGTTCATGGCAACCGTGTCCCCGTAGGACGGGTTTCGTTATAACCGTTTTTCTGAATTTTTTCCCGCATGTTCGATGCATATGTTCCGTTTTGTGATTGGATGCAGAATCCATTGCTTTCATCCATCCAAATCTTTATAATAGGTTGTATAATCCATCCCACTATCCTGATTGGTGATTATGTGATACAGTATCAAGGAATGGACGCGGCTCTTGTGGTGATCGATGTGCAGAACAAGTTCTACAGAGTGACCGAGGGTCTCGAGGCCTCGGTCGATCGTCATATCGGGACCATGAACGATGCCATGGAGTTGTTCCGTTCCAACGGTTCCCCGGTGATCAGGGTGCAGTTCGACGGCCTCAACGATTGCACCGCCAACGACATCGAGGATCCCGAAGGGTTCGTCCCGGGCCTCGCATGCGCCGATACCGACATAATCGTCCACAAGGGCTTCATGAACTCCTTCCGTGAGTCGGAATTGGAGAAGGCGATAAAGGACACGGGCTGCAGATGCATGGTCCTGGTCGGTCTGGTGGCCCACCTCTGCGTGTTGGCCACCTACTTCCGTGCCTTCGACATAGACCTCGAACCCTGGATACTCAAGGGTGGCATCGCCGCCACCGATGAGGGCAACGTCGACCATGTGGAGGCCATCTGCAGGGTGGTTTCCCTCGACGACCTCCGTCCCTGACGGTCAGTTTCCATAGGATGGCCCCATTCCGGGTCGCATCCCTCCCCCCGTAACGGGGGCATCCCGTTTTTACGGGACCCCATCCATACGGATCGCGTGCATGTGCACATGTCCATGGGCCCGTCCCTTGTTTCCCGTCCGCTCCTCCCCATCCCATCGACCGGCGTCCCTGCGATCTGGTTCGACCAAGTGTTATATCCGAAGCGATTGATTCGGTTCCATGAAGATTTACGATGCCTACAGGATGGCCGTCGAGGCCGGCATGTCCAACGATCCCCGCCCTAGGGACGAGCTCGACAGGGTCCTTTCCGATGCAAAGGATTCCTATGAGAAGTTGGATGACGACCGTAAGGAGCTCTACGACCAGGAACGTCTGTGGAACCCCTACGCCGATTCCCGTTTCTCCGCACTCGCCGAGGAGGCAAGGGAGTTGGAGGCGGAGACGTTCATGTGGGGCATCGACATCGGAACAGGCGAGGTCCTTCTGGCCGACAGGCTCAGGGAGAAGGGACGCACCGTGTCCGCACTGGTCGCCCACCATCCCATCGGAACCGCCCGTACGTGCTTCCCCGAGGTCATGTGGATGCAGACCGACATGTTCCATGAGGCCGGGGTGCCCATAAACGTCTCCGAGGGACTCATGAGGACCAGGATGGACGAGGTCCTCCGCGGTGTCATGGGATCCAACTACAATCAGGCCGTGGATGCGGCCAAGCTTCTGGAGATCCCCCTGTTCAACATCCATTCCCCCGCGGACAACATGGTCCAAAGGTATCTCACCGACCTCATCGAGGACGCATCCCCCCGTTCCCTCGGCGATCTGGTGGATGTGTTCTACAAGGAGCCCGAGTTCAGGGAGGCCGCGAAGTACAATTCCCCTCCCAAGATCATGGTCGGTTCCAAGGGCAACCGTTGCGGAAGGGTCGTGTGCAAGATGACCGGTGGAACCTCCGGGCCCAAGGAGATCTACGAGAAGCTGGCGGATGCCGGAGTGGGGACCGTCGTCGGAATGCATTTTCCCGAGAGTCATCTGGAGGAGGCACGCAAGCACAACATCAACATGGTCATATCTGGACACATGTCCTCCGATTCCATCGGTGTCAACCTGATCTGCGACGTGTGGGAGAGGGAGGGGATAGACGTCCTCCCCTGTTCCGGATTCATGCGCTATAGCAGGAATTGAGATGTTCGAGAAGGTCTCCTCCATCATCCGCGATCCCTCCGTGTTGGATTACGATTACGTCCCCGACTATCTGGTGGGTCGCGATTCCCAGATGGCCTCCCTGGAGTTGCTGTTCAGACCGTTCGCGGAATACACCCGTTCGTGTACCGCCATGTTGACCGGACCCGTGGGTACCGGCAAGACCGCCACGGCCAGATTCTTCTGTGCCAGGATGGCCGAATACTGCACGTCCCACGGCAGGCCGTTGGACACGCTGCTCGTCAACTGCAGGAACAGGAACAGCGATGCCGCCGTCACACTGGCCATGGCCCGCCATTTCGACAAGGGTTTCCCCGACAGGGGTTTCTCCTCCGACGAGATGTTCCGTTCGTTCCGCAACCGCATGAGGGAGTCCGGGAGGAGTCTGGTCATAATACTGGACGAGGTGGATGTCCTTCTTAAAAGGGGTTCCGTCGACATAATCTATCAGATAACCCGTCTTTCGGAGGAGATCAGGGACAGGGGTCACACGGTGTCCCTGATCATGATATCCCAGGAGTCCGTGGTGGACATGCTGGACGAGGCGTCCTTGTCCACATTCAGAAGATCGAACTCCGTGGTCTTCGAGAGATACACCCACGACGAGCTCAGGGAGATCGTCGGCAGGAGGGCGGAACTGGCCATACTTCCCGGTTGCATATCCGATGACGCGTTGGACATGATCGCCGACAATTCCGAGGAGTACGGAGATGCGAGGATGGCCATCGAACTTCTCGATCGGGCATCCAACATCGCCGAAGGGGACACCGCCGGGGAGATCAATCCCGAGCATGTCCGTTCCGCCAGAGCGATGGTGTACAGCGCCGTGTCCGAATCGAAGCTCGCCGCGTTGGACATCAATCGCAAAATCGTCCTCCTGGCGGTGGCCCGTGCGATGAAGACCAACAGGGCGATACCGTCGTCGGTGGCCGAGAAGACCTATGCGGTGGTGTGCGAGGAGTACGGCGTGCCGGCGAGGAAGCACACCCAATTCTGGCTGTATGTGCAGGATATCGAGAAGACGGGTGCCATAAGGACACTCGTCAAGAACGGTCAGAACGGCAGAATCACCATGATATCCCTCCCCGACATCCCGTCGAAGGTCCTTGCGGCCAAGATGGAGGACCTGTTGGAGAAGGCGATCCCGGGGGGAGCGGCATGAGATGCGAACACTGCAACCGCGATGCGGTCACATACATCAGATACAACGGCACCCATCTCTGCGCGGAGCACTTCATGCGTTACGTGGACCGCAGGGTCAAGAGGGAGATCAGGAAGCAGATCGACGCCTCCCATGGGGACAGGATAGCCGTCGCGGTGTCCGGCGGAAAGGACAGCATGGTGGCCCTGAGGATGATAGCATCCGTCTTCGGCCCCCGCAACGGTGTGGAGGTCCATGCCATCACCATCGACGAGGGTATCGAGGGATACCGTCCCCCCAGTGTGGACATCGTCAGGAGATATTGCAAGGAGAACTCCATCCATTTCCATCTCAGATCGTTCACCGAGTTGGGTGTGACGATGGATCAGGTGGCCCCGGTGTCCGGCGACAGCAGTCCCTGTACATATTGCGGGGTGTTCCGCAGGAGGCTCATGAACGACGAGGCCAGGAGGATCGGTGCGAAATACCTCGCGACCGGACACAACCTTGACGACATGGCCCAGTCCGTGATGATGAATTTCGTCAGGGGGGATGTGGAGCGTCTTGCCAGGCTGGGTCCCCACAACAAGGTCCAACCGGGTCTGATCCCCAGGTTCCTTCCCTTGAGGATGATCCCGGAGAAGGAGACCCTCCTGTACGCGATAGTCTCCGGCATGGAGTATTGGGACGGGGAGTGCCCCTATTGGAAGGAGGCCCTACGCAACCAGTACCGCGACATGGTGGATGACCTGGAGGACCGTTCACCCGGTTCCAGGTTCAGCATCCTGTCGTCCTACGACCAGTTGCGTCCGATGTTGCAGAAGGAGCTCCCTCCGTCGAATCTCAAATTGTGCGAGTGCGGGGAACCCACCGTCGGCAGCAGATGCAAGTCGTGCGAGTTGGTGAAGAAGGCACGCATGAGCATCGGATCGGAGTGATCCGGAACAAAAACAAAACGGGAAAGGGGGTGGATCCCCCTCCCTTCGGGTTTATCGTCAGATTTTCTTCCACTTGGCTCCGTCGGAGGAGTCCTCGATGCGGATTCCGACCTCTCCGAGCCTGTCACGGATCATGTCCGCGTACTGGTACATCTTGTTCTTCCTCATCTCGGCACGGAGGTCGATGAGGATGGACATGACGTCGTCCAGGGTCTCGTCGTTGTTGACCTCGGGCTCGGACAGGATGTTCAGGATTCCGTTGAACTCCTCGAGGAGGGCGATGTGCCTCTCGGCGGCCTTCCTGGTGAGGGTCTTCTCGCCCATGGCCCTGTTGGTGGCCCTGGCCATCTGATAGAGCACCTCGATCGCGGCGCGGGTGTTGAAGTCGTCGTCCATGGCGTCCCTGAAGGCCTGCCTGTATCCCTCGATGGCGTCGCAGCAGTCGTTGCCCTCCGCGTCGCCCTCGGGTGCGTTCTTCACATAGGATTTCAGTTCGACGTAGTTGTTGTTAAGCCTGGCGAGGGCGTTCCTGGATTCCTCGAGGATGGCCTCGCTGTACTCCAGCTCGCTCATGTAGTGGGCGTTGAGGAAGTAGAACCTCACGGTTCCGGTGTCGAATGTCGCAAGGACGTCCTTGACGGTGAAGAAGTTGCCCTTGGATTTGGACATCTTCTCGGCCTCGCTCATCCCCTGTCCCCTGACGATGAGCATCCCGTTGTGCATCCAGTAGTTGGACAGGGGTTTGCCGGTCACGGCCTCGGTCTGGAGGATCTCGTTCTCGTGGTGGGGGAAGACCAGGTCGTTCCCTCCCCCGTGGATGTCGATCTGCTCCCCGAGGTACCTGTCGATCATAGCGGAGCACTCGATGTGCCATCCGGGCCTGCCGGGTCCCCAGGGGGAGTCCCAGGTGCACTCGCCGGGTTTGGCGGCCTTCCACACGGCGAAGTCCATGGGGTCCCTCTTGTTCTCGTCCAGGACCTTCTGTCCGGACTGGATCCTCTCGGACTGCTGCATGTCGTCGAGCTTCCTCTTGCTGAGTTTCCCGTATTCCTTGACCTTCCTGACCGCGAAGTACACGCTTCCGTCCTCGGTGGGGTAGGCGAAACCGTTGTCGATGATCCTCTGGACCATGTTGATGATGTCCCCGATGCACTCGCTGGCCTTGGGGTAGATGTCGGCCCTGTTGATTCCGAGCTTCTGGGCGTCCTGGTAGTACTTCTCTATGTACTCCGCGGAGAGCTGGAGGGGTTCGACGCCCCTCTCGGCGGCCCTCTTTATGATCTTGTCGTCCACGTCGGTGAAGTTGGTGACGTGGGTGACCTCGTATCCGAGGTATCTGAGATAGCGGGCGACCATGTCGAAGACGATCATGCTCCTGGCATGACCCATGTGGATGTCGTCGTACACGGTGACTCCGCACACGTACATTTTGACCTTTCCGGGTTCGAGGGTGACGAACTCCTCCTTCTTTCCCGAAAGTGTGTTGTGAACCATCAATGACATATGGTGTTCAGTATCCCTAACAGGTAGATAAAATGAACAGATATCCGTGGGGACGGTCGTCGTACGGGTGATGATCGGGTTGCCGGG
>JAFVZY010000014.1 GCA_017507885.1 Candidatus Methanomethylophilaceae archaeon | reverse complement strand
GCTCAGGGACCACACCCCCGGATCCGTGAAGATCTTCGAGATAGGATCCTGTTTCAGGAAGGAGTCCAAGAGCAACCGTCACCTGGAGGAGTTCACCATGCTCAATCTGGTGGACCTGGGTCCCGAGGGGGATGCCGTAGAGTGTCTGAAGGACTACATCGACGACGTCATGACCGCCGCGGGATTGGAGTACACCCTGGTCAGGGAGGAGTCGGACGTCTATGTGGAGACTCTCGACGTGGAGATAGACGGAACCGAGGTCGCCTCCGGTGCGGTGGGTCCCCACAAGCTGGATGCGGCACACGACATCCACGAGCCCTGGTCCGGCGTGGGATTCGGATTGGAGCGCCTTCTGATGCTCGCAGAGGGAAAGAGCAGTGTTCGCAAGACCGGGAAGAGTCTCACCTACCTCAACGGGTACAAGATCGATTGAAGTTGATACGATGATCGCAGACATCATAGAGAACATACAGAAGGGGGGCACGGCGACCGTCGAAGACGTCCACACCCTCCTCTCCGCCACCGGGGACGACATGGAGGCCCTTTTCCAGGCGGCGCGCGACGCAAGGGACAGCAGGTTCGGAAAGGACATTTTCACATACGGTTTCGTGTACTTCTCCACCTACTGCAAGAACAACTGCACCTTCTGCTATTACCGCAGGTCCAACGGACAGATCGACAGGTACAGGAAGACCGTGGAGGAGGTCGTGCAGCTGTCCGGGGCACTTCAGGACGCCGGCATCAACCTCGCGGACCTCACCATGGGCGAGGACCCCCGCATGTACGCGGACGATTACAAGCTCCTCCTGGAGACCATCTCGTCCGTCAGGGACGATGTGGGGATAAGCATCATGGCATCCCCCGGTGCGTTGCCGAGGGAGATGTTCCCCCGCATCAGGGAGGCCGGTGCCGATTTCTACGCATGCTATCAGGAGACCTACAACAGGGGGCTCTTCGAGTCCCTCAGGTTGGAGCAGGACTTCGATGCCCGTTACGGACAGAAGATCTGGGCCCGCGAGGCCGGACTCCTGGCCGAGGACGGCATGATGATCGGTCTCGGGGAGACCAGGATGGACCGTGCGGACACCATCCTGAAGATGGGTGCCACCGGTGCGGAGCAGATACGCGCCATGACATTCGTTCCTCAGGAGGGTACCCCCATGCAGGACAACACCGCATGGGATTCCACGGAGGAGCTGAAGGCCATAGCCATCATGAGGATACTGTTCCCCGACCGTCTCATCCCCTGCAGTCTCGACGTGGAGGGCATCGCGGGATTGAAGACCCGTCTGTACGCGGGTGCCAACGTGATCACGTCCATCGTGCCCCCCAACAAGAACCTCGCCGGTGTGGCGCAGCACGAGTTGGACATCGAGAACGGGAACCGTTCCATGGAGAACGTCTTCAACATGCTGGAGGACCTCGGTTACAGGAGGGCGAAATCCTCCGAATACGTCAGATTCCTCGATTCCAAGAGGGGGGTGTAGAATGAGACTTGCGATAGTCGGAGGAGCCCTTCAGGGAATGGAGGCGACATATCTAGCTAAGAAGGCCGGAATCGAGACCGTCGTGCTGGACAGGAGGGACACCGCACCCGCCCTGTCCATCTGCGACGAGCCCGTCGTCCTGAACCCCTTGGAGGATCCGTCGGAGGCCAGGAGGGTATTCGATTCGTGCGATGCCGTGATACCGGCATGCGAGGAGTTGGATCTTCTGGAGGGACTGGATTCTATGATGTCCGGGACGGACGTACCGTTGCTGTTCGATCTGGAATCCTACAGGCTCTCCTGTTCCAAGAACCGTTCCAACGAGGTAATGCAATCGGTCGGCGTACCGTTGCCCAAACCCTGGCCGGAGTGCGGATTCCCCGCGATCGTCAAGCCGTCCTCCCAGAGCGGGAGCATCGGTGTGACCGTGGCCATGAACCAGCAGGATGTGGACCGCGGCCTGGAGTTCATACGCTCCATAGGGGACGAACCGGTCATGCAGGAGTTCGTACACGGCAAGAGTGTTTCGATAGAGGTTATAGGGAACGGGGAGACGGCACGCTCATACGTCACCACCGAGGTGGTGTTGGACACCAACTACGACTGCAAGATGGTCCGTTGCAATCCGAACATCCTTTCGGAGGAGGATGAGACCGAGTTCCGCCGTGTCGGAAAGGATGTGGCGGAGAGGATGGGATTGAAGGCGTTGATGGATGTGGAGGCGATCCTCACGCCCAAGGGACTCAGGGTCCTGGAGATCGATGCCCGCATCCCCAGTCAGACCCCGGCCGCGATCCTCCAGGGTACCGGTGTGAACCTCCTCGAGGAATTGATGACCACCGCCCTCGGAAGGCCTGTGAACCGCGAGGCCGTCCGTGGAAGCTCGGTCTACAGGCATCTGGTGTTCAAGGACGGTGTACTGAGGTCCAGCGGTGAGAAGGAGTTCGGAAAGGTCCGCAACCCCGTGATCTCCCAGGGTCTCTTCGGTTCGGAGGAATCCATATCGGACTATGAACCCGGGAAGAGGGAGTGGAGGGCCACCCTGATGCATTCCGGTGCCACAGAGGAGGAGGTGGATGAGAAATGCAGACTCTCCATCGAGAGGATACTGGACGAGTGTTCCATAGACGAGTTCGTCGACGGCGTCCCGGAGATGGTCTGATGACCCGTCTCACACCCGATCTGATCGAAGGCGTCCCGGACGACAGGATAGATCTGGACTCCCGTCTTCTGAAAACCACCGGAAAGACCGTGAAGTCCCTTTCGTTGGAGGCCGCCGGTCTTCCGGAGGACACCGACCTGTCCGGATTCAGGGTCGCGTGCGTACCCATCACATCGGGATTGGGGGTCATCGGCGGTTTCTCCGCATCGGTGGATGCCATCGTCCGCAGGCTGGGCATGGACAGCTGGGTCACCGAGGGGACCGACGTCCTGGGATTCTCCCAAGGGGTCTCCGACGGGGCAGACATCATCATGATGTCCGACGATCCGAAGTTCATAGCATACAACACCCGCGAGAACAGGTTCATCGACAACTCCTGGGGTACCGCACTGGGCTACTCCGTCGCCCTGAAGAACGCCGCAGGCGGATTGGAGGGGAAGGAGGTCCTGGTCATAGGTGCGGGTCTGGTCGGTTCCAGGGCCGTCCGCATCCTCAAGGACATGGGTGCCGACGTTCATGTCACGGACATCCTCCGCGAGAAGGCGGAAAGGGTCGGAACGGAGTATGATGTGAAGGTCCTGCCCGATGTGGAGGTCGCATTGTCCCAGCACGATCTGATCCTCAACGCCGCACCCGCGATGTTCGAGGGTCGTCTGATACGCGAGGGATCCATATTCTCCACCCCCGGCGTCCCCCACGGGTTCGACGAGGAGGGGAGGAGGAAGGCCAAGGCCATCATCCACGATCCCCTGGAGATCGGAACCGCCGTCATGGCGGTGTGCAGCGCCGCATTCTCGTTGAGGAAATGATCATTTGAAGACTATGCTGTCGACCCCGCGGCAGGCGCGGAGTTCCGGGATGACCTCCGGTGGCAGTCCGCCGTCTATCACGACTGACAGGACGGACTTGTCCCTGTCGCCGGTGTCGTCCACCACGGCCTGTCTTATGGACAATCCGTGTCTGTAGAGGACCTCCGTGATCCCGGACAGGATGCCCGACATCTTGGCGTCCGTGGGGACCACCAGGAGGGACGTGCAGCCGATCTCCTCGGCCATGTCCCTCATCGACAGCATGCATCTTATCTTGGAGTAGAGCGATCTCAGTTCGGGTGTATCGGATATCTGACGGAGCGTGGATTTCACGACCCTCCTGTCGACTCCCGCGGCCCTTCCGATGGCGGTGTCGCTCTGTTCGACGTCGCCGCAGTAGGCCACGCCGTCATCCACCCTCATCCCATGGGACATCAGCAGTCTGGCGACCCTGAGTCTGGAGGGGTATTCCGCGAAGTGTTTCTCCAATCCGTCCATGTTCCAGGCCCATTGGATGTATGTTAATAAGCATTGTTGCACCATATTGAAATGTGATGTACATGTCGGAACACAAAGATAATTGATTCCGGCTCGGGCATGCCTGGGTCATGGACGATCCGTCATCGTTTTTCAGGGGATACCGCCGTGCAGCTGTGGCCGTGTCCGGAGGTGTGGATTCCACCGTGGTCCTCGAAATGGCCGTTTCCGCAGGCGTGGACGTCGTCGCGGTGTTCGTGGAGACCCAGTTGTCCCATCCGGGCGACGAGGATGCTGTAAGGGCCGTATGCGGCCCTATAGGCGTCATTCCGGAGGTGGTCCGGTTGGATGTCCTCTCGATCCCAGAGGTGAGGGCCAACGGTCCCGACAGGTGCTATTACTGCAAGAGGGCGATTTTCTCGGTTGTGGCGGAGATGCATCCCGACAGAACCGTCATGGACGGGACCAACGCATCCGACGATGCGGACGGACGTCCGGGATTCAGGGCGTTGGCGGAGCTGGGCGTCGTCTCGCCTTTGAGGGCCATGGGGATGACAAAGGAGGATGTCAGACGGTATGCGCGTTCGGTCGGTCTGTCCAATTGGAACAGGCCGTCCGAATCCTGTGTCGCAACTCGCATACCCGTGGGGATCCCGTTGGAACAGGCCGACATGGACAGGGTTCGTTTCGCCGAGGGGGTCCTGACTCGCATGGGGTATTCCGGATTCCGTGTCCATGTCTGCGGGGATGTCGCGGAGCTGTGGTTGGACGGGTCGCAGATCCCCAGAGCGGAATCCGAATTGGACGTGATTACATTGGAACTAACATCCATGTTTTCGGAAGTCCGTCTGGCAGGTGTCCGTATCAATCACTGATATGGATGGATTTTGAATCCAGCCAATGATTTCATGAACCCCTACGGGGTTCACAGGGGGAATATCGAGGTTCGTCTCGGGGCATTGTTAAATATGCAATAGCCCTAGTCGGTGCTGATTATGACCGCCAAGAAGTACGTCGACATCTACGAAGCGTACGACCGTTTCTATGAGGGTGAAAGGGTCAGGGAGGATCAGTGGGATTACACGATAGTCCCCAACAACGCCACGATGATCAAGGAGAAGTACGACATCTCCTTCGGACCCGACATCATCCCCACGGACCCCGATCTTACGGACAGACTGTTTCTTGCCGGTATGGACATGCTTCTCACCACCGGGTTCTACAACACGGACCTGGGTCGTGTGATGTACATCACCGAGGAGGAGCTGTTCGAGGGATTGAAGATGGCGCCCCGCAAGCTCACCCTCGGAAGGGGGAAGGAGAAGTGCAAGTGCAAGGCGCGCAGGGGCAACGCCAAGAGCAAGCCCGTGGTTCAGGGGGGACCCACCGGTGCCCCCGTCTCCGAGAGCGTTTTCGTCCCCATGATAGAATCGTATGTCCAGGAACCCGTCGTCGATACCATCGTCAGCGGTGTTCTGAACACCGTCGATGGCCACCCCGTCACCGCCAACACCCCTTGGGAGATCAAAGCCACGATGGCCGAGATCCGTCACGTCCGCGAGGCGATGCTCAAATCCCAGCGCCCCGGGATGTGCATATAGGGACCGGAGACCCCTTTGACCGCTGCGGGTCGTATATCCTCGGATTTGACGGAACAGGGGTTGAAACCGTTCGATGCGCACGAGTGTTCCCAGCTCAATGAGCTCAAGATAGACATGTCCGCATTGAACATGCTCGCCGGATGGGCCCCCACCGGGGACATCCTCATGATGGAGCAGATGCCCATATTCGGAGGATACACCGGTGGTGTGGAGGAGACCACGATTTGCGATGTGGCGACCATGATCGCCAGTTTCGTCATCTTCGATTGCGACATACATCTGGACGGTCCCATCCACATCAGGTGGGGTACCACGACCACTCGTGAGACCCTGAAGATCGCGGCCCATGCGGCCGCGGCCCTGGATTTCAATACCGATTTCCTTCTGGCCAACCAGTATTACACGCTTGCGGGCCCCTGTACCGACATGTGTCTCCTAGAGACCGCCGCGCAGGCTATCACCGATACCGCATCCGGAAGGGAATTGATCTCGGGAGTGGCATCATCCAAGGGCGTCATGCAGGACAAGACCACCGGTCTCGAGTCGAGGATGATGGGGGAAGCCGCACTCGCCACCTGCGGCATGGAGATCGAGACCGTCAACGAGGTTCTTGACAACATAGTGTCCCTGTACGAGAAGAACTATGCCAAGGCGCCCCAGGGCAAGAGGTTCCAGGATTGCTACAATGTCCGCAAGGTGGAACCCACCGACGAGTACATCGACATCTACGACGGTGTCCTCAGGACCCTCTTGGATTGTGGAATAGAACTTTGATACCTATTCATCCGTTGTATGATCCAGTGTACGTTATAATATGGGTCAATATAGTAAATTTTAAATACAGTACTTCTGAAAGAGGTAATAATTAGATATGTTATTAAATACTATGTCTGTTTTGTAATTTAAAAAAACAAGACATAATGGATGGTCGTTTTACCCAATCAGCTAATCCTAAAACCATCTTTGACCCCGTTTTTAGGGATTATTGGACGCTTCTCTGTCCCGTCCCGTCTAGTGCGATCTGCGCTTGAGTTCATCGATAATAAGTTTTATATATTGTTATTTTGAAAAATAATGAAAAATAGAATGTTTTAAATATAATAAAAAATTTAATTACATTAAATATAGAAATATTTAAATATAGTTTTGAACAATCATATAATTACTCGATTAGAAGGATGGACCTGTGATGCGGACTGGTTTCCGCTAAAGGTCGGGACCGAATCGTCACATCGGCAACCGGACATCTTGGATCTGCGTCCGGGTGCGGATATGTCGACCTGCCGCGAGCCTCGACCCGAACACAGGTTGTCTGCAGTCTTTGAAGAGTACTGGGGGGCAACCCCCTGGAATCCTCCCGGGTTTTATCCCTGCACCTGGGATGTTCTCCTCGTCCCGGGAGGGTTCCAGTATCCGTATGGATTGAACGTCGGATGATGTCCGTGTTTTCCCATCCATATGCGGGATTCGTGTTTTTTTGATTTTTATATTTAATACTTTTGGTTTATCAAAAATTACTATTTAAATTGATTTAAATCAGTATTTAAAATTTACTATTCTGTTCTTCATATGAGCAATATATTGAAATACTGATAATAGAAATAAGAAAAGTCTTATATATTTTCAATATGAATTCATACCATATGGAGGGCGCTCCGGCGAGCAGCGGGTCTCTAAAACCTAGCCAGCGGGGATCGACACCCCGGCCTTTCGCCATTTTGCCCCGTTTTCCTCGATGGAAGACGTTGTCTGTGAATCCATACGCCCGACGCGAGTATCGAGGAATCACCCATAAGGATGTGAGAACAATGAGTTACGGCATAGCATTGGACATCGGAACCAGCGGGTTCCGTTGCCAGGCAATAGACCTGGACACCGGCAAGACCCTTTCCGCAGCGGTCACCGAACGTCATCCCATTCCCGGAATGAACGTCATCGACCACGTCAACTTCGCGATGAAGTCCGGAGAGGATGTGGCCAACGGCCTGATGATCAGCGCGATAAACAACCTGTTCGCGGAATTGAACATAGACCTCTCCAAGGTCGTCACCGTGGCCGTCTGCGGAAACCCGTTCCAGCTGTCGCTTTTCCAGAACATCGAGATCAGGGATCTGGCATACGCCGGAAAGAGCATGCTGAAGACCCTGGGCATCGTCTCCCCTCCCAGGGACGGGGACGTCATCGATGCCGCCGGAATAGGACTCAAGGGCATGCCCGATGCGAAGGTCATCATCCCCCCGGCGGTCACACATGAGATCGGTGCGGACGCCATCGCCATGATGCTCACCACCGGCATCCTCGACGAGAAGGAGCCCTGCATCGTCGTCGATTACGGAACCAACGCCGAGATGGCACTCGTGCACGAGGGCAACGTCTACACCGGATCCGCCGCGGCCGGTCCCGCATTGGAGGGACAGCAGATCGAGCGCGGAATGCTCGCCGCACCCGGTGCTCTCAGCGAGATCGAGGTCACCGACAGGGGCTGGAGATGCTACATCCTCGACGACACCCTCGCACCCCAGCCCGGGGACCTGGTCGACCCGGTCACCGGTGCGGTGATCGAGGAGGGGCCCATGCACGGAAAGGCGGTCGGAATCACCGGAACCGGTGTCATAGCCGCACTCGCCAACGGAATCAAGACCGGCGTCATCAACACCCCCAGGATCATGACCGAGGACGGACTCCTGCACCTGCAGGACGGTATCAACGTCTCCTCCGCCGACGTGGAGGAGGCCGGAAAGGCCATCGGTGCCCTGCGTGCCGGATTCCTCACCCTGTTGGACTCCGCGGGACTGTGGGTGGACGACGTCCAGAAGGCCTACATGTCCGGTGCATCCGGACTGTACGTGGATGCCCGCAAGGCGATGGAGATCGGAATGGTCACCCCCGGTGCCAGGCGCATCGTCCAGTTCGGAAACACCTCCATCACCATGGCCCGTCAGCTCATCCTCGGGGAGATCTCCCTGGACGACCTGAAGGAGTTCGCCAAGAAGCTCAGGGCACAGCACGTCATGTTCGCCACCTCCGACTTCTTCAAGGACGTGTACTCCATCGAGTACTCCCTGTGGTGCAGCTCCATGCCCATGAGTCAATACAGCGAGATGATGGGATGCTACGGACACAAGGGCATCCCCGAGGCCGTGGACACCTCCACCGTGGAGGTCACCAAGCTCGCCGTCAGGGACCTGCCCGACGTGGAGAACCTCAAGGTCAGCATCATCAAGTCCGGAACCGAACTCTCCGGTCAGCTCGAGGCATGCATCGGTTGCATGAAGTGCGTCAAGAAGTGTCCCGAGAAGGCCCTGAGGATCGAGCCCGTGGGCGTCGCGGGATACCGCGCGGTCATCGAGTCGGACAGGTGTGCCGGAACCGCATGCAAGAGATGCGAGAAGGCCTGTCCCAAGAAGACCCTCAACACCGATCTGTTGAAGATCGAGCAGTAAACCCTTTTCCACACCGGCGGGGGTTCCACCCCCCGTTCACATATTATATCCGTTGCGGATACCGCATCATGGACCGGGATTCCGTCAGATCTGTTTTGGAGAGCGTGTCATCGGGCGAGATGTCCGTGGACGAGGCCCTTCTGAGTCTCAGGATGGAACCGTTCCAGGATCTGGGATTCGCCAAGGTGGACCATCACCGCGGACTGCGTCAGGGCGTGCCCGAGGTGGTCTACGGTGCGGGCAAGACCCCTGAACAGATAGTGTCCATCGTCAGGGCCCTGGAAGGCAGGGGCGGACCGGTCATCGTCACCAGGATCGAACCGTCCGTCGCGGAGGTCATTTCGGACGAGATCGATTTGGATTATCACGGCGACTGTCGGATCGGCGTCGTGGGTCCGATTCCGGAGGAGCGTGTCGGGAGGATCGCCGTCGTCGCGGCCGGTACGAGCGACATACCCGTGGCCGAGGAGGCCGCACTCACCGCGCAGCTTCTGGGCAACGAGGTGGTCCGCGTGTACGATGTGGGTGTGGCGGGCATGCACCGTCTGTTGTCCAGCATGGAGGACGTCATGACCGCACGCGTGGTCGTGGCCGTTGCCGGCATGGAGGGTGCCCTCGCCAGCGTCTTAGGGGGGATGGTGGACTGTCCCGTCATCGCGGTCCCGACCAGCGTCGGGTACGGCGCATCGTTCGGAGGACTTGCGGCGCTTCTGGCCATGTTGAACTCCTGTGCCAGCGGCGTGGGTGTGGTGAACATCGACAACGGGTTCGGTGCGGGGTATCTGGCCAGTACCATCAACCATATGCGGTCGCCGGAGTAACCGTACCGGATCCCAATTCATGCCGTGTGAAACGGAACGATCCGCCCGATTCGGGGATTTCAAGGATGCCGGATTCAGGCAGACCCACCCGAGGTGTTCGAAACCCCGGATGGTCGTTCACGGAACGCGACCTCCTGACCTCTCCATAGATTCTTTATCCCATACATGCATTCCCGCGCCCATATAGAGGGAATACCCAATGAGCAAGATCAATGTCGCAATCCTCGGTGCAACCGGGATGATAGGTCAGAGGTTCGTCCAGATGTTGGAGGACCACCCGTATTTCGAGATCGAAGGTCTGTACGCCTCCGAGAGGTCCAACGGAAAGAGGCTTTCCGAGGTCCTCAAGGTCAGGGACCACGTCTACCTCGACGAGACCCTCGACAGGGAGATCGAGACCATGGACATCTCCAAGATCTCGAAGAACTGCAGGATCGCGTTCTCCGGAATCCCCTCCGACCTCGCCGGTCCCACCGAGACCGAGCTTGCACAGGCCGGTGTGGGCGTTTTCACCAACGCCGGGTCCCACAGGATGGATGCGGACGTCCCCATCCTCATCCCCGAGGTCAACCCCGCACACCTGGACTCCGTGAAGGACCAGAAGACGTTCGCCAACGGCGGATTCATCGTCACCAACGCCAACTGCTCCTCCACCGGAATCGCGGCCCCCCTGGCGGCCATGAACGACGCGTTCGGATTGAAGCAGGTGTTCATCTCCACCTATCAGGCACTCTCCGGTGCCGGATACCCCGGAGTCCCCTCCCTGGACGCCGTCGGTAACGTCGTGCCCTTCATCAAGGGCGAGGAGGAGAAGATGGAGTCCGAGCTCGCCAAGATGCTCGGAACCTACGACAACGGGGCGTTCAACTTCGCCGGATTCAAGGTCATGGCCAACTGCGCCAGGGTCCCTGTCATCGACGGTCACCTGGAGTCCCTGGTCATCGACATGGAGGCCCAGCCCACCCTCGAGGAGCTGGAGAGGTGCCTCGTGGAATACCGTGGCGAGCCCCAGAAGTACAACCTGCCCTCCGCACCCGAGCAGCCCATCATCGTGAGGCACGAGGACAACAGGCCCCAGCCCGTCTTCGACGCCATGGCCGGAAAGCCCGCACGTGCAAAGGGAATGGCCGTCACCGTCGGAAGACTCAGACAGAGCAACGGATACTACAAGATGTTCGCTATGTCCCACAACACCCTCAGGGGCGGTGCGGGGGGATCCGTCCTCAACGCAGAGCTCGCGAAGGCCAAGGGACTCATCTGAGCGTCAATCGAAACATTAATATGGAGGTGGTCGAACGCCGCCTCCACCCCCTTTTTCCAACACCTTCGTTTCTCCTGGATGAACGGTCGTTCGGAAGACCGTCCAGTCGTTTTCCCCGTACATCCGGACGGGATTCCTCCCCTTTGTCCGGGGCCGTTTGAAAAGACTATAAACCCATCCAACATTCATTCTTCGATACATATGTATGATGATGAGAACAAGCTGGCAGAGGAAATGAGGCCGTTGACCGAGGACGAGATGAAGACGCTCACCGTCCTTGCGGAGAAGGGCGACGGCAAGGCCCAGCTCAGACTCGGACAGGCCTTCCTTTTCGAGAAGGTCGTTCCCGATTATTCCAAGGCGTACCGTTACTTCCGCAAGGCCGTGGAGCAGGACGTCGTCCGTGCATACTACTACCTCGGCGAGCTCTACTACCACGGATGGGGAATCGCCAGGAACCTGGATTCCGCCATCGAATGCTTCGAGACCGCCGCCGACGACGGGGACATGGATGCGGAGTACGCGCTCGGTATGATGTACCTCTATGGAAACGACGCCCTCCCCAGGGACATGGAGCGCGCCTTGGACTATCTTGAGAGCGCCGCCAACAAGGGACAGCCACAGTCGTACAACGTCCTGGGATCGGTCTTCGACGAGGGAACCTGCGTCGACAGGGACCCCTTCAAGGCCAGGCAGTTCTATGCAAGGGGTGTCGCCGCAGGGGACGCCGTGGCTTTGAAGAACCTCACCCTCCTGGAGGCCAAGGAGAGGGCCAATGGAACCAAGGGATGGATCCCCGGAGACATCGTCGAGGGTGAAGAGGAAGAGGAATCCGAGGAGTGATCCTTCAGAATGAATGATTCCGGGAGGGGCTCCCTCCCGGATGACTTTCAAGATGATTCAAACTCATCTTATTTGTTTACTGCACGCGTTACCCTTATGATTCGAATGCTTTTCAATGATAATCATGGGAGGCGGAGATGCATTCAACAATTCATCGAACAACGATGTTCCGTCAAAGGTCTGTTCTGATGATTTGGAGGATTGCATCATAGCCTACATCGATATCCTGGGAACAACGGACATTCTGTGTTCTGATGACAATGAGAGGGTTGCAACCTTCATTCATAACGTCTCGGAGATGTACGATGGATTGATGGATGATGGATTCAACATACGTATCTTTTCAGATAACATTCTGATTTTCGATGGTTATTCGGAAGAAGGGTTGGATCGTTTGATCGATATCGCCTGTAAAACACAGTATTATTTTCTCATAAAATACGGGTTGTTGACACGTGGTGCGATTGTTAGGGGTTCGCTGTTTTACAATGACGTTTTCGTGTTGGGAAAGGGGTTGGTTGAGGCATACGATATGGAATCCAATGTTGCCAAGAACCCCTTGGTGATGATATCCGATGACCTCCCTCACGACAACCCTTTAATCACGGTCATGGACGGAGTCCATCTTGTGAACTATATGGATTACACATATGATGTGGAGAATGATTGTCCAAATTCGGATGATCTGTTGAAACACAAAGAAACGATTCTGAATCTGTATGAAAACAATTTGAAACAACCCGATTCCAAGAAGAAGGAATCGATAAAATCCAAACACACATGGGTTATCAGATACCACAATGATTATTGTCGTAGAAATGATGTGGATGATTCCCTGATGATTGATGAAGGGAACATACTGGCGGGCAGCATGGGGGAATGAGAATGGAATACGATGAGGATTTGATTGAAGACATCCTGTACGACATCGAGGAGCAGGAATGTGACAAACTTGTCCTGATTTTAGTCGGTTCCAGGCAACAACCCATGATGAAGACCAGGATTCAGAAGATGTCTTTGATTTACAATCAGGCCTATACAACCAATAGGGAGCATGAGGCGTATTATTTCGGAGGATATTCTGATGACATAGACGAATCCTACACATCCCTCCTGGAGACGGGGGTCTTGATGTCCAAATCCTCTGGATATGTGTTGTCGGAATTCGGTGAGAATCTGATATCCGTGTTGAAGAATAAAGGAAATGACAAGGAGCTTGTGGACAGGATTGGAAGAATGGAGCAGTCATTGGGATCAATCGAGGACAAGTCTCTCGTTGCAATCACATATGAGTTGTTCCCCGATCTTGCGGAGAAATCCACGATAGCACGTTCCATCTCGCCACTTATAAAATCATTGATGCTGAATGACAAACCATTGGTCGATTGGAATGCGGATGAGTTTTTGAATCATGTCCGCAAAGGCGAGATAATTCACACCAGGAGGGGATGATATGGCGAGATACACGATATCTGATGTGAAAACCTATGAAGGTGACAACATGTCCGATGCCAAGACGGTCACCCTTCGTGTCGGTGGTAGAAAGGTGGATTCATTGTGCAAGGCAGTGGAGCGCACCACTGATTTGAAGACTTTGAACGGTTTGGGTAATGGGATCATCAACGAATGTTACATTGATCTCACCTTGGACAAATTGAGGGAATTGGATGATGACACCGATGCACAAACAGCATACATCAAGTCTCGTTCCAGGTTTCTTGATTCCGACAATCTCCGCATAATGGTCATCAAGTTGAAGTTGGAAAAGGATCAGAGGTTGAACGATCTTGATTACGGATATTTGATGTCCCTGCTTGATTGGTCCAACAACGATCTGCCACTGATGCCCCTTTTGGAATTCGGTGAAGGTGTGGAAACCCCCATTCAATTGCAAATATACCAGGATTTCGTGAATCAGATTCTGGAGAGGAGATTCAACTATGGCCGTCTTTCCGACATAGCGATGAGTATTCCTCTATACTATCCGCGTAGAAGATTGGAGAGGTTGTTCGAATCATATCATGACATCAAACCAACATTTGTTGCGATGGACCTATCTAACAAGCGTGTGGATTCCATCCCCGACGGTAAATATTCCACCATCAAGGAGTATTTATCCAGAGATGGAATTGACAATACATTCCTTTACGGTATCAATGTAAAACCTTGCAAGAATGGGGGGAGTTCCGTTTCCGCATTGGACGTCCAGTCCATTCATTGGTCATTCAATGCTACAGGCCCTACCCATCATAAGCCGGTGAAACGTGTAATCGTTCCCAACGACTGGTCCAATGCCGGAAGGGTGTTCGACAAGGGTGAACTGCAATACACGAGATTCGATGATGGTAATCTAGGGCCCTTTATCGAA
This sequence comes from Candidatus Methanomethylophilaceae archaeon, assembly GCA_017507885.1. Classification (GTDB taxonomy): domain Archaea; phylum Thermoplasmatota; class Thermoplasmata; order Methanomassiliicoccales; family Methanomethylophilaceae; genus Methanoprimaticola. The sequence continues at coordinate 4,077 of JAFVZY010000014.1, read as the reverse complement.
TGGGTCGACGGGAATTACGGATTCTCATTCGATGTGGATTATTCCAAGAACGAGAGGTCCACCTACTCGTATCTCAAAAGATACAATTTCATCAACGCGAACAGGGAGTTGATGGAGGTTTCGGAATCGCTGAGAAAGGGTGAAACCGAAGTGGTGGACCACGCATTCGACAGGTTGCCTGTGGGATTGAGAGGGAAGTGACCTTTCACGGGGATCCTTTTTGCAGCCATGTTTCCATGGCCTCGTGGAGTTGTTTCCTCTCCTCCTCCGGCATGTCGTCGAATCCGACGGTGCCGATGACGTCGATGTCCTTCTTGTAGTGTTTCACAATCACGTAGACGCCCCTCCTGTAGGAGTAGGCCTCCTCGAAGAGTTCGGTGTAGCACCATATCCTTCCGGACGGTTCGATCACGAGGAATTCCACCGCATGTTCGTGGGCGTTCAGGACGATCCCGAAGGTCTCGTGACCGTAGCGGTCCGTTTCGGAATCCACCTTCTTCGTGGCCAACTTGGCGAGTTTCACCATGGTCCTGTTGCCCTTGGAGGTGTTCCTCTCCCTTTCCGGCAGGGTGTTGTCCTCGATTCCGGCCAGGTTCATGGATTCGTCGAGGCCGGGTCCCTTGTCGGAGACGGAGATTCCCTTCAATCCGAAGGAGACGTGTTTGGTGTTGGCTCTCTTGTCGAGTTCCTCCCGGAGTTGTTGATCCTCATGGATCTTCTTGGCTTTCTGGTATTCGGCTCTGAGTGCCTCCATCTGCTCATTCGGGACCTCGGATGCGGGGACCCTGTCCTTCACGCGAAGGCGGTTGAATCTGATGTGCAGGGTGAAGTAGTCGCCGGGGTTGCGGAGCATCGGGTCGGTGCCGATGTCCTGGTCGTGCTCGATGATCTCCTCGTCGAGGTACACGAGCAGGTGTCCGTCGTGGTGCCTGCGGTTGTTGGTCTTGACGTCGTTGCTTTCGGAGTACACGAGGATGCCGTAGAAGACCTCCTCGTCCTTCTTCATAAAGTCGAATATGGCCATGTCATCTCACCTCATGCAATGGTTGTCAAATAAGGGGTCCAAGTCGTTATTATTGATGGTTGGAGTGTTTTCATTCTGATTTATTCAGATATATGATGTTGTGTCAAATGGTTGCGTTCATATAATGTATATGAAATCTTACCTTTGTCGGAGATGCTGTATCTCGTATTGGGTTTCTCCGAATCATGATTCCTATGGCGTCCATCGTTTTTCAACAGTTTCATCGATTCGAGTTCCCTCATGCAGGTACGAACGTGTTTTTCGGTGATTTTCATATTCTTTTTGAGCATCTCATGCACATCCTTGACAGATAGACTTCCCCCCGTTTCATTCATTAACTTCAGGATTCTTATTTTGCCGGTTCCGAAACGGGAAAGGTCCAAAGGTTCCAGGATATCGATGTTCTTGATCGTACCTTCCATCCTGCTGCAATACAATTTGACCTTGTTCAGGTATGTGAGGGTGCATGCAGTTGAGGCCTCAAGGGGATTGGCTGTTGTGATGTCTATGAGGGTCTCGATGTCATCGGGTCTTGTTCTCGATTCATCGATCACCGATTGCAGCGTGTTGTAGATGTCGTCATAGTTCCATTCCTTGATGGAGATGACCTGTGTGTCCTTGTAGAAATCCCTGATTGATTCCAATCCGTCCTCTATTGCGTTTCTGCTTTTGAGAATACGTACCACGCACTCCCCGTCGTGTCCTTTCAGACCTTCCCTAATCGTTTTGGAGCTATCTGGGCCCCCATCGAAAAAAGTGATTATGAAATACATTATACCCGACTCACTGGTATATTATACCAGTTATTGGGATATATATTTCTGCTGTTATGTAGATTTATGGCAAAAATCAACGCTAAGGTGGCGGAAGTCATCAGGATGAACGGATACGAGGTTGAGGAGACCATCCTCGAATCCGGTTCCAACAACAACGGTGTCGTCTCCATCCTCATGATCGAGAACGTCTCCTACCCCATCGACAAGGTCGTGGTTGCGAACAGGATGTCCATGGATCGCACCGATGCATGCATCCTTTCCGATGGGGATGCGGTTCACATCTTCATCAGGGCGGGGGATTCAATCGTCGAATCCGATAGACTCCCTTCTAAGGGGAGGGTCATCGAATCCGTTCAGGAGGATCTTGTCAGAGCCTCTCAGTTCAAAACCATCCTGACCAACATGGGCAGGTACGGACGTGTCGAAGATTCCCTCAAGGACATGGTTGTGTTTGCGGCGATGTCCATAGTTGCTGATGAGGGAAAGATGTGGAAGGAACTCGAATCCGAGTCCAAGAAGGCATGGAACGCATGCGTGGATGGTGCCGGGAGCATCATATCCCCCTATGATTTCCCTCTCGAAGAATACAGGAAGGGCCACGTCCATGAGACCTTTCTGACTCCTTTCATGAGATTCAGGGAGGTCTCTCCATCCATTCCCTCCGTTCAGATGGCCGAGTCCCTCATTAAGGCTTGTGGAATATCCAACAGGATTGATTATAACATGGCGTGGTCCACGGCAATTCCCCAGGAACTGGCAAGATCCCTCCTTTCTCTGGCCTTCGGCAGGACAGAGTACAATGGAGTTGGAACCAGCGTGATGAGTGTCGAAGCTACCAGATGCGGGATGGAACTGAATTTGTTCGGCACGCATGATCCCATGATAGGAATCATCAACAGGCTCAGTGGAAGCACTTGTCCCTTCATGGGGATGATGGAGTATTCCAATGATAGTTGCGACACCATCCTTACTTTCCCTCCCGTGGGTGTGAGGTATGAGATGAATCTCGATAACAATCGCCTTTCCAGATGCTCCGAGGCCATGGCCATTGAAAACGCAGTTCAGCGCATCAACCGTGGTGGTAGGGTATGCGCCATCGTCCCCACCGGATTCCTGTTCTCCATGAGGGATCGCAGGACACGTGACTTCCTTGTGGAAAGATACTCGGTGTCCGCAATCATCGAAATCGAGAGGCCCCTGGAGATTACAGGTGTCACTTTCTGTCTCCTGGTTCTGGAATCAGGGGTACACAACGGATGTATCGTCGGCAGGAGACCTTTCAACGTCAAGGACATGCCCAACGTGGTTAACTCCCTGAAAAAGGCATTCGATGGGGACATAGACGACAATCTGTTCTTCGGAATGAATCAGATGCGTTTTTATGACAATTGGTCCCCCAGGTATCTGATTGCGGAAAACGACCCGGATTTTGTGAATCCATCCGCGATACCGATTACCGATGTGGTGGAAGTCATCAGGGGATGCACCATCCCCTCCTCCAAATACTATCCCGAGGGGTCCCCTCTGGGAATCCCCTACCTCCGCATCTCCAACATCAGGAATGACAGGATCGATTTCACCGATGCGAGGATGGTGTCCTCCGATGATGGAAAGGTCTTTTCCCGTAAGGGTGACATCGTTCTTTCCATCCAAGGTGTCATTGGAAAGATCGCCGTTGCAGGGGACAGGGTCTTCATCCCCAGTTCTCAGATTGCCATGATGAGGCCCAAGGAGGGCGTTGATTCCGAATTCGTGGCTACTGCGATGAGGTCCAAGTATTTCCGCGACCAGTTGGAGGCCAACACTACGGGCTCTGCAATCAAAACCATCTCCATCAGGACCATCTCCACCCTGAAGATCGATCCTGAAGATGCGATGCGTGATGAATCCGATTTAAACGATGAGGATGTGGGAGGTGATGGCGATGCCTGAGCGTGGTTTCGGTGATGCGATGGTGTTCATCGATGTGTCCAATCTGAACATCAGCGTATGGAAATACAACATACGCGTCGATTTCAGGGAACTCAACAGGTATTTCAAGGAGAAGTTCGGGGCACATATCCAATATGCTTATTGCTCCTCCGAACCTGACGGTGGATCCTCCTCGTTCCACGACATGTTGGAGCTATCCGGATACCGTCTGAAGAAATACAAGCCCCGTGTGGATGAAATGGGGAAGAAGCACGAAAAGGAGGTGGACACCTCCCTTTCCGTGGACATGGTATCCAGTGTTCTGAAGGGATTGACCAATCATGTGGTTCTTGTGACCAGGGACAG
>JAFVZY010000130.1 GCA_017507885.1 Candidatus Methanomethylophilaceae archaeon | reverse complement strand
GGGTGGAGTGTTGGCATGCACCGTGGCGGGGATGATATCATCCATGACCGGCGTCGGTGGCGGAGCGGTGAAGGTTCCGCTGATGAATCTGTACATGCACATCCCGTTGAAGGCGGCGAGCGCGACCAGCAGCTACATGATAGGCATAACGGCGTTCTCCGGTGCGATAGTGTATCTGCTCGAGGGGCAGGTGCTGTTGGATTACGCCGCGGAAGTGGCCATAGGGGCGTTCATCGGAGCAATAATCGGGACGTTCCTGTCCCGCAGGATCAGTGGAAAACGGTTCAGGAAGTACTTCTCCATCGTCCTGTTCGTGATGTCCGCACTCGTGCTGCTCCAAGCCGGAGGGATAATATGAATCTGGAAAAGAGGACGGCGTTCACGCTCCGTGCGGGGATAGTCGTCGGAACACTGCTCATGGTGGCGGGATTGTTCATGTCCATGACGGGAGGGGACGATTCCCTTCTCTATTGGGGGGTCCTGGTGCTGGTGATGTCACCGTTCCTGGGGGTCCTCGCGACGTTCGCATCCCTCGTGATCGAGAGGGATTGGTACTGGGTCGCAATCGCGGGGATACTGATAGTCATAACCACCGTCGGAATGATGCTTCACGTGTAAACGGAAACGGCACGAGAAGGGATTATGAGTAAAAGTGGTGCAAGGGAAGGGATTTGAACCCTCGAACTCCTACGAGAATAGGCCCTGAACCTATCTCCTTTGGCCAGGCTCGGATACCCTTGCAGAAGAGCCTGAATCTCCGAATCACATCATTCTATTTTAATCTGATGATTGAATCATACCCGTAACGATGAAAATGCGTTCAGTTGGATGCCGCTGAAGTGAGGGGATCGGGACGGACGTGTTCCGACCCCGCGAACCTTTCCGGAATCCGTCGGGACACGGATGTGGCGAATCACTTCTTCATGATCTTCATCCAGCCACCGGATTCGTATACGGCGAGTCCCCTGGTCTCAAGGGCCTTCTCGAACTCGTCCCATGTGATGACATCGAGCCTGTTGTTGTTGCCCTTGGTGAACTGGATTCCGTCGGTGCCCTTGACGCGCCCGGGTTTCAATCCCTTGTTCTCCGCGATCTTCCTAGCCCTGACGAAATCTATGCGTTCCATCGCCATTCTCATCAAACTCCTTGTGCGTCAAATAACCCCGTCTTTTCTATATAACATTTCGGGACGATGTACCACAAAACACTCCCTGTACATCCACATGGCCGGGACCGGGTTTCCGACGGCCCGGTGAAACACCGCCATAGGTTCGAAAACAGCATGCTGTATCAATCATCCATACACACATGATGCAAGAAAAATCCATGTTTCAACCGTAACCGTTATAAGATGTTATGCATAAAACGATAAACGATGTCTGAAACCCCACCGGTCCATTTCGATCCGGAATCCATGAAGACCCATACGCCCGAAACGGGCATCAACGTGGGCATCGCCCTGGCGACACTCCACAAGAGGATAGTCGTGGGCATGGACCTCATGAAGAGCAGTCACATGATGAGGGATGCGATCGTCTCCGGCATGTTGTCCCAGGGTGCGGACGTCATAGACATCGGTGTCGCATCCGCCCCCGTGGTTGCGGATGCGGCGCATCTGGGGGACTGTGCGGTCTTCGTATCCGGTTCCGAACACTACAACGACATCAGCGGATACGTCATATTCGACAGGGACGGAAGCCCCTATACGGCCAAAGACCTCAGAGCCATGGAGACCAGCGTGAACAACAGACCGCTGGCCACCTCTAACGTCGGAATGATCCACCGTCACCTCAACGCCACCGACGAGTACATGAGAAGGGTGATAACCGAGAACAGACCGGCACCCGGTTGTTCGATGGTGGTCGATTGCAGATGCGGCGTGTGTTCCGATACGGTCCCCTCCGCACTCAACGCACTTGGAGTGGAGGTGTTGTCCATCAACGGGCACAAAGATCCCGAATTCATACCGAAGGACGTCGGTATGAGCGATCACGAATTCGACGACATGGAGAGGATGGTCGGTGACGCATCGGGATACATAGGCATCCGCATGAACCCGTCCGGATCCAACATGACCCTTCTAGACGAGAACGGATCGGTCGTGAATGCGTGGAAGACCATGGCCCTTCTCGTAGCCTATCTCAAACCCGGAAAACTCATCCTCCCCCTGGATGTGTCCACCGTCGTGGAGGACGTCTTCAACGGAAAACTGTCCATCCCCGTGAACACGGACCATGCACCCTCGGACGACGAACCGACCCTGACCATCATGGGCATGGCCAGCAGCTCCGTTTGTGACGAATTCACACGTCAGGATGCGGATCTGGCGATATGCAGGGCCGGAATGGTCTTCAGAGGCTTGAACGCCCCCGACGGACTCCGTGCGGCGATAGCGATATCCCACATGTCCTGCGAGAACAGCATCCACAGGTTGGCCGAGGCGATTCCCGACATGCAGAGGGACATGAAGAGGATCCACATAGATTGCAGCCCGGACGTCATCGCCCGCAACCTGAATGCATCCATGCCCCTGATAGAATCGGAAAGGTACACCTGTCAGGACGGATGGAGGGTGGACCTGAAGGAGGGATGGTTCCTCATCCTCCCGCCGGTGAACGGGGAGGTGGAACTCATAGCCGAGGCCCCGGACAAGGCCTATCTGGTCGGACTCATGGAGATCGGGGAGGACCTGATCCGCGACTGCTCCACGGATTGATTGTTTCAGCGGTCGTATATCACCGGCAGATCGATGGTCTCGCCACGCGAATTGTACGCCCTCCAGCTCCTGCGATCATATGGCTGGCACGTTATGAGGTGGACCCCTCCCATGTTGCTGAAGAAGTCCAGGTCCGCATCGGAGGCCTCGTTGGAGAAACCGGGATGGGAGTGGGCGGTCCCGGCGATGGAATAGTCGACCGGGGCCATCCACTGGTTCAGGAAACTGTGACTGTCGCCGAACACCGTCCCCGGAAGGATCACCATCTCCGTTATGATGCCGTCCTCCTCACGGAGCATGCAGAGGAACTCGTCCGGATATGTGGAACGGGCGGCCTCGTTGAGACCGTCTATGAGGTCCACGTCCACCCCGACCACGGGATTCGTCATTCCCCGTTCACCAGCTTCCTGCGAACCCTGCAGTAGAAGTCGCTGTCGAAACGGATCAGACGGGCACGGGAGTCGGACATTAGGAACTCCACCTTGCTGCAACCCCTCATCTCGGTCTCCTCCTGACCGTCCAGCACTATCATGCACCCCTTGTCCATGACGTTCTCGATGACCACCTTGGATGTGGCGGGGACGACGAACGGACGGGAGTTGTACTTGTACGGCGCCATCGGCACTATGAGCAGGGCCTCCACGTTCGGGGCCATGTAGGGGGCACCGAGACTCATGGCGTAGCAGGTGGAACCCGTGGGGGTTGAGACCACGATGCCATCGGCACGGAAATCGGCGGCGAGGATGTCGTCCACGTAGATCCTGTAATGACGGATCTTGGCCACGGTGTCCGTGTGGACCACGACCTCGTTCACGGAATCGGGGAGATACATGCCGTCGTACCATGTGGATATCTTGAACCTCGAATCCATGTTGTAATCCCCCGACCTGAGTCTGGCGATGCCGCTGGCTATGTCGTTCTTGTCTATCTCCGCCAGGAACCCGACGCTTCCCCCGTTCACACCGATGACGGGTGCATCGGTGTTCTGCATGGCCCTCAGAAGGGTCCCGTCCCCTCCGATGACGATGACGACCTCCACGTCCATCTCGTTGAGCGGGGTCCCGGGGACGCCCATGACCTCGGCGATGCCGCTGTCCAGGACGTATTCGCAGTCCCCCAGAGCGTCGATGACCTCCTCGGTGTAGTCCACCGCCTTCGAGACCGACGTGTTGGTGTAGATCCCGAACCTTCTGGGTGCGGGGCGGTCGCCCTTGACCATGACGTAATCGAAGACGGACCTGCAGGGGACGGCGAGGAAATTGGAACGGTGCTCCAGATCGTACGGCATGTCGAAAAGGGAACCGTCGAGGTTGTAGACCTCGCCTCCCGCCTCCCTGAGGATGAGGGTGCTGGCGGCGATGTCCACCACACGGATGGAACGCGCATCCGATATGGTGTGCAGATAGGAACCGTCGGCCTCCCCTTCGGCGACTATGGCCATCTCCAGGGATGCGCATCCGAACGAACGGCAGGAACGGACCCTGCGGACGAGATCGAATGAATCCTGATGACAGCCCTTGCCGATGTAGATCATCATGAACAGGTCGTCCATCACAGGCTCCCTGACGTGCATGGGGCACCCGTTCTTGAATGCCCCCTTGCCCCTTTCGGCGGTGTAGACGTCCCCGGTGGCCGGATTGCGCATGTATGCCAGACGGGTGTTCGAGGTGTTGTCGCGACCCACGGCGAGGGATATGGTGTAATACGGGACACCCGCGATGGCGTTGGACGTCCCGTCTATGGGATCCATCACCAGGACCTCCTCGCCGCCGTTGTCCACGAAGCCGATCTCCTCGCTGAGGATGTTGAGGGGTATGCCCTCCCTCTGGATGTGCATGAGTGCGGCGTTCTCGGCGACCTTGTCGATCCTGCTGGTGGGGGTCCCGTCGGCCCCCATACAGACCTTCTCGCCCTTGACTGTGGAACAGGAGATGAGTGAGATTGCCTCCTCCATCGCATCCGCTATGGAGGAGAGGGTGTCCAATGTGATCATGTCCCGGTGTATACGGTCAAAGTAAATGGGCATTGCTATATAACGGATAGAACCTCGGAACGGGCCATGGAAGTCATGGACCACACCTTCGGCAGGGTGTTCACGGACAGGGGCCGCGTGTACACCGCATCGATGCAACCCGGAAAGAGGGTCTACGGTGAAAGGCTGTACACGGTATCCGGCACCGAATACAGGGAATGGGACCCCCGCAGAAGCAAACTATCCGCATACCTCACGGTGGGGGGAAGATGCTTCCCCTTCAGAAGCGACAGCAGGGTCCTGTACCTCGGGGCGTCCAGCGGGACCACCCCCTCCCATGTCGCGGACGTGTGCTGCGAGGGGAGAGTGTTCTGCGTGGAGTTCGCACAGAGGATGTTCAGGGACCTGGTCAAAACCTGCGAGGGGAGGCCCAACATGATGCCCATCCTCGGTGACGCCACCAGACCCTCCGAATACGCGATGTTCGCCGATTCCGTGGACATCGTGTATCAGGACGTGGCCCAGAAGAGACAGGCGGACATAGTCTGCGACAACATGGATGCGTTCGGTGCGGAGTTCGGGATGGTCGCCGTGAAGGCGAGGTCCGAGGACGTGACCGCGCCCCCGGAACAGATATTCGAGGCCACGGAGGCCAGAATCAGGGAGAGGGGATACAGGATACTGGATGCAAGGAGCCTGGAACCCCATGAGAAGGCCCATGAGATGATAGTGTTCCGGAGGGACGACTGAATGCGTACGGCTTACGCGGTGGCTTTCGACGGGGACCGCTTCCTCATGGTCTGGCACAAGGGGAGGAACGGATGGGAGATGCCCGGAGGACACGTGGAACCGGGGGAGACCTCCGAGGATGCCGTGAAGAGGGAGTTCGTCGAGGAATCGGGATACTCCATAAAGGTCGTCGCCGTCAGGGACATCGGATACTGCGACGTATGCGCGGCGGTCATAGGGGAGAAGATGACGGAGGATTGCGAGATGGAGTCCCGTTTCTTCGAGATCCTTCCTGACCAGCTGTCCTTCGACAGGGAGGAATACGAGGACACGGTCCCGTGGGCAAGGTCCATGGTGGATGGGGTCTCGCGCGCGTACCTATAACGGGCACATAGCTCATTTTAAATACCCCTTCCCGTATGGCAGTTCAGCCATCGCCAAATATAGATGATTCGGAGGATCAAACTATGGCAAGAATGCACACCAGAAGAAAGGGCAAATCCTGCTCCAAACGCCCCATGATCAGCGAGAACCCCGCATGGGTCCCCCTCAACGCCACCGAAATTGAGGACATCATCGTGAAGCTCGCTAGGGACGGACTCGTTTCCGCAAAGATCGGACTTATCCTCAGGGACCAGTACGGTGTCCCCAACGTTAAGCTCGCAACCGGAAAGACCATCACCAAGATCATGGACGAGAAGGGCGTCGCACCCTCTCTTCCCGAGGACCTTTCCAACCTCATGAGGCGCGCAATCTCCCTCAACGTCCACCTGAAGCACAACAGGGGAGACGTCTCCAACAAGAGGGGACTCAACATGATCGAGGCAAAGATCAGGAGACTCGAGCGCTACTACAAGAGGAACGGAATCCTCCCCGCAGACTGGAAGTATTCTCTCAGCAACGCGGAACTCATGCTTAAGTGAGTACCCATGGAGGGTCAGGTCCCAATCAAACTTCTTAACACCTTATCCAAAGCCGCGGACATCGTCCGCGGCCACGATTTCATACAGGTCTATTCACACTATGATGCAGACGGTGTTTCATCGGCGTCCATCATCGCGAAGACCCTTCTCCGTGCAGGGAAGGAGTTCCGCATCACGCTTTTCACCACTTTGAACGACCGCAACATGGACATCATCCGCAACTGCGGTGCTGAGTGCATCATAATCACCGACCTCGGTGCGTCCTACATAGATCAGCTGGACGCCATGGAGCAGGACATAGTCGTCCTCGACCACCACACGATCATATCCGATGCCAAACGCATCTGCTATGCCAACCCCCACCTCTACGGGATCGACGGGATGGTCGCCGGATGCGGTGCCACCATGTCCCTCCTCTTCTCGGTCACCATGGATGAGAAGAACTGGGACCTCGTACAGGTCGCCTTCGCGGGAACCGCCGGGGACAGGCAGCACATCAACGGTCTTCTCGGATTGAACGTGTACCTCAAGGAGGAGGGCGTCAAGCGCGGTTACATCGAGGAGTTCCCAGGATCCCTGATCCCCTCGGGAAACCTCATGACGGAACTGTTCCTCACCACCGACCCCTACATCCGCGGAGTCAGTGGGAACACCGAGGGTGTGGCACAACTCCTGAAGGACGCGGGCATCACCAACGACAAGACGTACATGGACCTCACCGAAGAGGAGAGGAGGAGACTCTCATCCCTGATCGCCGTGAGACTCACCGAGCAGGGCATGCAGCTGTCCTCCATGCAGGAGGTCGCCCGCAACAAGTACTACCTCAAGGGCATGAACATGGACGCCGAGAACCTTTCCGCGATCCTCAACGGATGCGGACGTTCGGGAATCGGCGGAATGGGCGTGGCCGCGGGAATGGGTGACGAAAGATGCCTGGTCCTCGGAGCCGAGGTCAACAGGGAATCCGCCGTCCAGGTCGTGGAGAACATGGTAGCATTGGATTCCAAGGGACTCAACCAGATGGAACACATCCAATGGTTCGACAGCAGCGACTCCGGTTTCACCGGAATGCTGTGTGGAATCGCGATGCAGTGCATCGGTGATGCGGACAAACCGACCATCGGAGTGAACAGGGCCAACGACCCTGCAAACCTCTCATCCAGGGGAATGTGGGGCCAACTCGACAAGGGAGTGGACCTGTCCGTCGCGATGAGGGAGGTCTGCGACCAGTTCGGAGGAGCCGGCGGAGGTCACAAGATCGCTGCCGGAGGTTCCGTACCCGCCGCATCCGTGGATGACTTCCTCAAGAGACTGGACGAATTCATCGGAGAGCAGCTCGCCTCCAGGTGACCTCGACCTCGTCCGTTCTGAACCTCTGGAGGACCCCCGTATCGGGGATCCCCATTCTGACGCCCGAGTTGTACATCTCCCACCCGAGCCAGGCGATCATGGCGCCGTTGTCCATGCAGAACCTGCGATCGGGCACATACATCTCGGCACCCCTTTCATGGGCCATCTCGGCCACCATCTCCCTCAGACGCATGTTCTGGGCGACACCGCCGCCCAGAAGGACCTCGTCCTTGCCTATGTGCGCCATTGCACGCTCGGTTACCTCCGTGAGCATTGCGAAGGCGGTCTCCTGCACGGAGAGTGCGATGTCCTCCAGACGGACGCCCTTCCTGTGAAGGGCCAATGCGGCGGTCATGAGTCCGGAGAATGCCACATCCATCCCCTTGACGGAATACGGGAGCTCATAGAATCTGTCCCCCTCCTTGGCCAGTTTTTCGAACACGGGTCCGGCATAGAACCCCATCCCGAGATCCCTTCCGAGTTTGTCGAGCATGTTCCCTATACCGATGTCCTGGGTCTCCCCGAATATTCTGTAACGGTCGTCGGCGTATGCGATGACCTGGGTGTTTCCTCCGGACGCGTAGAGCAACGCGGGATCCTCGCAACCGGTCTGTATGCGACCGATCTCGATGTGCGCGATGCAATGGTTGACCCCGATGATGGGGATCTTCAACGAACTGGAGAGGGCACGTGCGGCGGTGGCCGCTATGCGCAGGCAGGGTCCGAGCCCCGGGCCCATGGAGAACGAGACCACGTCGATGTCACGGGTGGACAGGCCGGCATCGTCCAACGCCTTGGATATGACGTCGGCGACCACATCGGAATGATGATTTGCGACCTCCCTCGGATGGAGCCCGCCCTCCGGCGGACGGAACATGTCCACCCGATTGGCGAGAACCCTGCCGTCCGATTCCACGATTCCGACGCCCAGCGTATGGGCGGTACCCTCGATTCCCAACGTTATCATGCGCCGGGGCAATCGTAACGGATGGTGATAAACCCATATGGTCGGGGAAAGAAGGACCTTGGTTTCGACTATATAGAAAATATTATATATTATAAAGATATCATGAGTTTTGTTGGGCCCGTGGTCTAGGGGTTATGACGTCGCCTTGACATGGCGGAGGTCGCCGGTTCAAATCCGGCCGGGCCCACCATTCTTCTACATTCATCTGTCACTTCCTTGATTCTTCTGCATCATCACTCCATCTTCCGGATTCGGATGATTCGCATCGTGGGGCTTCCCATCGATTTTCAAAACGATTGAAAAAAAAAAGGAAAATGTTTTCGGGCATAAAGCCCGATTGGTGTTTTCAAGCCTGCTGGACGACGACCGTGATGATCACGTCAACGGAGAGGTCATCGAGCAACACGACCTCCGAAGTCGTTCCCGTGGGAAGGACCTGAGGGGCGCCGTTGACCGAATAGGAGACCAACGTGTAACCCGTGTCGGCGATGATTTTGACCTCAACATCGCTTCCGTACTGGACGACGGCGGTTATACCGTTGGATACCGACGCGGACTCGTAGGTGCATCCCGCGACGGGTTCAAGCGTCACACGAGGCGTCTCGACGAACAGCAGGGAGGTGTCGTTCTGGACATTGACGCTCACCATCCCTTCGGTCACCTTGGATGTGCCGATGAGGTTGTTGACGGCCCCGAGGGTGTAGATGCTGAAAGTCCTGCCCTCGTAATCCGCACCGACCCTGTAACTGAGGGTGGCCAGATTGGGGAACTCGCCGTGGTGTGCGAATCCGATCGTGAACGCCTTCGCACCATCGGGGATCTGAACCCCCAGGGCAGGGGGTATGGATGTGCCCATGGACACGCCGAGGTCGATATGGGATGCGCTTCCGAGACCGCTTCCGCGATCCTTGTCGAACACCCAGAGCATGGATCCGTCGGATGCACGGAATCCCTCGTTCCTGTTGTAATCTGAGGCGGAGACCGAATAAGGCTCGTCTATGGTGATCTCGTCATAGGAATCCCCTCCGCCCCCACCGAGGTTGAGGTGGGGCAGAAGGACGATCACCAGTGCGGCCGCGGCCACGACTACAATCGCGGCCACGACCATGATCTTCATTTGTTTCTGTTCCATTTTCATCCCTTCTCGGCTGGATGCAGCCTTAGAACGGGACGGTATGGAATCATCTCGTTTTAATCCGTGACGGTCGGGGGGACCCACATCAGCACCAGATTGTCGGTTATGACCGCGTCGTGCCCCCTGTATCCGAGGATACCCTCGAACTCGGAACTGCGACATCCCTTGATACGGTCGAGATCGGCCGAGGGGTATTCGGATATGCCCTTGGCGACGATGTCGCCGTCGTACACGACCTCCACGACCTCCCCCTTGTCGAAGGTTCCGGCGACTTCCACTATCCCCACGGGGAGCAGGGACTTGTGATGGGCCAACGCATCCAACGCGCCACGGTCCACGACGAGACGACCGGAGGGGTGTGCGGCCTTGATCCATCTGCGCTTCTTGGATATGGGGGAATCGGAGATGAACAGTGTTCCGACATCGTCCCCCACCACGGTGCGGTACACCGCGCCGTATGCGTGACTGGATGCGATGATCATGTTGCAACCCGCATCCCGGCATATCTCCGCCGCGGCGATCTTGGTCCTCATCCCGCCCGTCCCCATGCCGGTCGTACCTCCGGCCATGGAACGGACCTCCTCGGTTATCCCCCTGACCTCGGGGATGAACCTGGCATCGGGATTGGTCCGCGGATTGCTGTCGTACAGACCCTCTATGTCCGAAAGGATCACCAGAAGGTCCGCATCCATCCTGCTGGCCACGATGGCGGACAGGGTGTCGTTGTCACCGAACTTGATCTCGGCGACGGCGACGGCGTCGTTCTCGTTGAATATCGGGACCACCCCGTTCGCGATCAGGGATTCGACGGTGTTGGTGAGATTGAGCGCGCTTTCCCTGTCGGAGAAGGAATCCAGGGTCATCAGGACCTGTCCGACGAGGATGCCGTACCTCTGGAAGCTCTCGGACCACTTCTGCATGAGCAGCCCCTGACCCACGGATGCGGCCGCCTGACGGATGGGAATCTCCTTGGGTTTGGGCACGACACCCATGGCCTTAAGACCCACACCGACGGCACCGGAAGTGACGATGAGGACCTGTATGCCCTCCTGTCTGAGCCTCCAAACCTGCTCCGCCACGGAATCCATGAAATCCTTGGAGATCGAATCCCCGCCCTGTGTGAGGGACGTGGTTCCGAATTTGACGACCACACGCGAGACGCTGCCGAGCGATGCCTTCCTGCCCATGGTACCACTCAGAACGGATACTCCGAATCGGAGGGGGTGTGCTTGAACCTCCTGCAGTCCCTTCCCACGTAGTCCGCGACGATCTGACCGTTTCCGATCAGGACGTACTTGTATATCATCAGGCCCTCCATGCCCACGGGTCCGCGCGAATGAATCTTGTTGGTGCTTATCCCGACCTCTGCTCCCTTCCCGTAACGGAAGCCGTCGGCGAAACGGGTGGATGCGTTCACGAAGACATCCGCAGAATCCACCATCCTGGCGAACACGGCGGCGTGCGACATGTCCGTGGTCATGATCGCATCGGTGTGATGGGAACCGTGCGTGTTGATGTGCGTGATCGCCTCGGACAGGGAATCCACGACCCTCACGGAGATGGTGAGGTCGCCGTATTCGATGTCCCAGTCCTCTTCGACCGCGGGGATCGAACCGGGAATCAGGGGAAGTGAACGGACGTCCGCCCTGACCTCCACGCCGGCATCCGAGAGCATGGGTGCGGCGACTCCGAGGAAATCCTCCGCCACGTCGGAGTGGACGAGGAGTGTCTCGGCGGCGTTGCATACCGCGGGGTACTGCGTCTTCGAATCGAGCAGAACCTTGGCCGCCTGGGGGATGTCCACGGCGGAATCCACATAGACGTGGCACACGCCCGCCGCATGTCCGAGGACGGGGATGGCCGTATGGGATTGGATGTAACGGACGAACTCGTTGGATCCGCGGGGGATCAGGAGGTCTATGTACTCGTGGAGACCGAGTATGGAGTCTATGTCTGAACGGGACTCCATGAGGACGAACGCATCGGCGGGGACGCCGGCATCGGATGCCGCGTCGCGGAGGATGTCGAACAGGACCCTGATGGAATCCAACGCCTCCCTACCGCCCTTGAACGCGACGGCGTTGCCGGACTTCAGGCACAGCGACATGATCTGGGGGACGACGTCGGGGCGCGATTCGAAGATCACCCCGAGCATGCCGATGGGACAGCGGATCTGATGCAACGTGAGTCCGTCGTCGAGGTCCAACGAGGACATGACCTCCCCGACGGGGTCCCCGAGGGCGATGACGTCCATGATGCCGTCGATCATGCCGTCGATCTTGGAATCGTCGAGTCTGAGTCTCTTGAACATCGAACCGGAGATCTCGCCGGCATCCAACATGGCCCTTCCGCGCTCCAGATCGGAGGCGTTGGCATCGAGAATCTCGGAACGGCGGGCATTCAGGGCCCCCGCCATGGCCCTTAAGGCCGCGTCCTTGACCTCGGTGGAAAGAACGGAGAGGTCTATGGACGCGGTTTTGGCCTTTATGATTTGATCGACCACATCGGACATTGGAATCGATGTGGTCATGCAGGGATTGATAGATTAATCCTTGCCAGCTCATCCGATGATGTTGAGCATCCTCTCGAGCCTCTTCTCGACGTGGAGGGGGCGGGAGAGCTCCTTGAGGAGATCGATGTTGGCCTCGGGGCGTGCCTTGTAGCGGCGGAACGCCTCCTCGATGTCCCTCTCCGGGGGTTTGGATCCCCTGAGGACATCGCAGAGGGCCCTCTCGGGACCGTAGGATTTCACGATGTGGCCCATGGGGGTCTCGATGTCCATGACACCCATCTCGTACAGCTCGGGGATGATGCGTTTGACCTCGACGCCGCGGTCCTCGGGGGACCTGGGGTTGTATCCGCGGGGGAAGGTCATGACGTGGATCTCGGGCTCGACGTCGAGAAGACCGTTGAGATAGAGTGCGGAGCGGTGGGAGAAGATTCCGCGTCCGTATCCGCGCTGGAGGATGAAACACTTGTCGAGGACGGTTCCGGGGGTGATGTAGACTCCGCGGTAGGCCCTGATGAGCCTTCCGTCGTCGATGTACTTGGACAGGGATCCGCGCTCGATTCCGCGTTTGACAATCTCCTCGGTGAAAATTACTCCATTGGTTTCAGCAACAATCTGCTGGAATTCGTCGTCTTTGAGATTTCTCATGCAATCACTCGATTGTTTTCGTTGATGCCTGGGCATCGTTACATGTACCTTATAACATTCACAATTATAAGACATAGGGTCCAACGAGCATATGTTATGGACAAAATAGACCAAACACCATTGTATGACAAGCAAGGAGAGGGTGAGGACAATCCTCATCTCACCTCATCTGGGTTAAAAACTGTTTGACTCCGACCCCGTAACAGGGATCGGAGGAAGCATAGAGCCATTCTATAACATCGTCAGGACCTTACGGACGATTCCGGTAAAACCGATATTTGTTTCAATCCACACACTCGCAGGGAGTGTGACTGGTCAGCATCTCCCGGGCCTCCCGCATCACGTCATTTCAATCCACACACTCGCAGGGAGTGTGACTCATACATGACGCGGAGATTCGACGCGATGCGTCTATTTCAATCCACACACTCGCAGGGAGTGTGACTTTCGTAAACCTTGCCATGTTCGAATCCCTCACGATTTCAATCCACACACTCGCAGGGAGTGTGACATCTCCTTTCTTAACAGATCGCCGCATATAATGATTTCAATCCACACACTCGCAGGGAGTGTGACCCCACGGGATTCTGCATCAGATGCGGGGATGTCGTCATTTCAATCCACACACTCGCAGGGAGTGTGACGGGGGCGGGGGTCCTCGCCATATACATCTCATGGAGATTTCAATCCACACACTCGCAGGGAGTGTGACCCATCATTCCCGGGTCGCGGAATTTGATCAGGATATTTCAATCCACACACTCGCAGGGAGTGTGACCCTCCTCCAGGCTGCTTGCCCTCCGTCCCATTAATTTCAATCCACACACTCGCAGGGAGTGTGACACG
>JAFVZY010000129.1 GCA_017507885.1 Candidatus Methanomethylophilaceae archaeon | reverse complement strand
GTTCCTTATGCATTTGTCGAGAAGGTCCCCCAGCCTCTCATCGCTGGTGACGTTCTCCCTGGGGATGCAGACCATGGTCGGACCTCACATGGGGGTGTAGATGACCGCGTAGATCTCGGCTGGTCCGTCGATGGCTCCGACGTAGTGGGGGACCACGGCGTTGAAGTATGCGCTGTCGCCCACGTCGAGGATCCTCTCCTCCTTGCCGTATTTGACGATGATTTTTCCGGAGACCACGACGATGAACTCCTCTCCCTCGTGGGAGGAGGTCTTCTGGATGTCGTCGGGGGTGATCCTGATGAACATGGGTTCCATGTGCCTGTCGGTCTTTCCCTTTCCGAGGGGGAAGTAGTGGTAGTGTCCGTCGGCGGCCTTGGCCGAGTTCTCCTCCATCCTGTCCGCGCTCCTGACGACGATGGGGTCGGGCTGGAACTGATCGTCCATGAAGGTTCCGACCCTCTGTCCGAGGGCACGGGAGAGCTTCACGATGGTTCCGACGGGGGGATAGACGCGTCCCTCCTCCACATCGACGATGTAGGAGGTCTCGAGTCCGGAGTTCAATGCAAGCTGCTCCCGGGTGAGTTCCAGGTTCTCCCTGTACTTTTTCACCCTGTTTCCGAGTTTGTTCTCTTCGCTCATGTGAATCTGGCTTCCGTGTTGTATTATGGTATTTAAATGTGTGGCGGGTCGTTGTTCATTCGTATGAAGCGATGTGCTGCATGAACTCCTTGGCGTACAACGGGGGGTTGACTATGTGTCCCGTGTCGGGAATCCTGAGGACCTTGCAACCGGGAATCCCGTCGGACACGTAGTCCCCGAGTTTCGGTTCCACCATGATGTCGCTGAGTCCGTGGATCGAGAGTGTCGGGACGGTGATGGCCGAGAGTCTGCCCCTGGTGTCGAATTCATCCAGGGCGTTCATCTGGTGTTTCAGACCCTGTGCGTTCAGATCCTTGAGGGACCTCAGCGTCTTGCCCTTGGCCTCCATTCCGGAGAAGAAGTCCTCGGTGAAGCAGAACGCGTTGGTCATCATACTGATGTATTCGGGATCCCCGCCCCTGAGGGCGCAGTCCACGATGCCGTTCATGAAATAGCTGGATCTGGCGGGTCTGTAGGGGTATGCGGAGACCAGTGTGAGGGTTATGAGCCTCTCCTGGTGCTGAATTGCGAATTCCTGGGCTATGTGTCCGCCCATGGACCATCCGAGCATGTGGGCCCTTCCGATCCCGAGGTGGTCCATCAACGCCAGCACGTCGTCCACGAAATCCTGACACCTTATGCCGTCTCCAGGGTAGCGTGTAAGCCCGGCACCCCTGTTGTCGAAAGTGATCACCCTGTACTTCGGGGTCAGTTCGGGTATGAGGTGTTTGAAGAACGTGGTATCGCCGGAGAATCCGGTGACGAGTACGACGGGTGTCCCCTCCCCCTCGTCATGATAATGCATCTCGATTCCGTTTATGTTGGCGAATGGCATGATATCGTCACTTCATCCGTTCGTGATACATAAATATTGATAATTTTCGTATGGAAACATGGTTTCATCGTGTCGAATCCTGCATCTCGATGCCGGTGGCTTTTTCGAACACCACGACCGACACGGGGATGTCGACAACGAATATCCTTTTGGAAACCGCTTGTTGAAATACGCATGTCTTATCTGTTTCGAAAAAGGACGTGGATACATGCAACCCAACATGATGAACAACCAGCTCAAGCCCGAAGAGGTCTCCGCACTCCTGGACAGGTGCGACGTCGGAGCCATCTCCACCATCGGTGAGGACGGATACCCCTATTCCACCCCTGTCAACTTCGTGCAGATCGACGGATTCGTCTACATCCACGGACGCAGACTCGGGGAGAAGATGGACAACATCAAGAGGGATCCCCGCGTGTGCTTCACCGCGTGGGAGAGGATCGGATACGAGCACTGCGGGGTCGCCGCATGCGACACCACCACCGTGTACGAGTCCGTGATCATCAAAGGGGATGTGGAGATGATCGATGATGACGAGGAGAAGGCGAAGGTGCTGCTCGCGATCGTCGAGAAGCTCGTTCCCGGAAAGACCGGAATGGATTCCAAGAAGGTCCCCCCGACCGCGATCTACAGGATCGTCCCCAAGGCGGTCACCGGAAAGTTCCACAGACCCATGGCCGGAAACCAGGTCTGTCCCCGCAACTGATTACGGAATCATTTCAAAAAAGAATCCCGCCCGGTTTCATCCGGACGGGTTTCCACCGCCCCGGATGTACCAGGACGGTGTTTTTCACGGTCTTCTCATTCGTCGGATGAACCGGAACGGACCTTCACGGCCATTCCCTTCTTCATCTGTTTGATCTCGAAGGGCACCAGGAACGCGCGTCCTGTGGCTATGGGGGTGTCGTTCCTGTCCACGACGATGACCTCCTCCATGAGGCGGATCTCGGGGTCGCAGTCGGTGACGAACTGTGCGAACGCGTTGCGCCCCTCCGCCACGAAGGGAACGGAGTCGTCCATGACCTGGACCCTCATGAAGGGTGCGGGACAGGCCTCGACGATCCTCTTGGCACCCTCCATCTTGAGGGTGTACATGCCGTCACCCGCACGCATGGAGAGGACGTGCTCGCCGTCGGAGATGACGTTCCTGATCTTCCCGGTTTTCCTGCTGGTGACCAGTTGGACCTCCCCGCGGAACAGGGCCTCGGTGGCCTCGATTCCGAACTGGTATCTGGAGACGGCCTTGGCCCTGAGCAGGTTCGCGTCGAACTCCTCTGTGCCGTCGTCGGGGATGTTCTCCGCGCCGAACACCACGGATTCGAATCCCATCATCTGGAGGAACTGGTAGGTGATCCCCTCGGAGGCGGTCTCGGTCTCGTCGTCCATGATCTCGGGGAACAGGGACTGTGCGAGGGGGTACATCTCGTCCAGCTCCGCGGGTACGGGTCCGAAGGGGGCCATCACTATGGGGGTGTATCCGGCCCTGCGTGCCTTGTCGAACTCCTCGGCATAGGGTCTGCTGTAGGGTTTGCCCTGACAGTCGGGGAACACCGCGGCCTTCCTCGTCGGAGGGACGTAGCGGGTTCCGAGTCTGTCCAGGTACCTCTTGAACACGGGGCGGTTCCTGCTCTCCGGTCCGGTGTAGAATATCGCGCCCTCCCTGCTGATGGGGTCGTACATCTCCATGACGCCCTGATACTCCTTCAGCCTCCTGAGCGCGTTGAGGAGCGCGGGGTGGGCCCTGCACCTGATCTCGGCGAGCTCCCAGAGTCTGCCCTCCTTGATGTACCTCCTGACGAGCGCCAGCTCCTGGGTGATCTGATAGAGGTTGTGCTCCGCGATGAGCTTGGTCTTGGCCTTCTTCTCCATCTTGCGGAGTCCCTCGAGGGTGTGTCCGCGGCATGCGGGGCAGTTGCAGTCCAGGGACTCCATGTCCTGCAGGCGGAACGTTCCGTCCACGAACATCATCCTGTCGTCCCTGGCGAACTTGGCGTAGGATGCGGAGTCGAAGAAGTCGCATCCCATGAGTGCGAGGAGTGCGAGGACCATGGGGTGTCCGGCACCGAAGGCGTGTACGGGCCTGTTGGGGTTGAGTCCCTTCTTGGAGGACATGACCACGTCGACGAGCTCGGCGTACCTGTACTGCTCCATCAGGGGGACGATTCCGCCCACGGGGTGGACGTCGATGTCCATGGTGGCCATCCTTCTGGCGCAGTCCTCCCTGAGGTCGGTGTAGATCGAACCCTGCGCCACACCGTTCAGCATCATGTCCCCCTTCATGTCGCAGGCCTGCTGGGTCCTCTCGAGGGTGACCTCGATGGATTTGGCCGTCTGCTCCTTGGTCCAGTAGGGTTCGGTGAAGATGTCCAGGACGGTTCCGATGTCGGTTCCGATGGATTTCTGGAATTCGATGATCTCCTCGTTGGTGAGCTCGACCTCGCCGTACATGTGGCTCTGGAAGGTTCCGGAGTCGGTCATGATGATCCCGGGGAAGTCCAGCATCTCGTGGAGTCCCAGCTCCTGGGCCTTCTCCTTCAGATCGGGGGTGTTCTTGATGATGTAGGAGTTGGTGATCAGGGATTTGAATCCGAACTTGTCGTACAGCTCCCTGGCGGGGACCGTGTTGATCTTGGGGTTGATGACTGGGAACAGGGCGGGTGTCTCCATGGTGCGTCCGGAGGTCGTGGTGAACCTTCCGATGCGGGCGAGTCCGTCCCTTCTGATGATCTCGAACATGTCCGGGGCATCGGCGGTTTTGTTTAAGTCTTTCGTGTAGCTGGTTCAAACACCCATGGGCATTCCGTCCCATGAATCAGAAGACCTGCATCATCGGCGCGACCGTCGTCCCTGGAGGTCATCGGCACGAAGGCGTTCGTGGCGTGTTCATCCCTCGTCGAGGTGATCCTCCGGGAGGGGCTGTCCGAACCTCGTCCAATTGACGTTCGAAACCCCCGTTGCACCTGCGATCGGGGTGGATTCGTTCGGAATCGGTGACGAGATGAATCCCGTGGAGGTGACCGCCGTTCCGAATCGGAATACGGATTCCTCGACGGGTCCGGCGGGGAGTACACGACCTTCGTCTACGTCCCGTCGCAGTCTATTTGAGAAGTGGTCGGGGTGGGGCGGATGACCCTCCCCCGATCCGATGTGGACCCGTCCGGTTCTCAGACCTGGACGACGTCGATTTTGTTCTTGTTCTCGTCCGCGAACACCTTGGCGATGGCGTTCTTCATGATGGTGTCGGGGACGTCCTCCACATACTTCCTGTTCCAATCGAGGGTGGGGCGTCCGAAGGTGACCATGCCTCCGCGACCCATGTCGCAGCTGTCCTCCACGTCGAGGAGCTTGATCTCCAACCCCTCGATAATCTGTTCGATGGTCCTTCCGTTGATGAGGACGGTGTTGGGTCCCTCCCCGACGATGTTCTCCCTGAACTTCACGGGTATGTCCGCCATCTCCATCTCGAACACCAGGCCTCTGATGTATTCCGCCATGTTCCCTGTGGTCCTCCTTCTGATCGTGGGGTCTTCGAGTTCGGCGTCGGTGTGCCTGTATTCAATGTTGATCATCATGTGTCCCGAATCGCATCACGTCTTAATTAACAACTGTGGATTCCGCTCCCCTATACACATTCTATATAACACTGGTCCGATTCATATCCATGAAACCGTGGGTGTTGTCACTCGTCATAATCGCGGTGGCCGTGTTCTGTGCGGCCTCCGTCCTGTTCGAACCCGGCGATCCCGGTGAGGAGGAATCCCCGGAATCCGTGGAATACGGAATACAGTACATTATCGACGGGGGCGTCCTTCCCGATGGTTACCCGGAGTCGTACAGGTCCGGTGTGTACACGGACCTCCCGACCCCCGCCAGGGACGGGAAGCGTTTCGCGGGATGGTTCTCCGATCCCGGTCTCACCGTGCCGGTCGGTGCCATCAGGCCGTCCGATTCCGGGGACATGGTCCTCCATGCGAAGTGGATCGATCCGGTTCCCGGCTTGAAGCAGGTCATGACGGTATCCAGCAGCACATATGTGGGCAGCTCCTCCATTCTTTCCGGTACGATGACGTTCACACGTGCCGTGGAGGCAGGTGACGCGTGCTACATGTTCCGCGACATGGATCTGAGACTCACGTATCTCGGATCGTCCACCGACATGGTCGGTCACGACGGATATTGGACCGATGAGGTGTCCGTGACGTCCGATCCGTACAGGTACACGGGCAACACCGTGGTGAAGGCGGATCCTTTCGGAACCGGGGTGTCGAACTACACGTGTGCGGTGTGGAAATCCTCCACGCAGACCCAGTATCTTTACGATGATACGTACACCCTGAGGTACGACACAGATTACCAGGGTCTCCCCATGGTCATGATCCTGACGTTCTGCGACACGGTGTCGCCCGACGTCTCATGCACACCCGACGTCCGTGCCGAGCACACCCTGTCCATCGAAGGGGTCTCCGAGGGGAGCATCGGCGATGCGATGGAGTTCACCGCCGTCGGGGACGGCTTCGGGGGATGGTATGTGGACGGTGTCCTGACCACCACCGACGACACCCTCGTCGTGGACCGTCTCACACCCGGTGTGATCTACGAGGCCAGGGTCGCTCATTGGTCCCTGGTGGTGGAGGACCCCGTCCTTTCGTTCTCCGAGCACGGTTTCGGGGATGTGGTCACCGTCTATTACGGCGACGATCCCGGAGTGGTCATCGATGACGGGGATGTGCAGTTCCTGAGGAGCGGTGTGTTCCGCCTGGTGGAGGATGTGGAGGGTGTGGACAGGATGATGACCGTCCTCTTCGACGAGACCCGTTCCTTCGTGTTCTCCTGGGAGTTCCAGGGGGTGCAGTACACCCTGGAACCCGGCGATCTGAGACTGAGTGACATCTGTGCATTGTCCCTCGACGATGTCACACGCGGTGATTTCGACGATTCCGAGGCGATGGGGGAGTACTTCACCACGGATGATCCGTACATCATGGGCATCGCGGCCAAACTGGGGGCGTTCAGAGGGGACATGGACGACAGGACCTTCGCCGATTTCGTCCTCAGGTTCGTCCAATCCATCACATACTCGTATGATGAGGCCACCCGTTCCGAGTCGGAATACATCAAATACCCCGTGGAATACGTGTGGGACCGCGCCGGCGATTGCGAGGACTCCGCGATAATGTATGCCGTCCTCATGGACATCCTGGGGTACGAATCGGGGGTGGTGGTGTTCCGCGACCATGCCATGACCTTCCTCTCCATTGAACCGGAGGACGGTGACGAACTCCTGTACGAGAACGGGATCGCCTACGTCCTGGCGGAGACGACCGGTGCATTGGTCACCGAGGCCGATCCCGACGGGGTCCTTCTGGGGGACAATCCCCTGGGATACCGTTCGGATGATGCGGTGTACATACACCATGTGGGGGGTTCCGAATGAACCTGTCCGGGAACATGACAAGGGTGAGGGCTGTGAGGCCTCTCGTCCACCACATCATGAACTATGTGACGGTCAACGACTGTGCCAACATGACCATGTGTGCGGGCGGGTCCCCGGTGATGAGCGACGCCCTCGATGACGTGTCCGAGATGACGTCCTTGTCGGATGCATTGGTTCTGAACATCGGGACCCTTAACGATCGCACGGTGGAATCCATGATGGTTTCCGGTGCAGTGGCACGTCAAAAGGGAAAGCCGGTGGTGTTCGATCCCGTGGGGGCGGGCGCCACACTGTACCGCACATCCGTTTCGAAGAACATCATGCATGCCGTCCGTCCCCAGGTCATAAAGGGGAACGCGGGTGAGATCGGTGTCCTGTCCGGATCGGGTGGTGCGGTCAGGGGTGTTGATTCCTCGTCGTCCGACGATACGGCCTCCGCCGTGAGGAAGCTCGCCCGTTTGCAGGGATGCATCGTGGTCGCCACCGGTCCGGTCGATTACGTTTCGGACGGGGATGTGGTGCTGGAATTGTCCAACGGCACCCCCATGCAGGAATCCGTCTCGGGGACCGGTTGCATGTTGACGTCGGTCGTCGGTTGTTACGTGGGTGCCCTCGGGGCGTCGTTGGATTCGGTGGTGTCCGCGATAACCGCGTTCAACGTCGCCGCCGAGGATGCGGCATCCCTGTGCAACGGCCCCGGCACCTTCAAGGCCGCGTTCATGGATGCGATGCATGCCCTCGACGGGGATTCCCTGGAATCCCGCATCAGAGCATCTTCAGTTCGCCCGTGACCTTGTCCAGTTCGGATACGGGCGCGGGACCGATGCCCATGCAGGTGATGGTTCCCGGCTCGATCTGCGTCCTTCCCGCATCGGTGATCATCGATGTGCGGAGACCCACGCTGCGCGCCTCCGCCATGTAGCGTTTCAACTCTTCGAGACTGTCCACCTTGAGGACGACCTTGGCCTGACCGCTGTTGTACCATGCGTCGAAGGCCTTCCTGTCCTTCTTCTCGGCCTGGAGGGCGCAGTCCACCGCGGCATGGGCGACCTGTGCCGCGATCTTCCCCTTACCCATCTTCACGTCGTTCCTCACGAGGACGACCAGTTTGTATTCCTCCGTGGGTTTTCCGAATCCGAATGCCATGGGCGTCCCGTAGTGACGGACATATATATCATTTGGTCGACTATTTTTGACAGGACTTCACCTGATGTACAGTTTGTTCCTGTAGAACTCCCCCAGGTCCTCCCTGCGGACATGCGGTCTGATCTTGAGTATCAGGTCCCTGAGTTCGTGGGCGGCCGCGGAGACGTCCTCGGCGGAGACGACCGCGGAGACCACGGCCGCGGAATCCGCCCCGGCCCTGATGACGTCCTGGATGTTCCCCCTGTTGATCCCTCCGATGGCTACCACGGGGATCTTCACGGCCTCCTTCACCTGGAACACCGCGTCCAATCCGAGACCCTGCACGGCATCCGCTTTCGTCGACGTCTTGAAGATCGCGCCGACACCGACGTAGTCCGCACCGTCCTCCTGGGCTGCGAGGGCCTCCTCCACGTTGTGGACGGAGGCTCCGATCAGAGCCGTCTCCCCCATGAGGTCCCTGGCGACCCTCACGGGTATGTCGGATTGGCCCAGATGGACCCCGTCGGCACCGGACGCCATGGCGATGTCCATCCTGTCGTTGACCACGAAGTATCTGCAGTACTCGTCGGCCGCCTCCCTGATCCCGTTCGCCTGTTCCAGCATGACGCGTCCGTCGGCGTTCTTCATGCGGAGTTGGACTATGTCCGCTCCGCCCTGGTATGCCAGTCTGGCGACCTCCGTGTCCGAAAGGCCGTTGGAAAGTGATGAATCGGTGACAACATAGAGGTCGAACATGATTTCGAATCGCATCCGTCGTTTATAGTGATTCCCTGCGCAGGTTTTTACGGTTCGATGCAATCGCGGTTCCGATGGCCATCGTCTATTGCTATGGAAGCACCTTCTACATCAACATGACAAACCGCTGTCCCTGCAGATGCGTCTTCTGCGTCAGGGACTGCAAACCCCGTCTGGGGGATGCCGACAGCCTGTGGCTGGACCGGGAGCCCACGGTCGAGGAGGTCATGGACGAGCTCCGTTCCAAGGACCTGTCGGGAACCAGGGAGATCGTGTTCTGCGGATACGGGGAGCCCACAGAGAGGTTCGACGACCTGAAGGTCATCGCCGGGTTGATCCACTCGGAACTGGGGAAGAAGGTCCGTCTCGATACAAACGGTCTCGGATGTCTGATCAACGGCAGGGACATAGTCCCCGAAATGGTCGGACTGGTGGATGCCGTCTCCATCAGCCTCAACGCACCGGAACCGGAGGAGTATCTGGAGGTCACCCGCAGCAGGTTCGGCATGGGATCCCACGACGAGGTGGTCTCGTTCATACGCAGATGCCGTTCGGTCCTCGACGACGTCACCGTCTCGGTCGTCGGGGGATCCATATCGGAGGAGTCCGAGGACAGGTGTGCCGACATGGCGGCGGAGATGGACGTGGATTTCCGTGTGAGGTGATCGCGTGACGCATGCACATCCACATGGATGATTGGTCCCACTGCCTCGGCTCCCACTGTAATAAGGGTTTTATAAGGAAATTATCATGGGACGGGCGGTTATAATGGCAGGCGATGAGAAAGAAAGGAAGAGTCGTGACCCGATCTTCACCACGTGTCTGGTGATTTTCGTGATCGCGGCCGTCGCAGTCACCGCCGTATACGTGCACGACACCTTCATCCAGGAGGATGACAGGGTCGCCACCGTCGGTGACACCGTCTACGTCGACTACACCGGTACATACAACGCCTTCATCGGCGAGGACGGTGCCGTCGTCTTCGACACCAGCTATGAGAGCGTCGCCAACGACGACGATTATCTCAAGGCCAATGAATTCACGAAGAAATCCAGCTATTCCGATTTCGAGGTCACCATCGGATCCAACAAAGCTCTTGCGATGTTCGAGCAGGCCATCGTCGGCCTCAAGGTCGGCGAAACTGTCACCGTCATGATCCCTGCGTCCGAGGCCTATGTCGGAGGAGGTTGGACCACCACCGCATCCCTCGCGACCGGCGGAGTGGATCTCGTCCAGACGATTCCCCTCCAGGCGTTCAAGGAACTCTACTCCCTCGAGCCCGTTGCCGGATCCAACGTCAACTTCACCACCACCTACGGATGGCAGGCCACCGCAACCCTTGATGCGACCAACAACATGGTCGTCGTCACCAACATGCCTGAGATCGGCAAGGACTACGTCTACACCAATCCCGACAAGGATGCCGACGCACCCGCAGTCACCACCACCCACAAGGTCACCGCCATCGACGGCGGTCGCATCAGTTTCACCTACGCCTTCGACGGCGAGCTGAAACAGTTCGTGGAACTCGACTACGGCAACGGCAAGATCTACGTGACCGGATACGACGCCACAACCTTCACCTTCAAATCCTCCGACGAGAGGGTCAACGAGGATCTCTACTTCGAGATCAAACTCGTCTCCTTCAAGGAGTGAACGTAAAACATTTCAACGACGGGGTTCCAACCCCGTCCATTCTCACATCGTTTTCATACACATTCCGTCCGAGAACGGGTATGCATTTTCCGAACGGAATCGAAAAGGGAATGACGGGTTGCCCCGTCGGTTTCAGTTCAAAGGATCTGTTCTATCTTCTCGAGCATCTCGGAGGGGTTTTCGGCAAGGAGCCTGATGACCCTCTCCTTCTTGGAAGCCTTGTCCACGATCGCATCCGGCGCGGTCTTCCTCTTCCCGATGGCCTTGTCCACCGATTCGGTCACACGGTCCTTGGGCATCTCCACGCTGACGACGGTGAATCCGACCTCCTCCATGACGTCCATGGTCTCGTCATTGTACGCGAGGCTCATGATGCAACGGGTTTCGGGGAAGCGTTTCATCACGGAGAGGAGCACATAGGACAGCTGTTCCGCGGTTCCGAATTTGCACTGTCCGCCCTTCCTGAGCATACCGTTGTGTACGGTGAGTCTCTTGTCGACGGCCGCGATCTCCTCGGGTCCGGCGGCATCCTTCAATGCCATCGCGATGTTCATCCCCTTCTTGGGTACGATCTCGTCGGGAATGATGTCCATGAGCCTGGATACGGCGGAGTCGAGTTCGTCGATGACCTTGGTTCTGTCGGTGTCGCCCTTCAGTTTCACCATGGGGTTGACGACCACGTCCCCCTTTCCGATGGCGTACTGCGTGGCTATGGATTCCTGGATCAGGTCCCTGGACTTCAGGACGGCGTTCACGATGTCGTATCCCTTGGCCATGTTGGCCGTGATGAACGACGACAGGGTGCATCCGCTGCCGTGACCCGATTTCTTGAGACGGGGATTCTCCAGTTTCACGATCTCGGAGGACAGGTACAGGTAGTCGGTGACGGTCGCGGAATCGAAGTGCCCGCCCTTCAGGAGGACGGACGAACCCTCCTTCCCGATGAGTTCGCATGCGAGCGTGACGTCGTCGTAGTTTTTGATCTCCATCCCCGCGAGGACCTCGGCCTCGTATTTGTTGGGGGTCACCAGCTCGCAGAGAGGGAGGAGTTCCCTCTTCATCGCCTTGACGAGGGTGTCGTCATGGAGGGCGCATCCGGTTCCGGAGATCATCACTGGGTCGACGATCAAAGGCATGTCGTGATCCTCCAAGATGTCCGCGACGGTGCTCACGATCTCCGCGCTGTAGAGCATGCCCGTCTTCACTGCCTTGACGTCGCAGTCCCTCAGGACCGCCTCCAATTGCGTCTTTATGAATTCCTCCGGCAGCGGGAAGATGCCGTCCACACCCTGCGTGTTCTGGGCCGTAACGGCTGTGATCACTGAGGTGGCATGTACCCCGACGACGGACATCGCCTTGATGTCGGCCTGTATGCCCGCTCCACCTATGGAGTCGGAGCCAGCCACTGTAAGAGCTGTTCTCATCGTCCGCCTCTATACTATAACTAATATAAACAAGGGGCGGGAAAATCCCATGTTCGGACGACGGTCCGCATCCTCCAAAAGGTTTTAACCATAACAGCCATCATCCCGTCCGATGAAGGTATTCAGTACTCATTTCGTTCTCAAGGGGGGTTCGGACTACATCGATCTGGTCCCCGTATTCCCCGACATCCTCAGGACCCTCCTGCAGGACATCGGACAGATGCCCGAAGAGGAGGAGATCATGAACATGCTCATCGATCTCAACATCTCCGACCTGGAGCGCAACAGGAAACCCGAAGGATACAACAGGAAGGGGAAGATCCGTCTCGTGTTCCCCATGGACAGGAAGGAGTTCTACTTCAAGACCTACGGGAAGAACAACGATCTCGCCAAGGTCTCCGACAAGGTTGCCGCGATCCTCAAGGATGGCGGTGTCAATTTCGACATACTTCAGAACGACGACGCCGATTTCGACTGATCGTCACAGCCTTCATCCGGTTCCAAACCATTTACAACCCGTTTTCCTTTCTACTTCTTCCACAGGTTTGTTTCTCGGAATCATTCGGGACACTACAAATACGCGATGTCTTTTCCCTCCGTTCGCAAGTAGGTGAAGTCATGGATGACGGCAACAGGTTGGAGACCGTGAAGGGATGGAGACGCACCATAGGATTCGCGTTGCCGTCGATGGCGATGATGCTGTTCATCTCCTCGTACACCATGGTGGACGGTGCGTTCATATCCAATCTCATGGACACCGATGCGTTGGCCGCATGCAACATCCTGATGCCCCTGTTCTCCGTATTGACCGGATTGGGGTTCATGTTCGCCACCGGAGGAAGCGCCTATGTGGCCAATCTGATGGGAAGGGGCGAGGACGACAGGGCCAGGGGTGCCTTCACATCCATCGTCCTGTTCGCCGTGGCCGTCGCGATGATCCTCACCGTCCTTTCCCTGGTGTTCATGGAACCGTTGGTCGGGTTCCTCGGCGCCGACGAGGTCTTGAAGGCCGGGTCCATGGAATACGGGACCGTCATCAGCGTGTTCTGCGTCTTCTTCATCCTCCAGTATGTGTTCAACCAGATGCTGATCGTCGCGGGACGTCCGAGTCTATCACTGGCCCTGTCCGTGGCGGGAGGATTGACCAACATCATCCTGGATTACGTGTTCATAGGGGTCGTGGGATGGGGTCTGACCGGTGCCGCCATCGCCAGCGGTTGCGGTGCGTTGATCCCCACGGTCGTCGGACTCGTCCTGTTCTCCAGGGGTGGCATGACCCTTCGTTTCCGGAAACCCGTCAGGGACCCGTCGGTCATCATATCGACCTGCACCAACGGGATCTCCGAGATGGCATCGGAACTGTCCGGGGGGATCACCACGCTCCTGTTCAATGTGACCATGATGGAATACGTGGGCCCGGACGGGGTCTCCGCGATAACCATCCTGATGTATGCGCAGTTCCTGGCGATCGCCACCGTGATCGGTTATTCCAACGGTGTCGCTCCCGTCATGTCCTACAACCACGGCAAGGGGGACAGGGAGGGGATGCAGGGCCTTTACCGCATATCGATGATGTTCGTCCTCGTGTTCTCCGTCGCGGCGTTCGTGGTGATGGAGTCGTTCAGCAGCTACATCGTCGGATTCTTCGCAGAGGGTTCGGACGGAGTGATGGGAATCGCGGTCGCGGGTGCCGCTGTCTTCGCATTCGCGTTTCTGGCCATGGGGTTCAACGTCTATGCATCGTCCCTGTTCACGTCACTGTCCAACGGATTGGTTTCGGCATTGATCTCGGTGATGCGTTCGCTGTTGCTGCTCGCGCCGTTGATAGTCCTCCTTCCGATGTCCTTCGGAATAGGGGCGGTATGGTACGCGGTACCCGTGACGGAGTTCGCCACCCTGGTACTGTCCGTCCTCCTGATGCTCGTGTTGGGTCGCGGATACGGTTTCATAAAGGGTGTCCCGAGGGGTTGACCGATGGGATTACACCCCTGTAAGCAAACCGTCATATCATTCCAACCCTTCGGGCATCCATGACCAGCGGTGTATTGGGGATAATACTGTGTCCCATGGTGGATGACAATCTCGTGTACAGTCTTACCAACGACGATGAGCCCAAGCGCATAGTCGTCGTCACCAACGGCAACGAGGGT
Source organism: Candidatus Methanomethylophilaceae archaeon (assembly GCA_017507885.1). Taxonomy (GTDB): domain Archaea; phylum Thermoplasmatota; class Thermoplasmata; order Methanomassiliicoccales; family Methanomethylophilaceae; genus Methanoprimaticola. The sequence goes on along the minus strand of JAFVZY010000129.1, from coordinate 12,341 downwards.
TCGGTGTCATCCAAACTCTCCAAGGCCGCGATTCCTTTCGAAACCGCGTCCTGGGAGGACATCCTTTCCGGTTCCGTCGAATTCGACAAGAGCGAATACAATCTGATCCTGCACATGATCGATCTCGGTCTGCATGCCAGGCCGGAGAAGTTGAAGGAGGTCGTAGAAAGGTTGACGGGAGAGATGCAACCCCTGGTCGATGCCATAGGATTCTATCTCGGGACATGCGGGAACTACGATTGGAACATACCCGCCTGGTCCGACGGGATGGGTTACAAACCCTCCGCCATGTTCTGCGACCACAACGGGTGCCTGTGCCACGATTGCGTCGGAATCAACATCGGAGGAGGCCCCAGGTACAACGAACTGCAGAAGGAGTACATGGGTCATCTGTACATGTTCCCTGCCATGGCCACCAACTACGACGAGTTCATGGAGGCCGATGCCGCTAACGCCGAGGCGACCGAGGCCTGTCTCACCGATGACATGAGGGAGGTCCTGGGCATCGAACCCGGAAGGGACGGATACATGAGGTGGCTGCTCAGTCTAGGCGGTTACGAGTACATCCTCAGGATCGACACGGGTCTCGGCGACAAGGAGGAGTTCGACAGGGATCTCCAGATCGTCGCGGACAGGGTCCGCCTCAAGGTCAAGGTGGCCGAGGGCGGTTGGGCGACGCTCCAGCCCACCGACGACCTGTACGCCAAGTGCAAATCGTTCCTCAACTGATTTCCTTTCAATAAAATGAGGGGGGCGGTCCCCCGCCCCCTTGTGATTTAACTCGTTTATTCCCTGAGCGCCTTCCAACAGTTGGCGATCAGCTGTTTCTCCTGGCGGACAGTCTCGTCACGGAGCATGATCTGCTCCATGGCCCTTCCGATCTGGACGTCGGTGGACGAGGGGGATGTCCCTCCGTAGGAGTTCCTCCTCTCCATGCACCTTCTCACGGGAAGGACGTCGTACACGTCCTCCTCGATCCTCTGGTCGAATCCCTTCAGCTGCTCCAGGGGCATGTCCTCCAGGTTGATCCCGGTGTCGATGCTGCACCTGACGGCGGCTCCGACGATCCCGTGGGCCTCGCGGAAGGGGACCCCCTTGGTCACGAGGTAGTCGGCTAGGTCGGTGGCGTTGATCTGTCCCCTGCTGGTGACCTCCATCATCCTCTCGACCTTGAATTCCGAGGTGGAGATGACCTTGGACATGATGTCGCAGCATGCGATGACGGATTCGAGGGAATCCATCACGGGGCGCTTGTCCTCCTGGAGGTCGCGGTTGTATGTAAAAGGCAGGCCCTTGGTCATGGTGATCATGGTCATGAGGGCGCCGACGACGGCACCGGTCCTTCCCCTGACGAGTTCCGCGATGTCGGGGTTCTTCTTCTGGGGCATGATGGAGGATCCGGTGGTGTACCTGTCCGCCATCTCGATGAACCCGAATTCCTGGGAGGACCACAGGACCAGCTCCTCGCAGAGGGAGGAGAGGTGGATCGCGGTCTGTGCGGCGCAGTAGGCGAGTTCGGTGACGAAGTCCCTGTCGCTGACGGTGTCCATGGAGTTCTCGGTGGGTCCCTTGAATCCCAGGGCCGAGGCGGTCATGTGCCTGTCGATGGGATAGGTGGTTCCCGCGAGGGCCGCGGCACCGAGGGGGCAGTAGTTCAGCCTGGAGAGCGCGTCGAGGAACCTCTCGGCATCCCTGGAGAACTTGAAGGCGTGGGCCATCATGTGCTGGGCCAGGGTCACGGGCTGGGCGTGCTGCATGTGGGTGAATCCGGGCATCACGGTGTCCCCGTGCTCCTCGGCGACCCTGACGAGGCTCATCATGAGCCTGTCCACGGATTCGGAGGCGGCCAGGGCGGCGTCCCTCAGGTACATCCTGAAGTCCGTGGCGACCTGGTCGTTCCTGCTCCTTCCGGTGTGGAGTTTCCCACCGGCGGGTCCGATGCGGGACGTGAGGGTGAACTCCACGTTGGTGTGGATGTCCTCCTGTGTGAAGTCCAGTTCGAAGGTGCCCTCTTCGATCTCGGAGAGGATGACCTTCAGCCCGTCGATGATCGCATCGGCGTCCTCCGCGGGGATGATCCCGCAGGACCTGAGCATCCTCACGTGTGCGAGGGAACCCATGACGTCGTAGAACGCCAGTTTGGAGTCGACCTCGAGGGACGAGGTGAACGCGAGGGTGGAGTCGTCCATCCCCGCGTCGAAGCGTCCGGACCAGAGTGCCTGCTGCAAGGACATCACTTCTTCTCGGCGCGGGCCTTGGCGGAAGTCCTTCCGGGCAGTCCCCACACGTAGATGAATCCGACGGCGGACTCGTGGTTGAAGCTGTCGTCATCGGTGTAGGTGCTGAGGCCGCTGTCGTAGAGGGAGCAGGGGGACTTCCTTCCGACGACGGTCGCGGATCCCTTGTAGAGCTTCATCCTGATGGTTCCGGTGACGAACTTCTGGGTCTCGTCGATGAATGCCTGGATGGGCTCGCGGAGTCCGCCGAACCAGAGACCGTCGTAGACGAGCTGGCAGTACTTCTGCTCGATTCCGCGCTTGAACTCGATGGTGTCGCGGGTGAGGGTCATGGCCTCGAGGGCCCTGTGTGCGGTGATGAGGGTGACGGCTGCGGGGCATTCGTAGGTCTCGCGGCTCTTGATTCCGACGAGACGGTCCTCGACGTGGTCGATCCTTCCGATTCCGTTCTCTCCGGCGAGCTTGTCGAGGGCCCTGATGAGGGCGACTCCGTCCATCCTCTTTCCGTCGAGGGCGACGGGGACTCCCTGCTCGAAGTCGATCTCGATGTAGGTGGGGGTGTCGGGTGCCGCGGCGGGATCGACGGTGTGTTCCCAGACGTCTGCGGGGGGCTCGGCCCAGGGGTCCTCGAGGATTCCGCACTCGCAGGATGCTCCCCAGAGGTTCTCGTCCCTGGAGTATGGGCTCTCTTTCTTGACGATGATCTCGATTCCGTGCTTCCTGGCGTACTCGATCTCCTCCTCTCTGGAGGTGACCCACTCCCTCATGGGGGCGATGATGCTGAGGTCGGGGTTCTGGGAGACGATTCCCACATCGAATCTGACCTGGTCGTTTCCCTTGGCGGTGCATCCGTGGGCGATGTACTTGGCGCCCTCGGCGTTGGCGACCTCTACGAGCTTCTTGGCGATGAGGGGCCTTGCGATGGCGGTGCTCAGGGGGTAGATGTCCTGATACAGGGCGTTGGCCTTGAGGGAGGGCCAGATGTAGTCGGAGACGAACTCGTCGGTGACGTCGATGAAGTCGGACTTGATGGCCCCGTTCCTGAGTGCACGGGCGACGATGTCGTCCTTGCTGGGGGGCTGACCGACGTTGATCGCGATGGCGATGACGTCGACGTTGTACTTGTCCTGCAGCCAGTGGATGGCGACGGAGGTGTCGAGTCCACCGGAGTATGCGAGGACGACCTTGTCCCTCTGTCCGGATGTGTTGTTGGAATCCATGTTTATCGGGGGCGCGATTGATTCTTTTTTATTATATCGTTGCGGTCCGACGGGTTCCAGAGGAGGCGTGTGGGGTGTCAGGGGGTGGACATCCCGTGTATCCCCTGCCGACACCGTTGTGACCCCAATCATGCCGTGCATCTCGTTCCCGGGGATGTGGAAAGATGGATTTCCGGGGGTCTGTATGCCTTCAGACAGAATCGTTTCAGGTTTGTCGGACGTGGTGTCAGTTTGACGATACATAGTCGGATTGAAATCAAATCCGTCCGTGGGGAGACTAAATGGACATCGAATGTCTGATTTCGAACAATAGCTTTTTAGTTAGAATCGCAGTCATCCATTCATTAATCAAATGGATTGATTGACATGACAAGAATCGGAATCATCGGTGGAACAGGCTACACCGGAGGGGAGCTCGCACGCATCCTGTGCACCCACCCCGACGTCGAGATAGCGGCCATGACCTCCCGTCAGAATGCGGGATCCCGTGTGCAGGACGTCCACACCTACCTCAGGGGGTACGTCGACCTGGAGTTCACCGAGAGGATCTCCGACACCAAGGATCTGGACCTCGTCTTCGTCGCTACCCCCCACGGGGTCGCCATGAAAGAGGTCCCCGCGCTCCTGGAGCAGGGAATCAAGGCCATAGACCTGTCCGGGGACTACCGTCTCCACGACCATGAGGTGTATCAGAAATGGTACGGACACGAGCACACCGACCTCGACAACCTCGCCAAGGCCAAGTACGGTCTCCCGGAGTTCTTCCGCGACGACCTCAAGGGTGCGGACCTGGTCGCCAACCCCGGTTGCTACGCCACATCCATCATCCTCGCATGCGGACCCCTCCTGAAGGCCGGCGTCGTGGACGAGGACATAGTGGTGGATGCCAAATCCGGAACCTCCGGTGCGGGAATGGTCCCCACGGACCGTACCCATCATTCCACCTGCGGGGAGACCATCATCCCCTACAGCGTCGGGAAGCACAGGCACACGCCCGAGATCGAGATGGCCGTCGACCGTTTCGCCGGTTCGTCCACCAAGGTCACCTTCGTGCCCCAGCTGCTCCCCATCGTGCGTGGGATCCTGTCGTCATGCTATTTCGACCTCACGGAGGACCTCTCCCAGGAGGAGGTCGATGCGATCTACGAGAAGCAATACGGAAACGAGAGGTTCGTGCACCATGTGCAGGAACCCTCCATACGCGCCGTGGTGGCATCCAACCACGCGCAGACGGCATCCAAGGTCATCGGCTCCAAGGTCGTGTCCTTCGGCGTGTTGGACAATCTGGTCAAGGGAGCCTCCGGACAGGCCGTGCAGTGCATGAACCTCATGCTCGGTCTCGACGAGGCCGCCGGACTGAACATTCCCGGATTGGGGGTTTGAAGAAAATGGTAGAAATCATAGACGGCGGCGTGACCACCCCTCAGGGATTCAAGGCCGCAGGAGTGCACAGTGGAGTGAAATACCGCTCGCTGGACCTCGGTCTCCTGTATTCCGAGGTTCCCGCGGCGGCGTTCTGCGGATTCACCAGCAACAACGTGAAGGCCGCACCCGTACAGGTGATGATGGAGGAGAACTCCCCCACCCTGTCCGCGGTCGTCGTCAACAGCGGAAACGCGAACGCCCTCACCGGACGTCGCGGAATCGAGGATGCGATCTCGATGAAGCAGTCCGTGGCCACCGAGCTCAACCTGGATCCCGTCCAGGTCGGTGTCATGTCCACCGGACTCATCGGACGCTTCATGGACATGCACAAGATCCGCTACGGGATCTCCCGTGCGTCCCGTGAACTCTCATGCGGCCGCGACGCCGACAACCAGATCGCCGAGGCGATCATGACCACCGACACCATCAAGAAGGAGTGCGCGGCACGCGTCCGTCTCTCCGACGGGACCCTGGTGTACATCGGAGCCATCTCCAAGGGAAGCGGAATGATCGAGCCCTGCATGAAGGTGCTTCATGGAACCACCCTGTCCCTGGTCACCACCGACGCCAAGCTCTCCCCGGACTTCAAGCAGGTCTGGCAGGAGATCCTCGACGACAGCATGAACATGGTCTCCGTCGACGGCGACCAGTCCACCAACGACACCTGCATCCTCCTGGCCAACGGAATGTCCAACGGGGGATATGCGGACAAGGACCCCGAGTTCATCGGAGCCCTCCGCACGGTCATGACCCGCATCGCACGCACCATCGCCATGGACGGCGAGGGCGCCACCAAGCTCATCGAGGTCCAGGTCGAGGGCGCCGAGACCAAGGAGGGTGCACGCAAGGTCGTCAAGACGATCATCAACTCCCCCCTCGTGAAGTCCGCGATCTTCGGATCCGACCCCAACTACGGCCGTATAATGATGGCCGTCGGAAACAGCGGCGTGAACTTCAACATGAACGAGATCCGCCTGACCATCAAGGGCGGTGACATGGAGGTTCCGATCCTCGATTCCGGTGCACCCATCTTCCAGGAGGAGCGTGCCGTGGAGGTCGTCCGCATGGCCATGGACAACAAGGAGGTCACGATCCTCGTCGATCTCGCCGTCGGCAACGAGAGCGCCGTCGGATGGGGTTGCGACCTCACCTACGACTACGTCCGCATCAATGCGGAGTACGCCACCTGAGAGGGGATCCCGATGGATAACATCCATGTGCTGAAGTTCGGAGGCAACGCCATCCGCGGAAGGGAGGACCTGATGCGTCTCTCCAGGGAGATCGCCGACATGGTCGCCGACGGGAAGAGGGTCATCCTCGTCCACGGCGGAGGTCCCGAGATCAACGAGGAGATGGAGGCCCGCGGTTTCGTCCCCAGGAAGGTCTGCGGGATGAGGATCACCGACGGGGACGTCCTGGACATCGTCGAGACCGTCCTCCGCAGGCTCAACGCCGATGTCGTCGGGTGTCTGCAGGAGTGCGGCGTCACCGCCCTGGGGATTCCCGGGTACTTCTGCACCCTCTGCACCCGCAAGCCCCCGTTCAAGGGGGTCGAGGACGGTGTGGAGGTGGAGGTCGACCTCGGACTCGTCGGAGAGGTGGCCGGTGTGGATCCCGCATCGCTCTACGACCTGTTGGAGCAGGGGATCCTGCCCGTCGTATACCCCATCGGAAAGGACGCCGACGGAAGGATGCTGAACGTCAACGCGGACACCATGGTCGCCGGCATCGCCGCTGGTGTGGACTGCGTGGAGATGGTCGCCATCACCGACGTCCCCGGAATCCTGGCGGACGTCAAGGACCCCTCGTCCAAGTACGACAATCTCACATTGGAGCAGGTGGACGCCCTCATCGCCGACGGAACGATTTCCGGAGGGATGATCCCCAAGGTGGATGCCTGCAGGAAGGCCCTTCTGGCCGGGGTCGCCAGCGTGCGCATGGTCAACGGAAGGGACAAGGAAGGAATAATGACGGGGCCCGGAGAGGGCACCCGTGGAACTGTAATAACGAAGTGATTCGAAATGGATTTCAATCAGATCAAGGAGACTGGTTCAGAGTATCTGTTCCAGAACTACGGACGCATGGACCTGGCATTCACCCACGGCGAGGGATGCTACCTCTACTCCACCGACGGCACCAGGTATCTCGACCTGGTGGCCGGAATCGCCGTCAACGCCATCGGATACTCGCACCCCCTGTGGGTCTCCGCCATGCAGGCCCAGGTCGCACGTCTCGCGCACGTGTCCAACCTGTACCACATCCCCGAGCAGGCCGAACTGGCCTCGAGGATCGCATCCGTCGCACCCGGCGACCTCAAGCGCACCCTGTTCGTCAACAGCGGTGCCGAGGCCAACGAGGGCGCGTTGAAGGTCGCGGTCCGTTACACCGGACGCGGCAAGGTGCTCTCCGCACTCGGGGGATTCCACGGAAGGACCGCCGCATCACTCGGCGCCACCGGACAGGAGGTCTACCGCAACTCGTTCGAACCCCTGATCAGCGACGCGTTCCAGTACTACGAGTTCGGGAACTGCGAGCAGATCAAGGAGATGGTCGGTCCCGACACCGCGGCCGTGATGGTGGAACCCATCCAGGGAGAGGGCGGGGTTCGCACCGCATCCACCGAGTTCTTCAAGACCGTCCGCGACGTGTGTACCGACCGCGGTGCATTGATGATCGCCGACGAGGTCCAGACCGGAATGGGTCGTACCGGGAAGTGGTTCGGTATCGAGAACCACGACGTGGTTCCCGACATCATCACCATGGCCAAGGGGCTGGGCGGGGGTGCACCCATCGGTGCCGTCGTCACCACCGACGAGATCTCCGCCGTCATGACCCCCGGAACCCACGGCACCACCTTCGGAGGGAACCCCCTGGTGTGTGCATCCGGAAACGCCGTGTTCACCGTCATGAAGGAGGAGCACCTCGTGGAGCATTCCCACGACATCGGTGCCCGCTGGATGTCCGAGCTCCGTGCAATCGGTTCCGAGAAGATCAAGGAGGTGCGTGGAAACGGACTCATGATCGGAATCGAGATGGACTCCGCCGAGACCGCCGCCAAGGTGAAGGCCCACTGCCTCTCCAACGGCATCCTCGTCAACGTCTGTCACGGAACCACCGTCCGTCTGGTGCCCCCGTTGATCATCAACGACGTCCAGAAGGCGATGTTCAACAAGGCGCTCAAGGAGTGTCTCTGAAACCTCAACCGGGGCTTCGGCCCCATTTTTATGACAAATGCGATGGTTTTGCAATAGAACGATCGGAACGACGTTCATGGAACCGATGGCCGACTCGGGTGCGGGCTCCGATACCCCGCAAAAAGATCCATGTGGACAAGACGGGTTTCATAGACCGCCCGATCCCCATGGGTTTCGACGGGGTCCACATCCTCACACGTCCCACGAGATTCGGGAAAACCCTGAACCCGGATACGATCGATCGTTTCCTCAACACGGCATATGTCGGTCAAGAGGGTTTGTTAGATGGGTCGGGGATGTCGGAGAGTGTCGATTTCAAAGATTGCATCCATTCCCACCCGGTCATACGGATGAACATGGGAGACATCCGGGTTTCCAATTCCGACTAGGCGAAGGGATTCGTTGGGATGTTCGATAGGAGGTACGTGGATGCCGATCCCGGAGGGATCTTCATGTCCGTCGGTCGGGGTGGGAAGTTCTGCAAAGTGGATTTTCTTGGCGATAATCAAACACGTTTGTCGGATTTGAGTGTATTTCAATATCGAAGTGTCTGACATCAGACATTAAATATCAAAAACGACATGGCTGTATCATGTACAAGAACATTCCAAAGGACGCCAGTCTGGCGGAGAAGACGCGTTTCTACATCGATTCGCACCCCAGCATCAAGGATTGCGTGTCCAAGGGGCTCATCAACTACTCGTCCCTCGCACGTCTCATCATGAAGGAGATGGACATCGACAACGAGGAGGCGGTCATGATCGCCTGCCGTCGTTACGCCTCCAGGCTCTCCGTGACCTCCGAGCACGAGATGAGCATCCTCCGCATCCTCAAGGACAGCAGGCTCGAGATGAGGACCAAGACCTGCATCGTGACGGCCAAGAACGATTGGACCGTCCTCCACAAGATGGACAACCTCTTCAAGGACCTGTGGAACGAGAACTCCATCATGCAGTGCGTCCAGTCCGCATCCGCCGTCACGATCATCGCGGACAAGATGCTCAAGGAGAGGATCATGGACACCGTTGGAAGGTTCAACATCATCAAGGTCAGGGAGGACCTCGTCGAGATCGCCGTGAAGTCCCCCGAGAAGATCGTGGACACCAGCGGGGTCATCGCGTACCTCATCACCAACCTGTCCGATGCCGGAATCAACATCGAGGAGACCGTCAGCTGTCACACCGACACCATCTTCATCGTCGGCGAGGAGGACATGATCGACGCCTACGCGGTGTTGACCAAGTGCATCCAGTCCGCCGAGACCATCGTCAAGGAACAACCCTTTTGAAACCGCGATGACCGGGGGTCGGACCCCCGTCATCCTTATCTTTTCGTTCCCCATCCGTTCCACCGTGTCCAACGTCACGTTCAGGGATCTAGAGGAGTTCTCCAAGTGTCCGTACCGTTTCAGGTACGCCCGGTCCGAATCCTACGTTCCGGCCCCTTCCGAGTTCGTGGATGCCGTGGTGCATTCTGTGATATCCCGCATGAACGCCTTGAGGCTCACGCGTGGAAGCGTCACCGAGGACGAGGCGCTGGAGGAGTTCTGGGACTGCTGGGACGAATCCTACGGCCTGCATCCCCCGCGTTTCAAGGATTCCTCCGACAGGATCACCCATCTGCACATGGGCGAGGACCTGGTCAGGACCTATGTCCGCATGGTCTCCCGCTACGGTTCCCCCCGCATACTCATGAACGACATCCATTCCGTCCGGCAGCTGCCCGGGGGTAACGGGATCCGCATCGACATCGACGAGGTGTGCATGCGCGGTGAGACGGTGCTCCTCTGCCGTTACGTCACCGACGGTCTCAGGACCCGCACCGACATGGAGTCCGACCGTTCCATGAACATAGCCCTCCTGTGGGCGCTGTACAACATCCCCGGTGCCGAATACGCCGTGGCGTGTTGGAGGCTCCTGTCCACGGGCACCGAGTTCGAATCCCCCACGGACAGGGGTTCGCTCACCCGTACGGCCGTGGACGTCGGCAGGGACGTCGGCGTGCTGAGGGCCGCCGTGGCGTTCCCGCCGAAGGCCTGCGACCTGTGTCCCGGTTGTCCCGTCCGTTCCAACTGTCCCCGTTTCGCCCATGCCGACTCACTTCCGGAGGATCCGGATTCGAGGTCCATGGACGAGGGGGTCCGCATGGTGGACGCGTACAGGGAGTTGGAGGAGAAGAAGCGTGCCCTGAAGGACCGCATCGCGATGCTCGAGGAGAGGCAGAGGGAACTGTCCGAATCCATAGTGGGCTATGCGGACGGGCACGGGTACAACGCCGTCAACGGTTCGGACTGCTACGTGGTGGTGTCCCATCAGAAGAAGGTGGTGCTTCCGGAGGACAAGACTGATGTGATCGAGCATCTGAAACGCTCCGGTTCGTACGAGCGGTACTCCATGGTGAACTATCCCCGTCTCAGGTCCGACATAATGAAGGGGCAGACGGACGCCGTCCTCAGGAACATGGCGATGGTGGTCCCGGATGACCGCCTGTATCTGAAGAGGAAGTCCTGATCACAGGTCGACGAGTTCGGAGATCCTGGCGACCTCCCTTCCGATGGCGTCCTCGTCGTATGTGACGGTTATGGCTCCGGAGGGGCAGTTCTCGGCGCAGCGGCCGCATCCCCTGCACGAATCGTCTATGTCACAGACACCGTCCTCGATGGAGATGGCCCTGACGAAGCACCCCTCCACGCAGAATCCGCATCCGGTGCACCTTTCGGCGTCGACGGTGACCTCCACGGATTCCATCCTGTTGAAGGAGCCGCCTATGCCCTCGTCTATGTCCCTCACCATGTTCCACAGACAGCAGCAGGGGCAGCAGTTGCAGATGGTGGTGAGGTTGCGGGCATCCATGCGGGTGTTGAGCCATATGGAGTCCAGCTTGTTCCTGCCGATGATGTGAACCAGACCCAGCCTGCCGCACTCCTCGATGTATTCAATCGCCTCCTCCGTGTCCACGACCCTTCCGAATTCGCGCGGGATGCGGTCCGTGCCGTCGCCGAGGAACATGCATCCGTGGTCCCTGGGGTAATCCTCGCACCCGTTGGATTTCCTGCAGATGCAGAAATCCATGATGAAGACCTTCTCGGCCTTGGTGACGATGTCCTTGACCACGTCGCTGGGGAGGACGGTCCTCGCATCCGCATCGGGAATCCCGATGTCGGTTTCGATCACCCTGCGTTTGGCCACACCGTCCTTGGGTACGACGATCATGTCGTCCGCATCGAACATGGTCTTCCTGACCAGACGGCCGAGGCGTTTGTACTTCCTTGTCCAGGAGGCGAGTCTGTATCTCTTGTCGAAGGCAACGCCTACGACCTTGACGCTGAGATTGGGTACGAGCCTGTTGGACATGGTTCCCGTCAGGGGTTGTTGAATATAATAGGGATGCGGAGTGTCGTGTCGTCATCGATTTCTCTCGATGATGTGTCGATCCTCACATTCCTTGGATTCAGTCGTAACATTAGACCAAAGTTCCCTCATTTTAGTCGTAAGATTGGACCGAAGTTCCCTCATTTTAGTCGTAAGATTGGACCGAAGTTCCCTCATTTTAGTCGTAAAAACGATCTTTTCATCATTTCAGAGAAAAACAAAATATACAGATTTATTCAATAACTATTCATATAAAGAAAGGTTTTTTCATTATTCAGGGACTAAAGTAGTTATTTTGATATGAATTTTTGATGGTTATGGATTTCAAACGAATTGGCAGACGTATTCTGTTAAAAATTTGTCAGTCTGTTCGCCCCATCAGCCCGGGTGTTTCTTGCTGTTTGATGGAAATCGTTCTCCTTTTGGATACTTCCGAGGGCATGACCGCGATGAAGGTGAAACCCTTCGGGACCCTGATCAGGAACAACAAGGGCATAAAGGGTGTGAGGATATGCGATTCCAACATCCTCGTCGATGACAACGGCATATTGTTGCTTCCGTTGTTCGCGGCATCCTTCATGGATTCCCCGAATCCGGAAATCCCTCCATCGTCCGTATCCCCCGAAGAGGTCGACATGTATCTCGAAAAGATGCTTCATGGCGGGGAATGACCGCCGGGAAGGTCGTACGGCCCTCCCGGTTCAGGGGTTTCAGGGAAGCTTGCTCAGGAGTTCGTCGTAACAGGCCTGCGTGGCGGCGTCCGACGACTGGTTGAACGCGTAGATGTCCCCGCCGACGGATATGACGATGCAGGGGCCGACCTTCGCATAGGATGCCAACTCGTAATCTCCGAACTGGCTGTTCCTGAACTTCCCGCTCATGATGTCGGGCGTC